>DXES01000055.1 GCA_019114825.1 Candidatus Anaerotruncus excrementipullorum
CCACAATCAGCCGCCGCACCGGGCAGGCGTCCGCATCCACCAAAATACGCATATCGCTTTCCTCCAAAAAGGACGGGGGCAACCTGTGGGCTGCCTCCCGTCCCTTTCCGTCTTCAAAATAGCTGCCGCAGCTCCAGCACCTGCCAGGGGTCCAGCTGGCAGCGCGCCAGCCAATCCGCCGCGAAGATGTAGGCCTCGCCCTCCGCCAGCACCGCCCGCTGAGGGGCGCTGTAGTCGGTGTTGGAGAGCATCCCCTGGGTGAGGGAGCCAACCAGCTTCAGGCTGCCCGCATCCTCCCAGGTGAAAAGCATATAGGCACGCTCCTTTTCCACCGCATTCGTGCGGGTGAGCACCGGCAGCCCAAACAGCCGCTCCTGGGGCTGCACCAGCACCGCGCTGGGGTTGGTCAAGGCGTCCGAATGGCTGCGCGCCCCAAAGGGGTAGCGAGAGGCCAGCCTGGGGCTGGCAGAGCCGGAGAGCTCCACCACCACCAGCTCCAATCCCCCATCCGCCTCCGGCCGGTCGGGGGACTGGCCTACCCCCAGCACCAGCCCCTCCCGCAGAGGGATCAGCTGGCGCAGAAAAATGGGCAGCTCCAACGGTTCGCCCACCTGGGGTTGGGCGGTGTCCTGCAAGTCCACCGCCACCAGCAGGCTGCCCTCTGCGGTATTGGCGCAGAGGGCGGCCGTTTGCCCGGCGGCGCAGGCCGCCGACAGCTCCCCCTCTGCCAGCAGGCCGTCCAACACGCCCACCGTTTGCAGCTGCCCGTCCATCAGGTAGAGGCTGCTGCTGTAGGCGCCCTCCCCTGTGGGGGAGCTGACAGCCGCATAGAGGCATCCGTCCGCCCCCGGCAGGCCGCCCATCTGGACCAGACGGCCGGAAAGGGTGGTGCTGCCTGCCAGCGAAAACCCGCCTGATCCGGTTTCCAGCTGGAGCAGGCTGGTCCAGCCGCCCCCGTCCACATAGAGGCTCAGCCCATCCGCCGTGAGGCAGAAGCCCTCCGCGCCGCCCAGCACCGCCTGGGTCTGGGCCTGGCCGGTGGCCAGGTCGATGGCGGAGAGCACCCCATAGCTGGCGCTGGCCGCGTCAGGGGGGAGCAGAATCTGTTCGGCCTCCAACAGCTGGGCCGCCGGCTGGGTGCTGTCATAGGTGGCGGGGACCAGCTCCGCCAGCGCCGCCCCCTGGGCGGTGGGATCCTGGGAGACCCCCCATTCGCTCAGCAGATAGAGCGTCCCGCCCTTTAGCTGGGAGGTCCGGTAGCCTCCGGACTGCTGGAAGCTCTTTTCCAGCCGGGGCTGGGTGGGGTCGGAGAGGTCGTAGAAGGTGACCTTGGCGGCTGTATCGCTGCCCACCCCGCACCAGTTGCCCTGGAGCACCTGGGCCGGTTCCGGCGCGGCCTCCTCCACAGAGGTTTTGGGGAGCGCCGAAGCGGGGATCCCCGCATAGTCCAGCGCCACCGCCGCCAAACGGCCTTCGTACACATAGAAGGTTTCAATATCCGACTCCAGGGGGATCGAAGCCACCTCCTCCATCCCCTCCAGCGTCAGGACGCGGATAGAGGGACCGGTACTGGTGGTGTTTTTCATCACATAGCTGTAGAGGTAGCCGCCATCCGTCTGGAGAAGCTCCCCGCCCTCCTGCCGCCGGTGGGGGGTATTTTCCGTAGCCGCCGCCGCTTTTGGGGCCGCCTCTGCCCCCGCCTGGTCCTCTATCCGTCCTGCATCCATGTCATTCGCTCCGGCCTCCAGAGAGATGGAGGGGGAGACGCCGTCCACTGCCTCCAGGCCCAGGGCATACACCTGGTCCCGCAGCTGTGCATAGCTCTCCGCATAGGCGGTCTGGGAGGCGCCGTAGAGGGCCATCCGCGGGACGCCCCCAGCGGTCTGGGGGTTCTCCTTGGGCAGGGCGTCGTCTGCTGCCGCGGCCTCCGCCACCATAGCTTCCTCTACCGTTACCGTCTCTTCCCCAGCCGCCCCCTCTTCCGGCTCCAAAGCGGCCGTACCCTCCGTAGCCGCAGCGGCGGCGGAAGCGCCCGCAGCAGGCGCGGCGCCGCCCAGAAGGTTCTCTGAACTCTGGGGGCCGGCCAGCAGGAACGCCCCCACCACGAATACAAAGCAGGCTGCGATCCCCGCCGCTGCCCGCCACTGCTTGGGAAACCGCAGGGCGGGGCGGACGGGCGGGGCCGCCTCCAACTCCTCCAGCTTTTTGCGCAACACCTCCGCATCCAGGGAATGGGGCCGTTTGATGTCCTGGTTCAATTCCTCAAAACGGCCGCGTAAAAACGCCAACGACTCCTCCAGCTCCTGTCGTTTCTCAGAATCCATGCTCATCACTCCCTTTCTGCGTTATCGTTCCAACTGGGCCCGCAGCTTTTTAAGCGTCCGGTGGAGCTTGGAGCTCACCGTCCCCTGGGGGGCACCCAGGATCTCCGCTGTCTCCCGCACGGTGTAGCCCTGGACCACCGCCAGGGCCACGATCTGCCGCTCCTGGGGGGTGAGGGTCTCCAGCGCGTTGAGCAGCGCCAGTTTTTCGGTGGAGCGTTCCTCCACCCCGGGGCCGCGGTCGCTCAGGTCCAAAAAGTCGTCGATGTCCAGCTCGTTGCGCCCGGCGATGTATTGTCCGATCTTGCGCTTGCAGCGGATGGAGAGGATCCGCATGATCCACGCCTTGAAGCTGCCCTCATCCCGCAGGTTTTTGATCCCCTTATAGGCCTCCATGAAGGTCTCGCTCACCACGTCCTGGGCATCATGGGCATTTCCCAGGGAATAGAGCGCAACGCGGTAGAGGTCATCCGCAATCTGCTGGTAGACCTCCCCAAAGCTCTCCTTATCGCCAAGCCGGGCCCGCTTGACCGCTTCCACATCCACAACCATTTTTTACCACCATTTCTAATTTTCCCCAGCGTCCTAGGGAATCGGAACGGTTCACCCATATAGTGAAGCGAACCTTGCGTTTTACTGCATCGGTCTGCAAAAAATCCGCCGTTTTCCACGTTGTCATCCATTGATTATACCAGAAACAGCCGGAGGCCGCAACTTTTTCAGGGCCCCGCCGGTTCGGAGGGGTCCTGGGCCGCTAAAATCGCATAGATGCTGGCGGTGACCACCGACAAAAAGTTGGCCAACAGGTTGATCTGTGCCGGGCTCAGCTGCTGGGTCAGCGCCTGGGCCACCGCCGCCGCCAGATAGACCATCTGGGCCCCCTGCCCGCTGCCGGCCGTACCCCGGTTGTCCATCCGTCTCCCCCCTCTCCCCCCACTCTATGCGCGCCGGGGCCGGAGAGCGCCAAAAACGCCCCGGAGGGCGGCAGGCCTGCCGCCCTCCGGGGCGTCCGTTCCCAATTTAGGCGGATTGGAGCTTTAGGTCGCTGTCTTTGACCCAGCCCGCCCGTTTCATCCAGCCATAGAACACCATGGTCAACACCGCGGGCAGCAAAAAGTGCAGCACCGCCATCTCTCCCAGCAGCACCGGCAGGGACACCGCCCCCTCCATCGCCGCCAGGGTACCAAACTGGCCCACCAGGCCGCTGGTGCCCATTCCGGCCCCGGCGGCGGTGTTGGACATGTGCAGCACACAGGTGGACACCGGCCCCAGCACTGCGGAGGCCAGGGTGGGCGGGATCCACAGCTGGGGCCGGCGCATAATATTGGCAAACTGGAGCATGGAGGTACCCACCCCCACGCTCACCAGGCCTCCCCAGCCGTTGGCCCGAAAGCCCATCACCGCAAACCCCACCATCTGGGCGCAGCAGCCCGCGGTAGCCGCCCCCGCCGCCAGGCCGGACAGGTCCAGCATGATGCACAGCGCAGCGGAGGAGATGGGGGCGGTGAGGGCCATGCCCACCACCACCGAGACCACAATCCCCATGGGCAGCGGGGAGAGCTCGGTGGCCGAGTTGACCACCCCGCCCAAAAAGGACATGAACTGGTCCACATATCCCCCGGCCAGCTGGCCCACCAGCCCGCCGGAAACAATGGTGACCATGGGGGTGACCAGGATATCCACCCCGGTGCGCCCCGCCACCAGGGACCCCACCTCGCTGCCCGCCACGGCGGCAATATAGGCCCCCACCGGGCCGCCCGCCACATAGCCGATGGCGCCGCAGGCCACACAGGAATAGACCACCAGCGGCTTTGCCTTCAGCCCGGCGGCCACCGCCGTACCGATGGCGGCCCCTACAACAGGAGACGACGCGCTGAGCACCTCGGTCAGGGGGGACAAAAATCCCAACCCCGGCAGCTTGGCAATCTGGGAGAGCACCAGCCCAATGATCAGGGAGGAAAACAGCCCCAGCGCCATGGCGCTCATCGCGTCGATCAGATAGCGTTTAAACAGTTTTTGCAGCAGGTCCATCACACACAGCCCCCTATTTGTCAGGAAATTCACAAGCGTGCCGCCCAGCTGCCGGGCGGGCCGTAGCCCGCTGCCGCGAAGCTGAAAGACGGCTGTTGTGCGCCTGTGGTTCCCTGCCATTTCATCGGCTGCGCAACAGACCCCGGCGGCCTTAGGCCGCCGCAGTAGATTCCAAAGGTTGCCTTATTGGGCCGGCCGCCCGGGCCGCCCCTTTTAGGGTCGGCGGTTCCGGGCGCCGATATCCCGGCGATAGTGGGCCCCCTCGAAGGAGACCTCCCCCACCGCCCGGTAGGCGTTGGCCAGGGCCTCCTCCGGGCTGCCGCCCAGGCAGGTCACCCCCAGCACCCGCCCGCCAGCGGTGTAGAAGCTGTCCCCCTCCCGGCGGGTGCCCGCATGGTAGATCACCGCGTCCGGGCGCTGGCCCTGGGCGTCCAGGCCGAAAATCTGTTTGCCGGTCTCATAGTGCTGGGGATAGCCGCCGCTGGCCATGACCACGCAGGCCGCATGCCGCCGGGAGAACCGCACCGGCACCTGGTCCAGCCGCCGGTCCCACACCGCCAACATGATCTCCAGCAGGTCGCTCTCCAAAAGGGGCAGCACCGCCTGGGTCTCCGGGTCGCCGAACCGGCAGTTGTACTCGATCACCTTGGGCCCCTGGGGGGTGATCATCAGGCCGAAGAACAGGCAGCCGGTAAACGGGCAGCCCTCCGCCTGCATCGCCGCCACCGTGGGCTTCAAAATCTGCTCCATACAGGCCTCGGCCACCTGGGGGGTATAGCAGAGGTTGGGGGCCACCACCCCCATGCCTCCGGTGTTGAGCCCCTGGTCGCCGTCCAAAGCCCGTTTGTGGTCCATGGCGGGCACCATGGGCACGATGGTCCTGCCATCGCAGAAGCAGAGCAGGCTCACCTCCGGGCCGGTGAGGAACTCCTCCACAACCACCCGGTTGCCGGAGGCGCCGAACGCCTTCTCCTCCATAATCGTGTGCAGGGCGTCCGCCGCCTCCTGCTCCGACTGGGCGATCAGCACCCCTTTGCCCAGGGCCAGGCCGTCCGCCTTGATCACCGCCGGGTAACGCCCCTGGGCACGGATGTAGTCCAGGGCCTCCCCGGGGTCGGAGAACACCTGGTAGTCCGCCGTGGGGATGCCGTATTTCTTCATCAGGTCCTTGGCGAACACCTTGCTGCCCTCAATCCGGGCGGCCGCCCGGTTGGGGCCAAAGGTGGCGATCCCCTGGGCGTTCAGGGCGTCCACCATCCCCAACACCAACGGATCATCGGGGGTCACCACCGCAAAGTCGATCCCCTCCTGGCGGGCAAATTGGGCCATCCCCTCCAGATCGGGGGCCTTGATGGGCACACAGACGGCGTCCGCGGAGATGCCGCCATTGCCGGGGGCACAGTAGATGGTCTCCACCCGGGGATTTTCCTTCAGTTTGCGGACGATGGCATGCTCCCGGCCGCCGCCGCCCACTACCAGAATCTTCATTGCAGAACCCCTCCGTCCTCTCTCAAATTGCCGCTCAGTGGTGGAACAGCCGCACGCCGGTAAACGCCATGGCGATGCCGTACTTGTCACAGGTATCGATCACATGGTCGTCCCGGATGGAGCCGCCCGGCTGGGCGATATACTGGACACCCGAGCGGTGGGCCCGCTCGATATTGTCCCCAAAGGGGAAGAAGGCGTCCGAACCCAGGCTGACCCCATCCAGGGTATCCAGCCAGGCCCGCTTCTCCTCCCGGGAGAGGGGCTCGGGCTTGCGGGTGAAGAACTGCTCCCAGGCCCCATCCGCCAGCACGTCCATCCAGTCCTCCGACAGATAGACGTCGATGGTGTTGTCCCGGTCAGGGCGGCGGATATCCGTCTTGAAGGGCAGGTCCAGCACCCGGGGATGGTGTCGCAGCCACCAGAGGTCCGCCTTATTGCCCGCCAGACGGGTGCAGTGGATCCGGCTCTGCTGGCCGGCGCCCACGCCGATGGCCTGGCCGTCCCGGACATAGCAGACCGAATTGGACTGGGTATATTTCAGGGTGATCAGGGCGATCACCAGGTCCCGCTGCGCCTCGGCGGGCAGGTCCTTGGCCTGGGTGACCAGGTTTTGCAGCAGGGAGGCGTCGATCTTCTGGTTGTTGTGGCCCTGCTCAAAGGTCACGCCGAACACGTCCTTGTACTCCAGCGCGGCCGGCTGGTAATCCGGGTCGATCTGGACCACATTGTAGTTGCCCTTGCGCTTGGATTTGAGGATCTCCATCGCCTCGGGGGTATAGCCGGGGGCAATGATGCCGTCGGAGACCTCCCGGGCCAGGTAACGGGCGGTGGCGGCGTCGCACACGTCCGACAGGGCCGCCCAGTCCCCATAGGAGGACATGCGGTCGGCCCCCCGGGCCCGGATGTAGGCGCAGGCCACCGGGGTCAGCGGGGCATCCATATCCACAAAGTAGAGCCGGCGCTCCACCTCTGTGAGAGGCAGGCCCACCGCCGCGCCGGCGGGGCTCACATGCTTAAACGAGGCGGCTGCGGGCAGGCCGGTGGCCTCCTTGAGTTCCCGCACCAGCTGCCAGCTGTTCAGCGCGTCCATAAAGTTGATATAGCCGGGGCGGCCGTTCAAGACCTGCACCGGCAGCTCCCCCTCCCGCATAAAGATCCGCGCGGGCTTCTGGTTGGGGTTGCAGCCATATTTCAGTTCCAATTCCACTGCCATTTTCGCAGCCTCCTCAGACGTTCTTATTCACAATCCGGGTCTCCCACCGGCCGGTGTCCAGCTGGATATACCGCACAAACAGAGACACCCGGTTGTCCGGATTCAGGTTCTCCCAAATCTGCTGGGTGAGCTGGTCGATCCCGCCGGAGAGGGCCACCTGCTCCGGTTCCCCGGCGAAGGAGGGCAGCGGGCTGCCGTCCCCCTGGTAGGTGTGGATGAAATGCCCCACCCCAGGCTTGCCCTTTTCATAGAGGAAGAACTGGCGCCGGGGGTAGTCCGGATCCCCGTCCAGGCTCTTGAGGATCGAGAGCTGGTAGCCCTCCCCCTGGAGGATGCCGGAAATGCGGGGGGTGTAGTTGGGGGCGTCCGGCTCGAAGGTGCGGGTACACAGGGCCTCCTGGAAGGATTTGCCCTGGGCCAGATAGTCGTAAACGGTGTCGGTCTGGTCCCCGTTGGTGACGATGGTGGTATCCCCACACACCCGCACCGGGGCATAGATGATCAGCGAGGGGTCCTGGAGCTGGGAGGGATCAAACGCCTGGGTGCGGATCCCCTCCCCCTCCTCCACAAAGATGCGGTTGCGGCTGTTGGTGCTGCGGCCCATGATAAAGTAGGCCGCTACCATAGAGGCCCCATCCTGGCTGCGCCCCAGCACGATCCCCCGCCCGGGGTAGGCGTTTTCCCGGAGCAGCTTGCCCAAATCCAAGAGATTAGCCATCTTGTTCCTCCTGTAGCTTTTTGCAGAGCATCTCGGCGGCCTGGGGCAGCAGCACCCACTCCGCCTGTTCCATCACCCGGCGCTGGAGGGTCTCGGGGGTGTCCCCCTCCTGGACCTCCACCGCCTTCTGTAGCAGGATCCGGCCGCCATCGGTCACCTCGTTCACCAGATGGACGGTGGCCCCGGTGACCTTGACGCCGTAGGCCAGCGCCGCTTCATGCACCTTGAGGCCATAGAACCCATCCCCGCAGAAGGAGGGGATCAGGGCCGGATGGACATTGATGATCCGGTCGGGATAGGCCCGGATCACCCGGGGCCCCAACACATAGAGGAAGCCCGCCAGGATCACCAGGTCGGCCTGGGCCTCCTCCAGCGCCGCCAAAACCGCCTCGTCATAAGCCTGCCGGCTGGCATACTGCTTGCGGGGAACCACCGTGGTGGGGATCCCCGCCCGGTCCGCCCGGGTGAGGGCGTAGGCATCCGGCTTGGAGCTGATCACCCGGACGATCCGGCCGCTCTTCAGGCGGCCGTCCGCCTGGGCGTCGATCAGCGCCTGCAGGTTGGTCCCCCCGCCGGAGACCAGCACGGCGATCCGTTTCAGCATAGGGTAACCCCCCGCTCTCCGTCCTCCACATGGCCGATTACCCGGGCGTCCTCCCCGGCCTCCCGCAGGAGCGCCAGCGCCCGGTCGCCGTCCGCCTGGGGCACCACCAGCAGCATCCCCACCCCCATATTGAAGGTGTTGTACATATCGTGCTCGGAGATGCCGCCCTCCCGCTGGATCATCTGGAAGAGGGCCGGCGGCTGGGTCTTTTGGATCACCGCCCGCTTGCCCTCCGGCAGCGCCCGGGGAATGTTCTCATAGAAGCCGCCCCCGGTAATATGGGCGATCGAGCGCACCGGCAGCTGCTCCAGCAGCCGGAGCACCGGTTTCACATAGATCTTCGTGGGGGCCAACAGCGCCTCCCCCAGGGTTTTGCCCAGGTCGGGGCAATGGCGGTCCAGCACGCCGGGCTTTTCCACATCGAACACCCGGCGCACCAGGGAGAAGCCGTTGGAATGGACGCCGCTGGAGGCCAACCCGATCAGCAGGTCGCCGGCCTGGACGTTCTGGGGATCCAGGATCTTCTCCCGGTCCACCGCCCCCACCGAAAAGCCGGCCAGGTCATACTCCTCCGGGCCATAGAAGCCGGGCATCTCGGCGGTCTCGCCGCCGGTGAGGGCGCAGCCCGCCTGGACGCACCCCTCCGCCACGCCGCTGACGATGGCGGCGATCTTCTCCGGGACATTTTTACCGCAGGCGATGTAGTCCAGGAAGAAGAGGGGCTTGGCCCCACAGCAGACGATGTCGTTGACGCACATGGCCACGCAGTCGATGCCCACCGTGTCGTGCTTGTCCATCAAAAAGGCCAGTTTCAGCTTGGTGCCCACCCCATCGGTGCCCGCGCAGAGCACCGGGTGGGGCATCCCAGTCAGGTCCAGCGCAAACAGGCCCCCAAAGCCGCCGATCCCGCCCAGCAGGCCGGGGACGGCGGTGCGGGCGATGTGGGCCTTCATCAGCTCCACCGCCCGGTAACCGGCGGTGACGTCTACGCCCGCCGCCTTATAGGCGTCGGAATAGCTGTTGTTCATCCCATTCCCTCCAGTCTCAGCGGGGCTTTTTTTCAATCTTGTGCTCGAATTTGCTCTTGGGCATCTCATCCGGCACCTCCACAGGGTATTCCCCCGTGAAGCAGCCGGTGCAGAAGCCGCAGTGGGCCCCCTTGGCGATCGACCGGACCCCCTCCACGCTCAGATAGGTCAGGGAGTCCACATCGATCTGCTTGGCGATCTCCGGGATGCTCATGCGGCAGGCGATCAGGTGCTCCCGGCTGTCGATATCGGTGCCGAAATAGCAGGGGTTGATAAACGGCGGGCAGGTCACCGCAAAGTGGACCTCCTTGGCCCCCGCCTCCCGCAGCAGGCGCACGATCCGGGCACAGGTGGTGCCGCGGACGATGGAGTCGTCCACCATGACCACCCGCTTGCCCTGGACCGTCTCTTTGATCACGTTGAGCTTGATGCGCACCGCGTCCTCCCGCTGGCCCTGGGTGGGCTGGATGAAGGTGCGGCCGATATAGCGGTTTTTGATAAAGCCCACGCCATAGGGGATCCCCGACTCCTTGGCATAGCCCAGGGCGGCATCCAGGCCGGAATCCGGCACGCCGATGACCACATCCGCCTCCTGGGGATTCTCCCGGTAGAGCAGGCGGCCGGCCCGCTGGCGGGCCTCATGCACCGAGACCCCCTCGATCACCGAGTCGGGCCGGGCAAAGTAGACATATTCAAAGACACAGATGCTGCTGGGTCCGCCGCAGTGGGTGCGGATGCTGCGCAGGCCGTTCTCGTCGGCGATGACGATCTCCCCAGGCTCCACGTCCCGCACGAATTCCACCCCCAGGGTGTCCAGGGCGCAGGACTCGGAGGCGAACACATAGCCGCCGTCATCCGGCAGGCGGCCGATGCACAGCGGCCGGAAGCCGTGGGGGTCCCGCACCGCCATCAGCTTCTGGGGGGACATGATCACCAGGGAGTAGGCCCCCTTGATGGTGTACATGGCCTTGGCCACCGCCTCCTCGATGGAGGGGGAGAGCAGCCGTTCCCGGGTGATGATGTAGCTGATGACCTCGCTGTCATTGGTGGTGTGGAAGATCGCTCCGTTGAGCTCCAGCTGCTGGCGCAGCTCCTGGGCGTTCACCAGGTTGCCGTTGTGGGCCAGGGCCAGGGGGCCTTTGCAGTGGCGCACCACCAGCGGCTGGGCGTTGATCGGGCTGCTGGAGCCGGTGGTGGAGTAGCGGCAATGGCCGATGGCCATTGTCCCCTGCCCCAGCTGGGTCAAGGTGTCCTTGTGGAACACCTCCGGCACCAGGCCTACATCCTTGCGGCAGGTGATCACACCCCGGTCGTTCACCGCAATGCCGCAGCTCTCCTGGCCCCGGTGCTGAAGGGCATAGAGGGCGAAATAGGTGCTGCTGGCTACATCCGAGCGCTCCCGGGTGTAGATGCCAAATACGCCGCACTCCTCATGAATCGTGTCGAACACGTCCGGTCTCCTTTCTTCTTAGGCACAGTTGGAAACTTATTCTCCCATCAAGCGGTGCAGGATCTCCTGGTAGGCATCCTCGACGCCCCCCAGGTCCCGGCGGAACCGGTCCTTATCCAGCTTCTCTTTGGTGGTGGCATCCCAGAACCGGCAGGTATCCGGGGAGATCTCGTCCGCCAGAATGATCTGGCCATCGGGGGTCTTGCCGAACTCCAGCTTGAAGTCCACCAGCAGGATATTCAGGTCCTTCAGGTAGTCGGAGAGCAGCTGGTTGATCTTGAAGGCGTAGTCGGCAATCGTTTTGAGCTCCTCGGGGGTGGCCAGCTGCATGGCGAAGATGTGGTAGTCGTTGACCATGGGGTCGCCCAGGTCGTCGTCCTTGTAGCTGTATTCCAGCACCGGCTGAGCCAGCGGCTGGCCCTCGGGCAGGCCCAGCCGCTTGGAGAGGGAACCGGCGGCGATGTTGCGCACGATGACCTCCAGCGGGACGATGGTCACCTTTTTCACCAGCGTCTCCCGGTCGGAGAGCTGCTGCACCAGGTGGGTGGGGATGCCATGGGACTCCAGCATCTTCATCAGATGGTTGGTCACCCGGTTGTTGATGACCCCTTTGCCCACAATGGTGCCCTTTTTCAGGCCATTGAAGGCGGTGGCGTCGTCCTTATAGTCCACAATATACAGGTTGGGATCGTCGGTAGCAAACACCTTTTTCGCTTTTCCTTCGTACAGCTGTTCCCGTTTTTCCATTGTACAATCCTCCGTTTTTATAAAATATTATTTGGACAGTTCCGCCTGGACCTTCTGGTCCTTCTCCAAAACCGCCCGCTCCATCTCCTTCTTATAGGCAGCCAGCTTGTCCGCCACCTCCTGGTCGGCAACGCCGATGATCTGGGCGGCCAATAGTCCTGCATTCTTGGCGCCGTTGATTGCCACCGTAGCCACCGGGATACCGGAGGGCATCTGGACGGTGGCCAGCAGGGCGTCCAGCCCGTCCAGCTCGGAAGATTTGAGCGGCAGGCCGATCACCGGCAGGGTGGTGTGGGCCGCCAGCACGCCGGCCAGGTGGGCCGCCTTGCCGGCGGCCGCGATGATGGCGGAAAACCCATTCTCCCGGGCAGCGGCGGCAAAGGCGCAGGCCTCCCCCGGGGTACGGTGGGCGCTGAGCACCCGCACCTGGGTGCCGATGCCGAACTCCCAAAGCACTTGGGCGGCCGCCTTCACCACCGGAAGGTCGCTGTCGCTGCCCATGACGATGGCCACTTTTTTCTCACTCATGGCACAACCTCCTCCTGTTGTAAAAGCTCCATGCGCAAAAGAAAACAGGCTGTGGGTCTCACAGCCTGCAATTATCCCTCTGGTTCCAGAGAGGCGCTCTTTTGGCGGCCGCGCCAGCCCTCCAGCTCGAAGCGTTTTTTGCCCATGCCGGTCCAAGTCAATGCAACCGCCCTCCTCTCTGCCTGCACATGATACCTTCAGTTTACATGAATTACAGAAATTTTGCAACGGGAAAACCGGTTTTTCAAAAAGATTGGAGGAATGGTGGAATCCGCGAAATTTGGGGAATGGCATTTTGTCCATTCAGACAACTGGTATGACTTCCTCTGTACAAGCAGGCGCCCGCCTGTGCAATCCACAGGCGGGCGCCTTGCAAAACCGTCTTGCTTTTGGATCAATACATGCCACCGGCAGGGGCCGCAGGAGCCGCAGGGGTCTCCTCCTTCTCGTCGGCCACCAGGGACTCGGTGGTCAGCACCATGGCCGCCACAGAGGAGGCGTTCTGCAGGGCGCTGCGGGTCACCTTGGTGGGATCCAGGATGCCCATCTCCAGCATCTCGCCGTAGGTCTCCTTGGCGAAGTCGTAGCCATAGCCAACCTTGCGGGCGCGTTTGATCTTGTCGATGATCACAGAGCCCTCCATGCCGGCGTTGGCAGCGATCTGGCGGATGGGCTCCTCCAGAGCCTTCAGCACGATCCGGGCGCCGGTCTTCTCATCGCCCTCCAGGCCGGGGATGATCTTCTCCACAGAGGGGATGGTGTTCAGCAGGGCCACGCCGCCGCCGGCCACGATGCCCTCCTCCACAGCCGCCTTGGCAGCGGAGAGCGCGTCCTCGATGCGCAGCTTCTTCTCCTTCATCTCCACCTCGGTGGCGGCGCCGACCTTGATCACCGCAACACCGCCGGCCAGCTTGGCCAGGCGCTCCTGGAGCTTCTCCTTGTCATAGTCGCTGGTGGTGACTTCGATCTGGGAACGGATGGCGCCCACCCGGTCCTTGATGGCCTTCTTGTCGCCATAGCCGTCCACGATGATGGTGTTCTCCTTCTGGACCTTCACCTGGCGGGCACGGCCCAGCTGGGACATCTGGGCGTCCTTCAGCTCCAGGCCGACCTCCTCGCTGATGACCTCGCCGCCGGTGAGGATGGCGATATCCCGCAGCATCTCTTTGCGGCGGTCGCCGAAGCCGGGGGCCTTCACCGCCACGCAGGTGAAGGTGCCGCGCAGCTTATTGACGATCAGGGTGGACAGGGCCTCGCCCTCCACGTCCTCCGCGATGATCAAGAGCTTCTTGCCGCCCTGAACCACCTGCTCCAGCAGGGGCAGGAGCTCCTGGATGCCGGAGATCTTCTTATCGGTGATGAGGATGTAGGCGTCGTCCAGGACGGCCTCCATCTTCTCGGTGTCGGTGACCATGTAGGGGGTGATGTAGCCCCGGTAGAACTGCATGCCCTCCACCACTTCGCTGTAGGTCTCAGCGGTCTTGGACTCCTCAATGGTGATGACGCCGTCGGCGGAGACCTTCTCCATGGCCTCGGCGATCAGCTTGCCGATCGTCTCATCGCCGGAGGAGACGGAGCCCACGCGGGCGATATCGTCGCTGCCCTTGATCTTCTTGGAGTTCTCCTCCAGGGCGGCCACGGCGGTATCCACAGCCTTGGCAATGCCCTTCTTCACCGCCATGGGATTGGCGCCGGCGGTGACGTTCTTCATGCCCTCGCGCACCAGCGCCTGGGCCAGCAGGGTGGCGGTGGTGGTGCCCTCGCCAGCC
>DXES01000056.1 GCA_019114825.1 Candidatus Anaerotruncus excrementipullorum
GGGCTGCTTGTTTTCATGTCAAAATGCCGGTTTTCGCCTACGGTCCGGCCTGCTGTCAGAGGGTGGCGTATTGGGTACGGGCGATGATGTCGTCCTGGGTGGTTTTCATCAAGGTCACAAACAGGGCGCTAAAGCCCGAGACACGCACCACCAGGTCCTGGTGCTCCTCCGGATGCTGCTGGGCGTCCAAAAGGGTCTGCCGGTCCACCACATTGAATTGGACCTCTACGCCGCCGCGTTTGAAGTAGGTATCCACCATGGCGCGCACAGCGGCCTGATGGGCGGGCTTTTCCAGGAAGGAGGGGGTGAATTTCAGATCCAGTACCATGCCGTTGGCCAGCGACCGCAGATCGCTGTGCAAAATGGAGTTCATCACAGCGGTGGGGCCATTGGTATCCCGCCCCTGGGCAGGGGAGAGGCCGTTGGCCAGGGCCACTCCGGCCTTCCGGCCATCCGGCAGGGCGCCGGTCTTCTGCCCCATATAGGCATGGTCCTCCACCGAGTAGAGCCCCAACTGGTAGCGGCCGCCCCGCGGGTTGGAGAGGGTGGAAACAAAGTCGCTATACTGCTGGATGAGGTCGGCCATCAGCTGGTTGGTCTCCTCGTTGTCGTTACCATAGCCGGGGCAGCGCAAGCAATCCTGGCGCAGGGTTTCGTAGCCCTCAAAATTGGCGGCGCAGGCCTGGGCGATCTGGTCGAGGGTGTATTTTTTCTCCTGGAAGACCAGCACCTTGATGGCCTCCAGGCTGTCCACCGCGTTGGCCATGCCGCAGCCGTTGATGCCGGTGTTGTTGTAGATGGCGCCGCCGGCGGTGATGTCCTTCCCGTGTTCGTAACAGCCCTCCACCAGGTTGGAGAGGAAGGGGGTGGGGTAGCAGTCCACCAGCGCCCGGTCCAGCAGGTTGATGCTCTCCACGCCCACCCGGCTCACGTGGAGCAGCTCCCGGATATACCACTGGTAAAATTCCTCAAACGTCTGGATGGAGGCCAGGTCCTTCTGTTCCTCCAGCGGGAACTGCTCATCGGTGACGGCGCACCGGCCGCCCTGGAGCATCAGTTCCAGCACCTTAGGCCAGTTGATCCGGAGCACCTCGGTTTTTCCATACTCCTTGCCGGGGATCCCCATCTCTACGCAGCCGATCAGGCCGAAGTTTTTGGCGTCCTCCTGGGGAATCCCCAGCCGCATCTTATTTTCCATACAGGCCTTGTCCCCAAAGAAGGCGGGAAAACCGGTGCCGGTTTGCAAAAGAGCCACACACTCCTCCCAAACCTCGTCCGGCAGGCCGGTGTGATAGCGGAAACAGACCTGGGGCTGTTCAAACTTCAGCTTTCTGCTGGCCTGTAGGCCCAAGATGGTCAGGTCGTTGCAGTCGGTGCGGCCGTTTTCCCAATCATAGCCGCCCAACGTGAGGTTCTGGTAGGTGTGCAGGGTGGTGCTGAACTTGATCCACAGCGCATCGATGATCTCTGCGGCGCCTTCCCGGGTGAGGGTCCCCTCCGCCAGATCCCGGGCGTAGAAGGGGTAGAGGTACTGGTCGATCCGCCCGAAGGAGAAGGAGGAGGGATAGCTCTCCACATAGAGCATCTCGTGGGTGAGCCAAACCAGTTGCACCGCCTGGAAAAAGGTCTTGGCGGGGCCGCTGGCAATCTGGGCCAGGCCCTCTGCCATCCGGTTCAGATAGGGGGCGTCCTCCGGGCTGGCCTCATCCGCCAGCTGCCGGGCCAGATCCCGGTAGCGCTCGATATAGCGGGTGGCAGCCTCGTTACAGAGGAGCATTGCCCGGATCGCGGAGGCCTGTTCCGGGGTGGCGGTGGCCAGCGCTTTTTCCCCCAGCTCCCGGATGCCGCCGAACCCGATGTTGATCAGCCGTTCATAGCCGGGCAGGATGTGCCCGGATTCCCAATGCTTATACAGCCAATGGTCGGTCTCCTGGGCAAACAGCCGGAGGGTTTTGGCCTGCTCCCCATCGGGCTGCAGCCCCAGCGCCGTGATGGCGTCCTCCGCCTCTTTATCGTGCAGCTCGATGGAGCTGGGCCGGTACTGCGGGTCAAAATCAAACATCCGGATGGCCATGGTGGACTCATAGGTATAGCGGTAGGAGAAACCGGCCAGGATGTCATAGGGCTCGATGAGGATTTTTTTCTTTGCCAGGGCGTTGGCAAAGCCTTTGGCGAATTGCATCTGCTTGCTGTCCCCGGGCGCTGCTTGGAACGCCTCATAGAAGGCGTCATCCCGCTGGCGGATAATGCTGCGGTCAAAATGCTCGTTGCGGTGGGCCAGCAGTTGGCGGACCCGGGGGCTCATAGAGATCTCTGCCATGGTGAAACTCCTCCTTATTGATTGGGCAGGTGATAAAGCGCGGTGAGTCCGCGCTGTTGCAGCAGCTGTGCGGCGTTCTGGAAAAACGCCCGGTCCGGGTGGTGGAGGGGGGCATAGGGCAGCCCCATCGTCCCATATTTTCCGGCGCCGTAGTCGTGGTAGGGCAGCAGCTCCACCGTCAGCGGGCCCAGCGGCGCCAGGTAGTCCCCAATGGCTGTCAGCTCCTCCAAAGTGCCGTTGTATTCCTGGACCACCGGGACGCGGATCAGCACCCGGCCCCCGGCGGAGAGGAGCCTGGGAAGGTTTTCCAAAATTTGGCGGTTATCCACCCCAGTGGCCCGCCGGTGCAGGGCGGGGGTCACCGCCTTGATGTCGTATAAAAATAGGTCGGTCACCGGCAAAACCGCCTCAAACGCCGAAAACGGCAGGTTGCCCGCCGTATCCACCGCCGTATGGAGCCCAGCTTGTTTGCACAGGGAGAGCAGTTCCCGCAAGAAGTCCACCTGCAAAAGCGGTTCCCCGCCGGAGCAGGTGATCCCGCCGCCGGAGGTCTCATAGTAGTCCCGGTCCTTTTCCAGTTCGGCCAGCAGCGCCTGGGCGCTGCTGCGCTTGCCGCGCAGGGTCAGTGCGCCGGCAGGGCAGGCTGCGGCACAGGCGCCGCAGTGCCGGCAGTTTTCCCAGCGCAGCAGGTGTTCCCCCTGGGAGAATACATGGGTGCCGGTGGGGCAGGCCGCGGCGCAGGCCCCGCACCCGGTGCAGCGGCTGGCCTGGTATTGCAGCACCGGGTGGCCGGGGATGCATTCGGGATTGTGGCACCAGGCGCAGCGCAGGTTGCAGCCCTGGAAAAAGACGGTGGTGCGGATTCCCGGCCCGTCATCCACCGAAAACCGCTGTAAATTGCTGATGATCCCCTCCATGACAACCCTCCCAATCTGTCCGCCGGAAAACGGGAAACCGCAAGCTGTTTGCGTAAATTGCCCGATAGTTGCCCGCCCTTCCGGCGGGGGAATTGGGGAATTTCCCTAATTTCACTTTCTCAGTTTAAACTGGTTCTCTTTGAAATACAAGTTCTAATTCGTTATGAAAATACATTCCAAAATGTTATGCTATATGGAACCGCATGAGCGGGCCCACTCCGGTCCACACTATCCATAGATTGGGATTTGGAGGGATGGATATGGGAAGACGGGTGATGGGCCTCTATGCGGCGTTGGTGGTTCTGTTTGGGGGGATGCTCTGCCGGCTGTATGCGCTCTCCGGCGGGGGGCTGTTGGCCTCGGCGGCCAATACCCAGAGCGCCTTTCTCCTGGAGGTGGACCGCACCCGCGGAATCATCTACGACCGGGATTTGGAGCCGCTGGTGGGTACCCACAGCAGGACGGTGGCGGCGGTGCAGCCCTCCCCGGAGGCCAACACCGCGCTGGCAGAGGCGGTGAATGAATATGGGTATCCGCTGGAATTTGACCCGGCAGCCTCCCGGCCCTACCTGTTGGAGCTGGGGGAGGCGCGGGTCTTTGCCCCCAATGTGGAGATGTTTACCCTCCAGGACCGGTATGCCCAAAACCAGCTGGCGCCCCATATTGTCGGCTACCTGGCGCCGGAGGGGGACCGGGGGGCGGCGGGCATCGAGCTGGCCTACGATGAAGCTCTCCAGCAGTATGATGGGTCGCTGTCCCTGCGCTACACGTTGGATGCCTCCGGGCAGGCGCTGCGCACCGGGGAACTGCCGCAGGTGGTCCGGGAAAATTACCAGGACCCCGGCGGTGTCGTACTCACCCTGGACGCCGAGATCCAACGGGCGGCCCAGACCGCTATGGAAGGGGTGGAAAAGGGGGCTGCGGTGGTGATGGATGTGCATACCGGCGACCTGGTGGCGGTGGTGTCGGTGCCTGCCTACGATGCCAACCATCTGGCGGAAAGCCTCCACGACCCGAACAGCCCCTTTGTAAACCGGGCGTTTTCCCCCTACAATGTGGGTTCCACCTTCAAATTGGTGACAGCCGCCGCCGCACTGGAAAACGGCTACGGCCGCAATACCCCCTATACCTGCCTGGGGGCGATCGATGTGGACGGGCAGATCTTCCACTGCCATTGGCGGATCGGCCACGGGGAACTCGATCTCAAAAAGGCGGTTGAGGTCTCCTGCAATCCGTTTTTTATCCATCTGGGGCTGGAGACCGGCGGGAAAACGATTGTCTCCCTGGCCCGGGAGATCGGCTTTTCCAAAGCGGCGGATTTCGGCGGCGGCCTGACCACCCAGAGCGGCACCCTGCCCACCGACAACGAGCTGAAGGACCCGGCGGCGGTGGCCAACCTCTCGTTTGGGCAGGGGAGTTTGACCGCCACGCCGGTGCAGATCGCCCAAATGCTCTCCACTGTGGCCAACGGAGGCTACGCGGTTACCCCGCGGCTGGTGGAGGGGTTTACCGAGGACGGGGAGACCATCCGTTCCCACACCCCCTCCTACGCCCCCAACCAGGTGATCTCCAAACGGACCAGCGATATTCTGCGGGAGTGCCTGGTCTCCAATATGGAGGAGGGAAGCGGTATCAAGGCCAAGCCCCTCTACGGCACCGCGGGCGGCAAAACCGCCTCCGCCCAGACCGGCCTCTACCGGGACCCGGAGCAGGAGGAGAGCGAGATCGTCCACGCCTGGTTTGCTGGCTACTATCCCGCTGAACAACCCCAGTATGCCATCACGGTGTTGGTGGAGGGAGGGGAGTCGGGCAGCGATACCGCCGGCCCCATCTTCCGCCGGATTGCCGATGCCATTCATTTGCTGCAGATGAAATAGGAACAAATTCTTGTTTTTTCTGCCTGGATATGGTATCCTAGAGCTATCCGATTTTGTACAGTTTTGAAGATGGGGGGAACTGTTTTGGCGGAGCAGCTGATGCCTTATAAGATTGTAACCGATTCCAATGCCGACCTGGTACCGGGATATGCGGCGGATCACGATATTTTGGAGATGGAGCTGACCTATACGCTGGCGGGAAAGACCTACCGCTGCAACGATCCCGCCCTCTCCCGGCCCGATTTTTACAGCCGGATGCGGGCCGGGGAGATGCCGTTGACCGCCCAGATCAACCTGGAGGAGGCCAAGGAGCTGCTCACACCCTATCTGGCCCAGGGGAGGGACCTTCTGTGCATCATGTTCTCCTCCGCCCTCTCGGGCACCTATAACAGCACCCGCCTGGCGGCGGAGGAGCTGCGGGCCCGTTTTCCGGAGCGGAAAATTTTGGTACTGGACTCCCTGGCCGCTTCGGCCGGCCAGGGGATGCTGGTGGCCCGGGCGGTGGAAAACCAGGAGCGGGGCCTCTCCCTGGAGGAGAATGCGGCGGCGATCCGAGAGGATATCCCCCATCTGGCCCATCTGTTTACGGTGGATGATCTGAACCACCTGCGCCGGGGCGGGCGGGTCTCCGCCACCGCTGCGATCATGGGTACGATGCTGGGGATCAAACCCCTGCTCCATGTGGATGACCAGGGGCGGCTGATCCCCACCGGGAAGGTGCGGGGCCGCCGCCAATCCCTGCTGCGTCTGGTGGACGGCATGGCCGAGCAGATGGATCCCCAGCACTGCGACCGGTTTGCCCTGAGCCACGGGGACTGCCTGGAGGACGCCCAGTTTGTGGCCGACCAGGTGAAAAAGCGGTTTGGCATCCGGAACTATACCATCAGCTATGTGGGGCCCACCATCGGCGCCCACTCCGGCCCCGGGACGGTGGCCCTCTTCTTCTATGCCAAGCGGCGGTAACAGCCGTCCCCTGAAAGCCGCCTGCTTTTGCCCGTGTAGCGGGGCTTGCATTTTGGGGGCGTCTATGCTATAATATTCCAGCATGTGAACAGCATGACCGGTGTGTGCCCAGACATGCGGGCATGCGGGTCCTGTGCGACAGAGCGCCGCGAACCATGTCAGGCGGGGAACCGAGCAGCATTAAGCGGTCTGCGATGTGCGCCGCAGGTAATCTGCGTGCCTGCATTTGTGGGCACACGCCGTTTCTATTTGTCCGAAGGGGGGATACCGCTTTGTACCAGGCGCTTTACCGGAAGTGGCGGCCCAGAACCTTCGACGATGTAGTGGGCCAGGAGCACATTACCACCACCTTAAAGCATGAGGTGGCGTCTGGCAAGTTCTCCCATGCCTATCTGTTTACCGGTTCCCGGGGGACGGGCAAGACCACCTGCTCCAAGATCATTGCCAAGGCGGTCAACTGCCTGCACCCGGTGGACGGCAACCCCTGCAACCAGTGTGATATCTGCCGGGGGATCGACGATGGGTCGATCCTGGATGTGGCGGAGATCGACGCCGCCAGCAACAACGGTGTGGACAGCATCCGCCAGCTGCGGGAGGAGGCATTCTTCCTTCCTGCCGTGGCGAAATACCGGGTGTACATCCTGGACGAGTGCCACATGCTCTCGGCGGGGGCGGTGAATGCGCTATTGAAGATCCTGGAGGAGCCCCCGGAGCATGTGCTGTTCATCTTGGCCACCACCGAGGTGCATAAGGTGCTGCCAACCATCCTCTCCCGGTGCCAGCGGTTTGATTTTAAACGGATCAGCTCCCAGGTGATTGCCCGGCGGCTGCTCCAGGTAGGGGAGCAGGAGGGGTTCTCCCTGGCGGAGGACGCGGCGCTGCTGATCGGGCGGCTGTCGGATGGCGGGATGCGGGATGCGCTCTCGCTGCTGGATCTCTGTGCCTCCTATGGCCCGGATATCACCGTCCAATCGGTGACCGAGGCGGCCGGATTGGCCGGTCAGGAACAGATTTTCGCCCTTTCGGACGCCATTTTGGGCGGCCAGCCGGGGCAGGCGCTGCAGGTGGTGGGGCAGCTCAGCGAAAATTCCGTAGACTTCTCCCAGCTGTGCGAGCAGCTGGCAGGCCATTTTCGGGATCTTATGCTGGTAAAAACCGTGAAAACCCCGGAGGACCTGGTCCAAAGCACGCCGGAGGAGCTGGAGCGGCTGCGCCAGCAGGCCAAGGGGCTCTCCCTGGGCCGGATCCTATATGCCCTGGATGTGCTGCAGGACACCATGGGCCGGCTCTCCCGCACCTCCTTTAAGCGCACGGAATTTGAGATGGCGGTGGTACGCCTAGGGGACGAGCAGCTGGGGCAGGGGCTGGAAGGTGCCTATGCCCGGATTGAAAAGCTGGAGCGGAAGTTCCGCTCGGGTGTTTTGGCTGCGCCGGCTGCTGCCCAGCCGGCGGATCCCCCCGCAGTATCCGTCGCCTTGCCCAAGGCGCCGCCTTCAAAACCGGCAGCCGGTGCGGCGCCTACGCAAAAGCCTGCGGCAGCCCCGCAAAATCGGGAAGCGGTTCCGTTTGCAAATTGGAATAAGGTGCTGGAGGAGCTGCAGAAGATCAACCCCGCCCTCTATGGGGCGATGGTAGAATCCAGGGCGTTTACCAGCGGCGACTTGATGCTGGTGGACTGCAAAAACGATCTGTTCCTAATGCTGCTGCGGACCAGTGTGGCCGCAAAAGAGAGCCTACGCAGCGCCATTTTGGCGGTAACCGGGCAGAAGTATCATCTAGGGCCGTTCCGCTCGGAGAAATATACCGTTTCAGAGCAGGCCGCTGCGGCGGACCCTCTGAAAGGGCTGCTGAAACGGGCCAGCGAGCTGAATGTCCCTGTTGACATTACAGAATAAATACCAGAATTTTAGTTGGAGGGATTTGACATGAAAGCAAGACTTCCCCAGGGGATGGGCGGCGGCCCTCAGAGCATGCAGGCGATGATCCGTCAGGCCCAGAAGATGCAGGAGCAGATGAAGGAGAAGCAGGAGGAGCTGGCCCAGCGGGAGTTTACTACCACTGCCGGCGGCGGCATGGTGGAGGTGGTGATCTCCGGCAAAAAAGAACTGAAATCCATCACCCTGAAGCCGGAGATCGTGGACCCCGAGGATGTGGAGATGCTCCAGGATCTGATTGTGGCTGCAGTAAATGAGGCGATCCGCACGGTGGAAGAGACTGCCAACGCGGAGATGGATAAGATCACCAACGGACTGCAGATCCCCGGCATGGTTTGAGGCGGAAATGGCATACAATGTACTGCCGCTGACCAAACTGGTGGAGCAGTTTGAACGGCTGCCCGGCATCGGGCGGAAGACCGCCCAGCGGTTGGCCTTTTATGTGCTTTCCCTGCCCAAGGAGCGGGCAGCCGAGTTTGCCAACGCGATTCTGGATGCCCACGAAAAGATCAAGCGCTGCCGGATCTGTCAGAGCTTGACCGAAAAGGAGCTGTGCCCCATCTGCTCGGATGCTTCCCGGGATCCATCGGTGATCTGTGTGGTGGAGAACTCCCAGGATGTGATCGCCTTTGAGCGCACCCGGGAGTACCATGGGCTGTACCATGTGCTTCACGGCCTGATCTCCCCCATGGATGGAGTGGGCCCGGACCAGTTGTGCATCAAGGAACTGTTAGCCCGCCTGAAGGATGGCGCCGTTAAAGAGGTGGTGATGGCCACCAACCCCACAGTGGAGGGGGAGGCCACCGCCATGTATCTGGCCCGCCTGCTAAAGCCCATGGGGATCAAGGTCACCCGCCTGGCCTATGGCATCCCGGTGGGGGGCAATCTAGAGTATGCGGATGAGGTAACCCTCTCCCGGGCGCTGGAAGGGCGCAGCGAGATCTTTTGATGGAGGGACGGCTTTGCGGCTGGATTGGGAACAGGGGAAAGCGGAGCTGAAAAAGCTCGTCAAATTTGGCCTTACCGGTGTGGGCAACACGCTGGTGGATATGGCGGTCTCCAGCCTTCTGCTGCTGGCCCTGGGGGTAAACGTCTACCTCAGCAAGGCGATCGGCTACTGCGCGGGGATGCTCAACAGCTATCTGATCAACCGGAGTTGGACCTTCCACTCCGCCCAACGGTTTTTCAGCGGGCAGCTGCTCCGCTTTGTTTTTTCCAACTTAGTAACCCTGGGGCTCAGCATGCTGCTGATCGGCGCCTTTGCACGGATGGGGCTGGCTGACCTATTCGCCATGCTGCTCTCCACCTGTGTAACCCTGGCGGTAAATTTTTTGTTCAGCCGCCTGTGGGTATTCCGTTGATCCGGTAAAATTTTGAAGGGGAAGAGGGGTGTAAAGAGGATGGACCGGCTACCTACTAAGACAATCACGCTCAACCGGAAAGCCCGCCATGATTATTTTGTGGAGGAGAGCTATGAAGCTGGGATTGAGCTGTGCGGAACGGAGGTAAAGTCCCTGCGCAACGGCTCCTGCAATTTGAAGGACAGCTGGTGCGACATCGACCATGGAGAACTGTTCATCAAGCAGATGCACATTTCCCCCTATGAGCACGGCAACCTCTTTAACCGCGACCCCTACCGCCCGCGGAAACTGCTGATGCACCGGCGGGAGATCCACAAGCTGATGGGGTTGGTGGCCCAGCAGGGATATACGCTGATCCCCCTTTCCCTCTACTTTAAAGGCTCCCGCGTAAAAGTGCAGCTGGGGCTGTGCAAGGGAAAGAAACTCCACGACAAACGGGAGGATATGGCCAAAAAGGACGCCAAACGGGAGATTGAGCGGGCCATGCGAGATAGACAACGGGGTTAGTTTCTGCTATAATAGAGATATCCGATGGATGCGCCATCCAATTTGGGGCCGTAAAGGTTTCGACGGGGATCGTGAAGTCGGGGTAGCGAGTAGAGGAGCATGCACCTCTATAAAAGTATGACGTTTTCAAAATTAGACGACAACAATAATTTTGCTTTTGCGGCTTAATTAAGCCGCCGTCCAACCGGTGAGTACCACGGCTCCGGATTGGGCGTCGATGAGTGGTGAACGATCCCGCCGAGCGTCCCGTAGGCGGGCTTGTATCAGGGGCTACCAAACCGTTTAGCCTGTCGTCCGGCGATTCGGCAAGGGAATTTCAAAAGAACGACTGCACTCGGAGAAACTCCTATGGATTGGTTTTCGGACAGGGGTTCGATTCCCCTCGGCTCCACCAACTGGGAAAAGGCCCGGAGCGATTGCCGCTCCGGGCCTTTTCCAATTTCTTGCTAGAGAAAGGGGATGCGGCCTATGAAATGGAGCCCCAAAGGGACATTTGCCCTCCTTGCGGGAGCCCTATTTACGGCGCTTTTGGATGGGCAAAGGCAGGCGCCCTTTTTTACAGCTGCCCTGGGTGGGAGCCTGGCCGAAAGCATCGTCAATGGTTTGGAAGAGGGGGCCGCGCAGGCGCCCTGGCAGCGATTGCAAGGGATTCTTCGCACCTCTATCCAAAGAGCGGCGGCAAAGGTCTACCGGACGGATCCCTTTGAGCTTCCGGCCGGGTGGGAGGGGGCGGTGGAGGAGGCGTTATTCTCTGCCGGGCAGGCGCACCTGCTTCCAAAGTCCCCGCATCCGGAAAAACAGCTCCAAGAGGTGATTGCCGGTGCGCTCGGTGCCCTTGCGGACTGTGACCCCACGACAGCTCCCCTGGAGCAGCTGTCCGCCTGCATTGTGGAAGAGATGGGGCGGACATTTTTTGAAAGCTGGGAAGGTTTTAATCTTTATCACTGTGGTCTTTCCCAGGAAACTCTACAGCTTCTTCGGGAGATCAAAGCCAGCCTTGAGCTCCCCATTCCCCCTCCTTTTGACGGACAGGAAGTCAGAAGGCGGTCGGGTGAGCGGCTGCAAGACCGGCTGCGGGAGGCGCGAGCCTCCTATGGTGGCCAACCGGTCGATCCAGGTATTGTGCCTCCTATAAAAGTGGATAACCGTCTATTGAGGTTCACCCGCCTGCTGCCCTGGATGGAGCACTGCGGCCTCCAACAGATCCAACTAGTGGGAGAAGGGGGGATGGGGAAAACCTCCCTTCTGCTCTCCCTGTGGGCGCATTTATTGGCAAAAGGGACGGAGTCCCCTTGGCTTGTCAATCTAATTTCACTTTACCGGCTGAATACAAAGCGCCCAGAGGAACTGGAGGAGGCTCTGCTCACCGAGGCGGCGAATGGATTCCTGTTTGCGGATACCTATCTGACACCGGCTCAGCTGAACGAAACCATCCGCCTTTTTTCTGAGGGGATTGGCACTGCCCACCGGTTTTTGCTGTTGTTGGATGGCTTCAACGAGGTATCCCCAGAGCTGCGGCTCCCGTTGATCCGCCAGATCAGCGCGTGGCAGCGTTATTCCCGGGTTGTTGTGATTTTAACCTCCCGTTTTCGCTGACGCCCCAGTATTCGGCGGATGTCCCGACCACCCTATACCTATGTGGGCTGGATGAGGAGAAGGTTGGACGCTATTTGAGAAGAAGAAGGGGAAAAGGGCAAACGGACGGTCTTCTAAGCTTTTTGCAGGAGGAGCAGCTGCACCGGCTTTTGCGTTGCCCTATGCTGCTGACCCTCTACTGTGAAACCAGCCGTCTATTACAGATGCAGCAGGACCGCCACCGGTTCCATTTTTCCTCCCAAATTTTGGATAAATACGATCTGCTCCAGGCCTATTTCGAAGGGATTTGCTGGAAGCTCTATCAGCTTTCCGGCGATGAAACCGCTCTGGTACGCAGCCTCTTTGTCCATCATTTTTTGCTGCCCCTGCTGGCTTCCCAGATGGGGGAGCGGTTCCAAATATCCCATGCAGAAGTAAAGGCTGGAATCTACCGGCTCTGCAGCTGGGTGCGGGAGCATCCCGACGGCTTCTTCCGGTTTTTCTATGAACGGGATTTGGAACAGCCCTGGCAGATACTCTCCGGGGATACCGGTTTTCCGGATCTCGTCAGAAGAACACTGATGGAGCATCCTACTATATTTGTAGAGGACAGCTGGAGGGAAGAGGAGCCCCGGTGGAGGTTCATCCACCAGGAATACCGGGACTACTGTCGTTATAAGGATGCAGCCCTCCGCCTACAGCGGCTTTTGGAGGCATCGGGGGAGCCCAGCTCCTCCTGGGAGCCTGTGCAGGCCTCTGCCGTTGCGGCTGCCAGGGAACTGCTCCAGCTCCATCCCAACCTCCCCTGGTACCGCTGGCTGGGGCCGGAGGGGAGAGGAGTCCCCTCCGGTTTCTTTGCTGCATTTCCCTCCTCAGCAAAGGCCGCCGCCCTCCTGGAGAAGGTGATCGGTTTGGGCCTGGGGCAGATGGAGGCGCTGGGACGGGGCCCGGGCAATCTATCCAAGGAGGCCCAGGAGGATATGTGCTGCCTAATTCGATGCATGGCCCTTCAGCGGCTGCTGCTGGGGGAGAGCAACTTCCAAGAACGGTATCTGGAGGCCCAGTACCTCTCTGGCAAACAGGCACCGGATGGCGCGCAGGCGGACAGCGAGCGGCTGCGGCAGGATGCAAAACAGCTGGCAGACTGGCTGAAGGACGATGGGGTGGAGGTGGACCTGGACCTTCAGCTTCCCACCAAAAGGCAGCTGGCGGGGCAGGGGGCACGGGCGCGGATCCTGATCTCCTGTAAAAATAGAATGGAGGCCTACCAGGCCCTGGGAAGCGTGCTAAACCGTTGCCGCCCGCAGTCCGGCAGTCTTCGAGACCATATCGCGATGCCGCCGGAGGATTTTTACCTGACGCTGCAGGTGGTGTGCGCGCTGGAAGGGGAGCGGTGGATAGAGGTTGAGATCCGGCCGGTCAAGGGGCTGCGGCAAGACGATCGGGATGGAACGGAAAGCCCACTGCAATCCCAATATTGTGGCAGTTGATTGGCAGATGGCCGGAGGGGGCCCGGTTTGGGCTGGGGATTATTTCAAAAAAGAGCCTGAAACGTGTGTTTCAGGCTCTTTTTTTCTCCGGATATGTCCTGTATTTATAAATTTATTAGGAAAATTTCTGTTTTTCCAGAAAATGTCCTTTCTTTTTTTCTCAGTTTGCGGTATAATGTCAACATACAACCTAGTTATATTTAAAAGTTGTCAGATTTTTAACTTGCAAAGGGGGTATCTCCATGAAACAAAAGCTGTTTATGGCCGCTTCGATCGGGAATTGTGTACATGTGGCGGGCGCGGTACACTTTCTAAATCTTGCTGCGGATGAGGGATACGATACGCTGTTTTTGGGGCCAGCTGTTCCCATTGATACGCTGATCCAGCAGATCAAGCAGCACCGCCCCGATCTGGTGGCGGTGGGCTACCGCCTGACGCCGGAGAATGTGATCCCCCTGATCCGCGATTTGAAACGCCAGAGTGCAGAACTGGAGAAAAAGCCCATTTGGGTGTTTGGCGGCACGCGCCCGGTGGCCCAGGTCGCCGCCCAGGAACAGTTTTTTGACCGGATCTTTGATGGCACCGAGGATATCGACGACTGCATTGCCTTTTTGCGGGGCATCGACCGCCCCGGCCAGCAGACGCAGTACCCGGATACCCTGGTGGAACGCATCCTCCAAAAGCAGCCCTATCCGTTGCTGCGGCATCACTTTGGCCTGCCCTCCTTCGCCCAGACCGAGGAGGGGATCGGGGAGATTGCCCGCGCCAGGGTGCTGGATGTGATCTCCCTGGGGCCGGATCAGAATACCCAACAGTATTTCTATCACCCCGAGCGGCGGAACCCCCAGATGGACGGGGCAGGGGGTGTCCCCATCCACAGCGAGGAGGAGTTTGAAAAGCTGAAGGCGGCCAGCCGCCAGGGGAATTTTCCTCTGATGCGCTGTTACAGCGGCACCGCCGATGTGTTTCAATTTGCAGAGACCCTGCGCCGCACCATCCACAATGCCTGGTGTGCGGTGCCTCTCTGCTGGTATAACGAGCTGGACGGGCGCGGGGAGCGCACGTTGGAGGTCTCCATGGCGGAGGCCCAGCAGCTGATGCGTTGGCATGGGGAGCGGGGGATCCCGGTGGAGGTCAATGAGCCGCACCACTGGGGGCTGCGGGATGCCCATGACGTCATCTCGGTGGCGATGGCATACATCAGCGCCTACAATGCCAAGGCCTGCGGCGTCAAGGACTATGTGGCCCAGTATATGTGCAATGTGCCCGGTTCGATGAGCTTTTCCATGGACCTGGCCAAGCTCCAGGCCCAATGCGAGCTGGTGGAACAGCTGGCGGACAGCCATTTTCGCACCTATCGGGAGGTGCGGGCGGGTCTCCCGTTCCTCAGCGGGGATCTGGACATCGCAAAAGGGCAGCTCGCCGCCTCCACCTA
>DXES01000057.1 GCA_019114825.1 Candidatus Anaerotruncus excrementipullorum
ACCGGCGCACCCCAGGCGATCCAGATTCGGGGCGCCAGGGTACACAACTTAAAGAATATCCATGTAAAGATCCCCTTAAACCGGATCGTCGGGATCGCCGGGGTGTCCGGTTCAGGAAAATCCTCCCTGGCGCTGGGGGTACTATATGCCGAGGGCTCCCGGCGGTACCTGGAGGCCCTTTCCACCTATACCCGCCGGCGGATGACCCAAGCCGCCAAGGCGGAGGTGGATGAGGTGCTCTATGTCCCGGCGGCGTTGGCGCTGCATCAGCGGCCGGGCGTGCCGGGCATCCGCAGCACCTTTGGCACCGGCACCGAGCTGCTCAACAGCCTGCGGCTGATCTATTCCCGGCTGGCCAGCCACCGTTGCCCCAACGGCCACTATCTGGAACCCACCCTGGGGGTGGCCGCCGGGCAGGAGCTCTGCTGCCCGGTATGCGGCACACATTTCTATGCCCCATCAGCAGAGGAGCTGGCGTTTAACAGCCAAGGGGCCTGCCGCACCTGCGGAGGTACCGGCATTGTACGCACAGTGGACCGGGCCACCCTGGTCCCGGACGACTCCCTCACCATTGACCAGGGGGCGGTTGCTCCCTGGAAGAGCCTTATGTGGTCGCTGATGACCGATGTCTGCCGGGCCATGGGGGTGCGCACCGACGTGCCCTTTCGGGAGCTCTCCGACCGGGAGAAGGAGATCGTCTACAGCGGCCCGGCGGAGAAAAAACACATCTTTTACAAAGCTAAAAATTCCAACGATGCCGCCGAACTGGATTTCACCTACTTCAACGCGGTCTACACCGTGGAAAACGCCCTGGCAAAGGTAAAGGATGAGAAGGGTATGAAGCGGGTGGAAAAATTCCTCAAGGAGGATATCTGCCCCGACTGCGGCGGCACCCGTCTTTCCCCTGCGGCCCGGACGCCGCTGGTGCAGGGGATTGGTCTGGATGCCGCCTGCCAGATGAGCCTGGGACAGCTGGTCCAATGGGTGGCCAAACTGCCCAGCAGCCTGCCCCAACAGATGCGCCCCATGGCCCAAAGTATCTGCCAGTCGTTCCAAACGGTGGCACAGCGGCTGATGGAACTGGGACTGGGATACCTGACCCTGGACCGGGCCGCCTCCACCCTCTCCACCGGGGAACGGCAGCGGATGCAGCTGGCTAGGGCGGTACGCAACCGCACCACCGGCGTGCTGTATGTGCTGGATGAGCCCTCCATTGGGCTGCATCCCTCCAATATCGCCGGGCTCACCGCCGTAATGGAGGATCTGGCAGCGGATGGCAACTCGGTGCTGCTGGTGGACCATGACACCCAGATTTTGGCCAAGACTGATTGGCTGATCGAGATGGGGCCTGGGGCGGGAGCTAACGGCGGCCAGGTGGTGGCTCAGGGCCCGGTACAGGCACTGGCAGAGGATCCCCACTCCCTGATTGGGCCGTTCCTGGGAGGAAAAGCCCAGGTCCAGGTCCGCCAGCAAACCGCCCCAGAGGCGCTGTTTGACCTGGGAACCATTCAGCTGTCCACTGGGGCGATCCACACGGTGAAGCCTTTGGAGGTCTCCATCCCGAAGGGCCGTCTGACGGTGGTGACCGGTGTTTCCGGCTCCGGAAAGACCACCTTGATCCTGGAGAGCTTGGTTCCCGGCCTGGAGGCGGCCATCGCCGGAAAGCCGCTGCCGGACCACGTGCGGGCGGTAACGGCGCCGGGAATCCAGCGGGTGAAACTGATCGACGCCACCCCCATCGGCATCAATGTCCGTTCCACCGTAGCCACCTATGCCAATGTCCACGATGAACTGCGCAAAATCTATGCCAAAACTCCCGATGCCAAACGGTTGGGTTATCAGGCTGGGGATTTTTCTTACAATACCGGCAAGCTGCGCTGCCCCACCTGTGATGGCACCGGCGTAATCAGCCTGGATGTACAGTTTTTGCCGGATGTGGAGATTCCCTGCCCCGATTGCCGGGGTTCCCGCTATGCCAAAGAGGCCTTCCAGGTACGCCACCAGGGTAAAACCGGCAGTGCCCATTCCCTGCCCCAGCTGATGGCCATGGACATCCATACGGCGCTGGAGGCCTGCAGCGGGCTCAAACTGGTGCGTCAGCGGCTTCAGGTGCTCCAGGATCTGGGATTGGGATATCTAACCCTGGGGGAGGCCACCCCCAGCCTCTCAGGCGGTGAGGCGCAGCGGCTCAAGCTGGCCAGTGAGATGGGCCGGGGCCAGGCCGACACCGTCTTTGTGTTTGACGAGCCCACCATCTGCCTGCACCCTCTGGATGTGCAGACCCTATTGGGAGTTTTTGAGACCCTGATCCAAAACGGGGCCACCGTACTGGTGATCGAGCATGACTTGGATGTGATCCGCAATGCCGACTACCTCATCGACATGGGGCCGGGCGGCGGCCAGGAGGGCGGCCGGATCATCGCTACCGGTACCCCCCGGCAGGTGGCCGGAAACCCCGCCAGCATCACCGGACGGTATTTGTAACCGGAAAGCGGAGCCCCTCCCCGCAGATATCTCCAGTGCCATTGCCGCGGCCGGCAGGGCTGCCATCCCGCGCCTGCGGCAATTTCATCAGCAGCCTTTCTCCCCCATCTATGGGCGTGCAAAGGCTGCTGCGGCCAAACTTTTTCCGGCCTTGGAGCGCCACGAAATTGAAAAATTTTCCACAGTGTGGACCCGACAAGGCAAAACGGCCGGTATCGGACCAGCGGCTGCTGATCCGATACCGGCCGTTCCCGGTTCTTATGCCATAAATTGGAAGGCTATTTTGCGGACTTTTGCAGGGTGATCCCGTTTCGCCCATCCTGATAGCGGTATTGCAGGGTATCCACACTGCGGCGGATAAAGGCCACCGCATCCTCCTGGACGCTGGTGAGCTGGGCGAAGGGGTCCTCCTGGGGGCCGGGATAGAGCAGCGAGACGGCCACCTGGCCCGACTGCTGTTCCACTGCGCAGCGCACCAAGATCTCCCCCCGGTTCTCCAGGCGGCCGGCCACCAGGGCAAACGCCTCCTCCACCGCCACCGAAAGGTGGGCGTAAAAGACACCGCCCAGCTGGTTTTCCTCCAACTGCCGCCGCAGGAACTGCTGCACCCGGAAGAATTCCTCCTCCTTGGCCTCCACCAGCAGCTCCGCCTGGGCCCGGTCCCCCTTCAGATAGGAGAGGGCCAGCACGGTCACATCCTCTTCCCGCGCAACACCGTGTTCATAGACCTCCAGCTCGCTGCACAGGCTGGTGACCATCCCCTGCAGCTCCTCGCTGCCGCGCTTCAAATTGAGATAGGTGCGCAGCCGCTCGGGGCCAAAGGGCACGCCATCGGTATTTTTGACCAGCGTTGCCCCCTCCGAATAGAGGACCAGCCGGTCCCCCTGGCGCAGTCGCAGCTCCATACCCCGGTAGTGGACATATTCGGTCTGGGCCAGGGGCGTCATCGCCTGGCCATCCAAAAAGGCAAACGTCCGGTCCTTACGCAGGATGAGCGGCGGCTGCTGCCCCGCATTCACATAGGAGAAATGGCCGTCCCGGGTGTCCAAAATTCCCACAAACGCCCGCACCACCACATTGGAGGCGCTGCTCTCATACAGGCGGGAATTGATCACCGTCATCGACTCCTCCACCGGGGCGCCGGACATCAGCTGGTTTTTGATGATCGTCTTTGCCACCACCATGAACAGCGCCGCCGGGATGCCCCGGCCGGAGACGCCGCCCACCACCACGCCCAGCCGGTGGGAATCGATCAAAAAGAAGTCGTAGAAATCACCGCCCACCACCTTGGCAGGCTGCATGACCGCATAGATATCGAATTCATCCCGGTCGGGGAAGGCGGGGAACCTTCTGGGCAGCAGGGAGACCTGGATATCGGTGGCCAGGCTCAGCTCGGTAGCAATCCGCTCCTTATCCGCCGCCACCGCCTCCAGATTGCGGGTATAGCGGCCGATGTCATCCGCCATCTTCCCAAACGCCTCCGAAAGGGTCTGCAGCTCATCCCCCGTCTGGATGTCCCCCTTGGGAAAGGACAGGGTATCCTCGCTGGCAAAATCCAGCACATTTTCGGTGAGCTTTGCCACCGGCTTGGCCACAATCTTCCGGGTGATCAGGCTCATGGCGATTGCAGCTGCCAACACCAGGGTACAGCAGACCGCCACCGCCGCCACCAGGAAATCGGTGATGGAATCCACCACCACATCCAGGGACATATCCCCCTCCACCATGGCCACCAGGTTGCCGGCGCTGTCAAAGATGGGCGCCCAGGCGGAGACACCGGGGCCATAGTAGTTTTTCAGCACCACAACCTTATTTTGGGAGGCACTTTTTGCCTGGATATCCGGGACCAGGTACTGGTACTCCAGCTCGGTGTAGTCGTAGGTGTCCCCGATGGTGGAGAAGAGGGAGGGATCCTCCCCCTCCAAAATAGCATCCAGGACATAGGTAAAGTGGTCCTCGGAGGGTATAAAGATGTAGAGATAGATCAGTTCCTGTTCCTGTTTAATGGTGCGGAAGGTCTCCTCCAAATCCCGATAGTAGTCGTCCGGCTCCTTGGTCTCCAGATAACTGGCAATCCGGTCCCCGTCCACAAAGCTGGCGGCCAGCTTACAGGCGGCCCGTGCCTTCTGCCAATAGAAGCTGGTATACTGTTCCCAAGAGATATAGCCGCTGAAGGCGCACAGCCCCAGGCTCAGCACCAGCGCCATGACGACAAACATCACCGTAAATTTTGACCCGATGGTACGCAGCTGCTTTTTATGCTTCATGTTAGGCCATCACGCTCCCTTTTTTCTCCCAGGCGGGGGAATTTGCCCTCTTACAGCTTGACCATCACCACAGTGGCCCCACAGGTGCAGGGCCCCGGCGCACAGTCGGGGCAGCTCATGCCGTATTTATGCAGGTCCTTATAAAAATCGGGGAAATTCCAGGTGGCCTCCACCGTACCGATATATTTCAGCATCCCGCTGGCCGGCTCATCCCCGTTCTTTTTATCCCACAGTTCCAGCATCAGGTATTCCCCGCCCGCCTGGCGCATGGCCTCGGCCCATTTCAGCGTCATCGTCTTGGCAATCCCCCGGCCCCGGTAGGCGGGCAGCACAGTGACCATTTCGCCGGTGTAGATCCGTTTATCCGGCCACAGCTGGGCAATCTTTTCGCTGATCTCCGGCTTGGGGTAGGTAAATTCCACCCCCGGCTTGGCGGTCAGGACTGCAACCAGCTTGTCGTCATCCATGCATTTGACCCCCACATACCCTGGGGTCTGCATCCCCGAGCGCAGGTAGTCCTCCACCCCCTCCCCGTCGTTGAGGAACTTGCGGAAGATATCCGCCATCTCCGGCAGGTCCTGTAGGGTGGTTTTTTCATAGTGCAGCATGGGAAGTTTCCTCCTTTGTATTTGACGGGACCTTCTGCCCGCCCAGGTTGACGATTAAGAACAGCACCAGCAGCGCCAACAGCGCAGCGCCGATGACCAGGATGCCCCGCTGGTAGCCAAACATCAGCGCGACGCCGTACACCACCGGGCCCAGGGTCTGGCCGGAGTTATCAAACAGCGAATAGACCCCCATTGCCCGGCTGCTGCCATACTGTTGGATCTGGGGGATGCCCGCATAGTAAGACGACTGGGCCGCATACCCGAAGGAGATGGCCACCGAGAGCAGCAGCACCCCAATGAGGGCCGCCGGCATGGTGGGCACAAAAGCGAACAGCAGGGTAGCTATGATCATCAGTCCGCTGGCCACCACAGTGGTCCACTTGCCGCCCAAAAGCCCGATCAGCGTCTTGGTGAGCACCGGCCCCAGGTAGATGACCAGCAGCCCGCACAGCAGGTAGATCTGGCCGATATCCGCCTCGGTGATGCCCATCTCCGCCGCATAGAGGGGGAAGAAGTATTCCCGGTAGGAGATGGCGATCAGGAAGGGCATGAGCATCAGCAGCAAAAACGACCACACCCGGCGGCTGGCCAAAAAGCGGAACACGGTGATGCTGCCCCGCTCCCGGGCCTGTACCGGCTCGTGGTAGTCCTCCCCAAACAGGGCCAATAGCAGCCCCACCGCCAGGAAGGCCGCCCCGGCATAGTAGACGGTGGAGAAATTGGACAGGCCCAGGATGATCGAGCCGATACCGGCGCCCACCGTGATGCCCGAAAGGGTGCCCGCATTGACGGCGGTGAAGGCGGCGGAGGTCTCCTCCTCGTCTGCGCCGGAGGCCGCCACCGAGTTGAGGCTGACCAAAATGGCCCCCGCGCCGATACCGATGACCGACTTGCCCACCAGGAGCCCCAGGTATTGGCCGGAGATGCCGCAGGTCAAAAAGCCCGCAATCTCCATGAGGAAGCCGCAGGAGAGCATCCGGCGCACACCCGCCCGGCGCACCACCGAGCCGCACACAAAGGCGCTCAGGGCCGCAAACAGCACCTGGGCCGACAGGGGCAACGCCGCGCCCACGCTCTGGGGGATACCAAAGAGGGGCTCATACAGGTCGTTGGCCAAAATGGAGACGAAGGGGTCCTGCATGCAGTCCGCCAAAAACGCCAGGAAGGCCATCGCCCGCAGGGGGAAACGCAGGGTGGTGGGGATCCCGCCGGCGGCGCTGCGGGATTTCTTGTCCTGGTACTCCGCGTAGATGATCGCCTCGATGATGAACATCAGCAGCACCACCGTCATGGAGACCACCGTCATGGCCACATCCATGGCCAGATCCCGGTTCTGTTGGGCCTGGCTGTCAAAGTTGGCCCCCACCTCCAGCACGGCGCCCACATTCCCGGCTTCATCAAACACCGGCTTGAGCACAAACGACCAGGCGCCGTAGGAGCTCAGGTCCGCCACGAACTCCACCGGCTGGCCGCTGGTGAATACATCGGTGTAGCCCGGCTCTCCCCAGGCGTAGACCGGGTGGCGGGTCACGGCGGTCTCCTCGTAGTCCATCACCACATAGATGGTCCCCTCATCGTGGGTATAGAGGATGTAGTAGTAGTTCAGGTCGTTGTCGTAGGTCTTATCGGTCAGCCGGTCCAAGGGCTCCTTCACCTTCAGGTAGTCCTCGTTGCGGTAGTCGTCGATGCTGTCGATCCGCTGGAACGCCTCCAGGTCGGTCTCATCGGTGAGGATGTCCGCAAACAGGTTCATCTGCTCCATCACCACGTCGTTCTGGTTCTGGACCATCCGGCTGATGGTGATATAGCTGACCATGATACTGATGCTCAGGGAGACCACCAGCACGATGAGGATCCGCTGGAACAGGACGCTCCGGTGGTTTTTCACCACAATGTAGCCCAGCAGCAGGCAGACGGACAGCGCCACCAGCACCCCGCCCAAAATCAGCGCCGCCCACAGGGCGCTGCGCATTGCCGGCTGGCTGTAGGCGAGGGTGTCCACATACTCCACCGCGCCATCTTCCAGCACGTAGTAGCCGATGTAGTCGGTGGCGTAGACACGGCCGTCCTGGACCTCCACCGCGTAGAGGATGTCCCCGGCGGTGAGGATCGACTCCTGGGCGCCGGTGGCCAGGTCATACCGCAGCACCTCGTTGGCGGCCATATCGGTGTAATAGACCTCCCCCGGCTGGGTACAGAGCATCCAGGAGGTGCGCCCCTCGTCCAGATAGACCTGCACCTGGCCGTTGGCATCCACGCCGCAGACCTGCCCCAGGCGGTTGGTGAATACCGGGCGCAGGGTCTCCGGGTCCACCGCCGAATCGGAGAAATACTGCCCCGGCAGCGGATAGTCCTGGCGCTCCAGGGCGCCGGTGTCCGGGTCCAGGGAGCAGACCGCCAGCCCCTCCCCCGTCTTTAGGGTGAACACCAGCCGCCCGTCCAGCTCCTGGAGGGACTGGATGTTGCCGTACTGCATGGGGTAGCTCCCCGATTCGCTGTAGTCGAGCAGGTAGACGCAGGTGGGATTTTCCCCGGAGGCGTCATAGCGGAAGATCCGCTCCTGGCTAATGCGGGTGCCCTGGCCGGAATAGCGCACATCCGCCAGGTAGATGCTCCCGTCGCTGCCCTCCTCCACCAGGGAGGCATAGTAGGGGTGGGTGTCGCTGTCCGCACCGCCGGGGATGGTCCCCAGCAGCGTGCCCGCCCCATCGGTGATCAGCACGCTGGTCTTGCCCTGGTCGATCACATACACCCGGCCGCTGGCGCCGGGATAGACGCCGGAGGGGCCATCGAAGGTATAGGTGGTGGAGAAGGGCGACGCCGTGAACTGCCCCCGGCACAGGTAGCAGACCGCCAGCAGCAGCACGCCGGCAATCGCTATCCCAACCGCCCATTTGAACCTGGTTGCTCGCTTCATAAAATTTCCTCCATCTGGCGTTTAGGTCGGGGCGTACCCGAAGGCCGCCCCAGCCCTGGGCGCACCCGCCCATGCCAGGATTTTTACTTCTTTTTCCCTCTCTACAGGGCCGTGTCAGCCGTTCCTCCTTCTGAGGGGGAGGGGAACGGGCGCAGGTCTATTCTCCACCGGCGCAACCGTTCCCGTCTGACGGAAGCCCGGCACCATCGCATCCCGCAGCCGCTTTGTCTCGGGGGTCATGCCCGAGATTCCCGTCCCCAGGTTGAGCATCTCCCGGTTGAGGTCACCGATTGCAGCCTGGGAGCGGTAGGTGATGAACCGGTCATCCCTGGCTCTGTCATCGCCGTTGGTGACACTGGGGAACAGGCCACGGAGCAGGGCGCTCTTGCCGACAAACGAACGGCTGACCTCCTCGTCCGAGAACGCCTCCGGCATGGTAGCGCGCAGCTTTTCCATAAACTGGCTATTGTAATTCTGGAAGTCCTCCGCCCCCGAAATCGCCTCGGTCATCCTGGCGGTTATCTGGGGGGCGCCCGCCTGCGCCGCAGCCTTAAAGCGCTCATCGTTCTTCGGCAAATCCCGCAGCTCCTCCGGCTCCTCGCCCAACGACTGGTCGATCACCGAGGCGCCGGCCCTCTTGGAGAGCAGCTGCATCAGGTTGCCATACTCCGCAATCACACCGCCGTTGCCCTGGCGCACCGCGCTGTTTTGCAGCGTGGCCATATAGTCCCCGTGTTCCTGTCCGGTTTTGTTGTAGCCGCCGGGGTGATCCTTTAGGAACTGCTGCTGGATATGGCGCACCATGTTGTCCTGGGTGCGGTTCGCCACAAATTCCCGGCTCTTGCCGCCGGCGTTGTAGAGCATCGCCAGGTTTTCCGGGGAGAGCTCGCCGGAATTCGCCGCACCGTTGAGGATCTCCATAAGGCTGTTGAACTGGGCCTGGTCCTCCTCGGTGCCCTGGCCGGAGAGCACCTGTTCGATCCGCTGGGCGCCCACCCCCTCCCCTGCCAGGCTGACGCCGCCCGGCTGGGAGGCCGCATGGTGGGCTGCCTGGGGCGGGGCCGAAACCGGGGCCGCCTGTTTTTTCAAAAGCTGATATGCCATCGCGTTACTCCTCTCCTGCCCATCCGGCCAAAGCCCGGCGTATGCCCAGGGGTTCCCCAAGGGGGGCGGTCAGCCCTGCTGCTGGCCGATCAGCCGGCGCATCTTCTGGTAGAGGGCCAGGTATTTGCGCACGCCCTCCTCCGAGTAACCAGCGTTGGCCTTGCCGGCGTAGAGTTCGTTCTTCATCCCCTCGATCTCCTCCGGGGTGAAATCGGTCTTGCCATCCGCCAGGTGCTGGTTGCGCAGATTCAAGAGGGCCTCGTCATCGTCGATCTCCTTACCCCTGCCGGACTGGAGAGTCTGGGCCACCAATGCGGCTTGGTCTTCCCCGACATTTTCTCCCATCTTTGCGTGGATAGATGTCATGCCGTTAAAGATACCTGTAGAGCTCTGGATAATCTTAGCCCACGCATTTGAATTTCCTTGGGAACGCGACCGCTCCAACAAACTGGGGTTGAGACCGTAGAGGTTCATGTTGTTAAGTAGCGTCAGGGTCAGCATGTGGTCATCCCCAAAGAAGTCCTCCGTACCCTGGCGGCCCTGGGTAGCACCTCGCAGACCGTTGGCATTTGCCAGCAAATACCGCTGGTATTCGGGGTCGTCCATCAGCACACTCATCTGATCCATCATATCATTACTGAAACTCTGGATTCCCTGAGCGGCGCCGGGATCGGTCTGGAGTTCCTGCTTTATAAGGCCTCCAATACGATTCAGCTCATCAGCGCCCTGGGGTCCGGCATACCGTTGCGTCGCATTGTTGAACACAGAATCCACCGCCTGCTTCATGGGCTGGCCGTTGCGAATGCGGCTAGTGCTGCTCTTGAAGGCGGGAAAGTTCGCATTATTCCGGTTATAGTTTGACAAAAATTTGATATACCGATCCTGGGGAGTAGCGCCTTCTATCCGGGCGTTGGCGTAGCCGGCCTTCATCTGGTCGGCCATGGCCTGGTACTCCTCCTGCTCATTGGCATACTGGGGAACCGCAGGGGCGGGGGCGGGAGCCGGGGCGGGGGCGGGAGCCGGGGCAGGGGCGGGAGCCTGGGCAGGGGCCGCCTGCTGGCCGCCGCCGGCAAAGAGGCCCTTAATGGCCGAACCGGCCGACTTGAGGCCGCCCCAGACGGTGGAGGCCGCGCTCTTGACCCCATGCCCGATGGACGAGCCCACCGATTTGATACCGCCCCAGGCGGCGGAGGCCGCCCGCTTGATGCCGGAGCCGATGGTTTTCAGGAGTTTGGGCATCATCTGCACGGTGCCGGCCGGCATCGACTGGGTGGCCATGCCGCTGTCCACCACCCCCTGCTGGGCAGTATGGACCAGCTCGTGGGCGGCCACCGCCGGGTCGAACCCCCCCTCGCCAAAGTAGATGTCCCGGCCGGTGGCGTAAGCCCGGGCGCCGATCCCCTCCGCCCGCTGGATGGCGTCGCTGCCGGTGTGGAACCGGACGTTGGAGAAGTCCGCACCCATCCGCTCCCCCAGCTGGGCTTTCACCTCCTGGGGGGTGCGGGCGGTGGAGACGCTGGCGGCGATCTCGTCCGCCTCCTGCTCCGCCGCGGGGTTCTGGTGATCCAAAAACTGCTGCATCCTGGCCTGCATCCGGGCGTCCAGCTGGGCGCCCATCCCCTCCCCCGCCAGGCTGACGCCGCCCGGCTGGGAGGCCGCATGGTGGGCTGCCTGGGGCGGCGCCGAAACCGGGGCCGCCGCCTGTTTTTTCAAAAGCTGATATGCCATAGAATTGACCTCCTTGTCGATCTTTCCGGTTGTCCGGTAATCGGTGAGATTCTCTATAAAAGGCCACCCGGCCGGGAAAAGCTTTTTTTAGTCCTCAATCAGGTCCGCGTACTCCCGCAGGTCCTCCCGCACCACCACCATCTCATTTTTCCGCAGCTCGTTGACCGCGGCGGTGAGCAGGTGGCGCATCCCAATGGGGCTGTCCTGGGCTGCGGCCATGAAGGCGGCCGCCAGGACGATGTTTTTGATGTGACCGCCGGAGAGCTGGAACTGTTCCGCGATAAAATCCCAGTCCACATCCGGGTCCACCGGGGCGCCCTTGGGCAGGGTGTGCAGGTAGATCTCCCGGCGCTGGGGCGGCTCGGGGAACGGGAAGTGGACCACATAGGTGATCCGGCGCATAAAGGCGGCGTCGATGTTTTGGATCAGGTTGGTGGCCAGGATGCAGACCCCGTCGTGGTCCTCGATCTGCTGGAGCAGATAGGCCACCTCCACGTTGGCGTTCCGGTCGTGGGCGTCCTTGACCTCGCTGCGCTTGCCAAAGAGGGCGTCGCACTCATCGAAGAACAGGATGCAGTTGGAGTTGCGGGCCTCCCGGAACACTGTCTGTAGGTTCTTTTCGGTCTCGCCGATATATTTGCTCACAATCTGGGAGATGTTGATCTTGTACATCTCCATATTCAGCTCCCGGGCGATCACTTGGGCGCACATGGTCTTGCCGGTGCCGGGGGCTCCGGCGAACAGGATGGACAGCCCGCGCCCATAGCCGATCTTTTGGGCAAACCCCCACTCCTGATAGACCCGGTGTTGGTAGCGGATATGGTTGCAGGCCTGCTGCATCAGCCGCTTCTGGGAGGCGGGCAGCACCACATCCTCCCAGGTGAACTTGGGGGTAACCCGCTTGGCCAGCTTATCCAGGCTGTGTACCACCTGGCGGTAGCAGCAGCGGTGGGCCGCGGCGCTGGAGAGGGCGCCGCCCTGGATGCGGCAGAGGCCGGCGGCCTGGGCGGCCGCCCCCTGGATCTGCTGGGGGACAAAGGCGAATTTGGCCGACAGCTCCTCCAGGCAGCACCCCTCTGCCAGCGGGATCTGGGAGAAATAGTGGCGGAAGAGCGCCAGCCGCTCCCCCTCCTCCGGCCGGGGCACCTCCAGCTCGGCTGTCACCGGGCGCACCGGCCTGGGCAGCCGCTTCTGGACCGCCAAAACCAGCGGTTCCCGGCCGGGGTCGGCCTCTTCGATGGCCTGTAGGAGTTCCGGGGAGGCCGCCTCCAGCTCCCCCTCGGCGTTTTTCCCCTCCAAGCCGGATAGGCAGAGGTAGGCATCCAGCAGGCGGGCGGCCAGGGCGGCCTGCTCCACCGCCTGGACGCGGTTTTCCGCCGCGCCCACATCCGCAAACAGGCACTTCTGACCCCTGTGGGCCATGGCCTGGCGGACCAAAAACCGCCTGCCAGCCCCGGCCGGGCCCATCAGGGCCACCGCCTGGGCGGTGTCGAAAAACCCCTCCAGTTCAGCCGCCAGCGCCTCCCCCACCACCAGGGGGGCCTCCGGCTGCTGGCTGGCCCCATCGAACAGCTTGAGGCCATGCCTGGGGGCCACTGTACCGGCGCTCAGGTATTCCAGCACCACCGGCTGCAGCTTCAAGGTCCCCTCCGCCAGCGCCTCCCGCTGGAACAGGCTGGTAAACAGCCCCGGACGGGAAAATTTGGCGGTGTATTCCTCCACCGTCTTGCCGGCGGGCAGGTAGAGCTGCACCGCCAGGGAGACGGTGGGGGCCTTGCGGGTGACGTCGTCCTGCAGGTAGGCGAACAGCCGCTCATACTTGCTGTCCAGGCTGGCGGCATAGGCCAGGGCCACCACCGCCCGCTGGAACGGGTCCAGCCGGAACCGCCGGAACAACAGCAGCAGAGGCAGCTCCGCCTGGGTGGCCTCTGCCCGCCGCTGGGCCGCCCCATCCCCCAGCTCGATCTGATGGAGCTCCTCAGGGGTGAGCTTCTGGAGCAGGCCGGTCTGGGCCGCCTTGGTCAGGTTGTGCTCAAACTCCTCCCGGCTCACCACCAGGCCCAACATATTGCGCAGCTCGCTGCGGGGACCCACCCATTCGTGGTTCTTATAGTAGAGGTACAGCCGGTAGTCGATGAGGGTGAACAGGTCCTCCATCAGCGCCCACTGATCCTGGTAAGGCTGGGACGGCTGCCGGGCCGCCTGCTGGGCCACCCGGGACTCCTCCGGGGGCGTCCCCTCCCCCCCGCCCCCCTGGGGCGCTCGATTCCACCACATGGCTACGGCACCATGACCGTCTTTGCCCCCGGGGAGACGATGGTGATCACCCCGCCATAGGAGCACTGGAGGGTGCTGCTATTCTGTAGGGCGGGTTTCCCGCCGATCAGGACGGTGGGCGAGCCCGGCTTCCAGGGGCCCATCGGCACCGGCATGCAGGGCTGGGGGGTCAATACCCCCAGGGCCGCGGCGGTGGCGGCAGCCACCGCCGGGTTGGCAGGGCAGCTGCACATCCCAAAGGTGGGCAGCGCGATATCCGCAATGGTGGCCGCGGGCATGCCATCCGCCAAGACGGTGGGGCAGGTGGCGGTCAGCACGGCGGGGGCAGCCCCAAAGATGCATTTGCAGGTGGCGGTGGACGCAACTTGTACTGCCATAGGTCTACTCCTTCTTTTGCGCATTTGCCAGCGCGGTCTCGTTGTACCCCTCCTGGAGGGAGAGGGTTTGGAGCTTTTTCTGCTCCGGCAAAAACAGGCAGACCTGGACCGGTTCCCGAAAGAACGCCCGTACCCAGCCCTGTGCATCGGCGTGGTAGCACTGGGCGGGCAGCAGCACCGCGCCCCGCCGGTGGGGATGGGCCAGGGGAGCTTCCAGCTCCGCCCGCTCCCCCTCCAGACCGGCCACCGTCACCGTCTCGCTTTTGCTTTTATCGCAGAGCAGGTATTGGCCGCGGGGGTGGGCCTCCGGGCCGCCCCGGTAGAAGATCTTGAGGCTCCGGCTGCCGGCGGGGGCCTCGTCCTGGGCCAGGCGAAGTTCCCAGGCCGCCCCCTGGGCCGCAACCCAGAGGGCCCCCCCGCCCTCCAGCCGCACCGCCAGCTGGGTGACCGCCCGGCGGAAGGGGTAGGCGGCGGAGGGTTTCAGCGTGACCCCCCACTCCACCGGGGAGCCCCCGGCGGTTTGGAACTGCAGCCGCTCATCCTGGTAATAGGCGCCCCGCAAAAGCAGCTGGTGGGGGCCGTCCGGCAGGTTGAGGAACACCAGATAGCCGCCCTGGCGGTACTGGGGCAGCACCCGCTGCCCATCCAAAAAGCATTGGACGGCGCTGGCAGTCACCGGGCGGCCGGTATAGCCGTCCCGCACGGCCAGCACCGCGCTGGCTTGCAATCGAATCATAGGCCGCTCCTCTCCCGCGGTGGGGTCCGCTGGGCCACATCGATCTGCACATCGGTGATCCGGGAGACACGGCGGGTGCGCTTGCTATCCAGAACCACGCCGCTTGCCTTGCAGACGATGGAGAGTTTATAGGGTTTGGAGGTATTGCTCCAAATCTTGGTCATCTGTTCAAAATTGGGCCGCTCCACCGAAAGGTGGATCACCGCATTGGTATCCGCCAGCGACCCGCCCAGGTACTGCTGCTCCAACAGCGGGTGGTCCTTGAGCACCTGGATGGCCGCCCCCAGCATCCGGTACTGGTCGGCCTCCCGCAGCTGCACCGGCGCCTTGGAGTGGGCGGTGATGAGAAAGCTCAGGTTAAAGCGGGAGGGGGACATCCGCTGCAGGTCCCGGGACTGCTGTACATAGCCCCCCGAGGCGCTCTGCTGGTCCTCCTCAATATGGAATAGGTAGACCGTGAGCTGGTTGTTTTCGCTCTCATGGGGGGAGCAAAGGGAGATCAGTTCCCGCTTGCTGATGGGTTCCGGGGTCAAATGGTCCCGCAAAAGCTCCACCAGCCCCTCCCCCGCCTCCGCCAAAGCGGTATAGTCTGCCATCCTGCCACCTCCTTCACTGGGTCAAAAGCTGCTCCCAGCCATATTGGCTAGAGAGATACCCCTTTGCCGTTGTGTTGAACGCCAGCGCCCCCTGGATGTAGGAATTTACCGCCTCGTGTAGCCGGACGGTGGCCTCGCTCTGGGCGCACTGGGCCTGGTTCAGGGCAATTTCATCGGCTGTGCCGGTTTTGTAATCCGCCTCTGTCTGCCCGGCCGCTTCGGCAGCCTTCAGATAGGCGTCCTTGGCCTGCTGGGCGGACTGCCAGCTGAGCTCCAGATCCACCAGGGCCAGCTCCTCCTCCCGGCCGCCGTCCATCGCTTGCAGGGCTGCGGCCCCAAATTCCGCCGGCGGATGCAGCAGGGCGGCCAGCATCCGGATATAGTCCCGGTCCGCCAGGCTGGCATCCTCCAGCAGCAGCCGCTCCAGCTCCACCTGGGCCTGGCCCACCCGGACCTGCAGGTCGGGCACCTGGGCCTCCAGCTCCTCCAAAAGTGCCGGGTCCCCCTTGCCCATCCGGTCCTGCTCCTGCATACGCTCCAGCAGCTGTTCCTTCAGGGTGAGCTGGCGCTCCAGCTGGGACAGGGTCTCCATCTGGAGATAGTAGTTTGCCGCCGGGGAGAGCTCCTCCGCCGGGTCCACCGGCTCCGGCTCCTTTTCGGGGGGCTCCTCCCGCCGGGAGGAGCTGCCGCTCTCCTGGCCGGCGTCCCGGGCCAGCCGGATGGTGGGGGTCTTCTTCTCCGCCGCCGGTTGGGTGGCCGCCGGGGCTGGGCTGCTCTTCTCCTGGGCAAGCTGGGAGGCAGCCTCCTGCTCCGCTGCCGAGAGGGCCTGGCTGGCCGCCTCTGCGGCGGAATCGGAGGGTTCCTCCCCCTCCTCGCCCACACCCAAACTGCGCAGCAGGCTCTCCAGCCGGTCCTCCTCCGGCTGGGACTCCTCCGCCGGCTCCTCTTCGCCCTCCTCCCCGTCCTCGCCGGGCAGCTCCCAGGAGGCGCTCCATTGGACCATGAACCAGGCGGTCTGCCCGGCCTCGCTCCAGCCCCGGAGGGTGCAGTCGGGCAGGCTGTAGACGGCGGCGTAGTAGGGGCCGTCCTCAAAGGGGGTGTCCGCCGGGAACGCCTCGGTTTCCTCCCCTTCCAGCTGCTCGCTGCCCGCTACCTGGCTTTCAAACGCCTTCCCATTCTCCCAGGGCATCACCTGGGCAAAGGGGTCGGCTTCGCTGTTGTAGCAGTAGACATCGTGTACCTTAGGGTCGTTCTCCTCGGTCTTGTAGCTGCAAAATAGGGTGACCCCCAACGCCTCATTGCGGATGGAAAAACCGGTTTCCCCTGCGGTCTCCTTCAGCTTTGCCTGGGCAAAGACGGTGCGGATCTCCTCCCCGCTTAGCCCCAACAGCGCCTCAAAATCCGGCGCCCCCTGGGCCATGGGGCCGGTATAGATGGCGGTGCCGTCGCTGGCGTAGATCGTCCCCTGCCCGTTGGGCAGCAGGTCCGCCACCTCCCCCTGGTAGTTCAGCTTCCCATCCCGGTAGATGGACACCTCCCCCAGAGGGGCGCCGTTTTCAAATTCCCCCACCAGCTGCAGGCCCTGGCCGATCCGCAATTTGCCCTCTCCGGCGTAGGCCCCCTCCTGGAAGGCGCCCTCATAGAGCAGCTCCCCGTCCTCCTGGTAGAGGCGGCCCTGGCCCTCAAAATTGCCGGCGGAAAACTGGCCCTTATAGCGGGCCTGGCCGTCCTCATCATAGAGGGTCCCTTCCCCCTCGCAGGCCCCCTGGCTAAAGGTACCGGCGTACTCCTGGCCGCCGGAGGGGTAGTAAGAGATCCCCTGGCCGTTGGGCAGGCCACCGGAGAACTCCCCCCGGTAGCGCAGGATCCCCGCCTCGTAGAGGCTGCCGTTCCCCTCCCGCTGGCCGTTGACAAAGCTCCCCTGGTAGAGCAGCCGGCCGGATTCGTCGTATTCGGTGCCCTCCCCCTGCAAAAGCCCCTCGGTCAAGGAGCCCTCCAACTTGGGGATGGTCTTTTCCTCGTCGTAGTAGACCGCCACACGGCCGCTGTAGGTGGGCAGCCTGGTATCCTGGCAGTAGAGCTGGGCGGTGAAAAACCGGCTCACCAGCCAGGGCCAGGCGATGAAATAGGCAAACAGCCCCAACACCACAATGCCCGCCGCCAGCATCACCAGCAGGGATTTCGCCACAAACAGCCGCTTGGTCTCGATAAAATCCTTGCGGGAGGAGGGCTTCTGCCCCGCCACCGCCAGGGAGGACATGGCCTTCGGGATCAGGAGGGCCGCCTGGCGGGAAAAGCTGGTGACGCGGCTGATCCGCGCCCGCACCCCCATAAACTGCCGCATGAAAAACGCACGGAAGGTGCGGAACACCACGCCGCAGGAATTGAACATCTGTTGAAAAAATCTTCCGAGCAAAGCTTCCTCCTTACCGACCCCGAGGGTCACGTTGCTGAAATTGCTGCAAACCGCCGGCGTTCATGCGCCTAGAGCACCTGCAGCAGGACCACGGCCGCAGCCGCCACGGCGACCACCGCTGCCACGGCGGCCACCGCACGTTTGACCAGGGTGGCCCGGTAGCCCGG
>DXES01000058.1 GCA_019114825.1 Candidatus Anaerotruncus excrementipullorum
GCGCCAGCCCTTCGGCGATGGCCGTCTTGCCAACGCCCGGTTCGCCGATGAGCACCGGGTTGTTTTTGGTCTTCCGGGAGAGGATGCGGATCACATTGCGGATCTCGCTGTCCCGACCGATCACCGGATCCAGCTTCTGGCTGCGGGCCTGCTCCACCAGGTCGGTGCCGTACTTTTTCAGGGCGTCATAGGTGTCCTCCGGGCTGTCGGAGGTGACCCGGGTGTTGCCCCGCACGGTCATCAGCGCCGAGAGGAAGGCGTCCTTGGTGATGCCGTACTGCTGGAACAGGCGGCGCAGGCCGTTGCCCGGCTGCTCCAACAGCGCCAGCATCAGATGCTCCACCGAGACGTACTCATCCTTCATCTGGCCGGCCAGCTTTTCGGCGGCCACCAGGGTGCGGTCGGTCTCCTGGGAGATGTAGATCTTGCCCTCCTCCCGGCCGGGGCCGCTCACCCGGGGCAGGCCGGCCACCGCCTGCAGGGCATCCCCATGCACCGCCGCCGGGTCCTTGCCCATCTTTTTCAGCAGCTGGCCCACCAGGCCGTCCTCCTGGGCCGCCAACGCACAGAACAGGTGCTCCTGTTCGATCTGCATATTGCCATATTCCACCGCCAGGTCCTGCGCTGCCTGCAGGGCCTCCAGGGATTTTTGCGTAAACTTCTGAGCGTTCATAGACACGCCTCCTTGATCTCTGCCGTCAAATCCAAATGGATTAGCACTCTATATCTTTGAGTGCTAACTGTAGTATACGCCTTCCCGCCGGGAAAATCATGTACAATTTGTAAATTTTTTGCCTTTTCCCTGTCCTGGGCGGCAAAAAAGGCGCCCCCAAACAAAAAGGCCGCCCCGAAAAGGGGCAGCCTTCCTTTCTATGGCGGTTTGGCGGCGCAGCGGCCCGCTAAACCGGCTCCGGGCAGCGCTGAGGCTGGGCCGACAGGTCGATGGAGCGGATATGCTTGCGCAGCTCCAGAATGGAGGCGGGGGCCACCGAGAGCTCGGAGATCCCCATGCGCAGAAAGGTCTCGGTGAGGCGCACATCGGCGGCGCTCTCCCCGCAGACGCCGCACCAAATCCCCCGGGCGCGGGCGTTTTCCGCCGCAATCCGCACCAGGCGCAGCACCGCCGGGTGGCAGGGGTCGTTGAGGGTGCTGTCGATCCGGCTGTTGTTCCGGTCGGCGGCCATCACATACTGGGTCAGGTCGTTGGTGCCGATGGAGAAGAAATCCACCTCCCGGGCCAGCATGTCGCTGATCAGGGCGGCGGCGGGGGTCTCGATCATCACCCCCAGCTCCACCGGCCGCTCCATGCGCAGCCCCTCGGACCGCAGCTGGGCCTCCACCTCCCACAGCAGGCGTTTCGCCTCCCGCACCTCCTCCAGCGTGGAGATCATGGGGAAGATGATGGCCAGCTTTCCATAGACCGAGGCCCGCAGCAGCGCCCGCAGCTGCTGTTTAAAATAGTCCGGATACTGTAGGCTCAGCCGGATCCCCCGGCAGCCCATGGCCGGATTCTGCTCGGCGGGCAGGGGCAGGTAGGGCAGCTTCTTATCCGCCCCCAGGTCCATGGTGCGGATCACCACCCGGCGGCTGGACATCCCCTCCAAAATCTCCCGGTAGGCCTGGAACTGCACCTCCTCGGAGGGGAACTCCTCCCGCTCCAGACAGAGCATCTCGCTGCGGTAGAGGCCGATCCCCTCGCCGTCATTTTCCAACACCAGCCGCACCTCCGACGGCTGGTTCACATTGCAGCAGAGCACCACCTTTTTGCCGTCCAGCGTCCGGCTCTCCGCCCCCTTCAGGCGTTTGAGCTGGCGGCGGTACTCCAAAAACGACTGCTGCTTGCCCAGGTACTCCTCCAGGGTGGCCTCGTCCGGGTCCTGGATCACCACCCCCTGGAACCCATCCACCACCACCAGCGCCCCATCCCGCAGCTGGGAGAGCTGCTCCTGCAGCCCCACCACCGCCGGGATGCCCATGGTGCGGGAGAGGATGGAGGCGTGGGAGGTGCGGGACCCGCCGCCGGTGACAAACGCCTGCACCTTGCTCTGGTCCAGCTGGACCGTCTCGCTGGGCAGCAGGTCCTGGGCGACCAGGACCACCTGCCCCTGGATGTCCGAGAGGTCCCGGGCCAGCTCCCCATTGAGCTGGCGCACCACCCGGCCGGAGATATCCAATAGGTCGGAGGAGCGCTCCTGGAGGTAGACGTTATCCAGTTGGGAGATCATCTGGGCCAGCCGCTCGCCGGTGCGCTGCACCGCATACTCCGCCACATAGTGCTCCTGGTTGATGAGGTCCCGGACGCCGCTGATGTAGTCCCGGTCGTTGAGCAGCGCCTGCTGGACGCCAAAGATCATCGAGTCCTCCGGCCCCACCCGCTCCACCGCCTGGGTGTGCAGGTCATCCAACGTCTTGAGCGCCCGCAGGCGGGCGCTCTCAAACCGCTCCAGCTCCCGCTCCGGGGAGTCCGAGCGCGCCAGCTGCACCGGGCGCTGGCAGTTATCAAAAAAATGCAGCTTTCCAATCGCTACGCCTCTGGAGGCGGCGATCCCATTGAACCGTTCCATTCCGGCACCCCCTTGGAATTTCCGGGGGCGGGAGCTCCCCTCTCCCACCCACCCCGATCGTGAATTCCCTCCCCCCTATTATACCGTCTAGCCGGTGGGAGCGTCAACCGGTTTTGCTGCAAAACCACCAATAAAAATCGGGAGTTTTCCCCTTTTATAGGCAAAAACTCCCGATCTTTTTTCTATCCCGAGGGGGACTTATGTGCCCTGGGCCATGGCCAGGTTGTCAAATTCGCTGCCGGTCACAGAGCCCGCCTGCTGGGGCGCATAGCCAATCCGCACCCGGTCCCCCTCCCGGGTCAGGGCCAGCTCATCCGAGAGCACCCCCGGCAGCCGGAAGATGGTGTCCATCCGCTCGGAGAGCACCAGCTTATAGACCGTATGCTGGCCGTCAAACTCCGCGCCGATCCGCCACACCGTCCCTGTGAGCTCCTCCAGCTCCTGGGACTGCTGGGCATCCACCGTGATCCCGGAGTTCTGCAGCCCCTGCAGGTAGTCGCTCTGGGCCTCCTGGATGGTCTCCCCGGTGCCCACAATCGAGTAGTTCACCACCGACACAAAGGCATACTGCTTGATTAGGCCGGTGGCGTCCTTCAGGGCCATAAAGTAGGTGGGCTGGCCGTCGATATTGAGGATCAGGGGGAAGGTGGCCTGGTAGCCCAGGTGCTGCACCTTGCCCTGGGCGGAGCCCATGGCCGCCGTCTCGGTGGCGCCGGCCATCATATACACCCGCAGGTCCTTGTCCACCATGTCCACCATGATGAAGCCGATGGCGCTGTCATCCGCGCCGATGCTGGTCATGCCGGTAAACAGGTAGCAATGGCCGTTGTTATAGAGGATCATGTGGCCGGGAGAGGCTTTGAACTTGTCCTTGTCGGCAAAATTCAGCCAGCCGTGGACAAATTCGCCCTTGTTGTTGATCTGATTGATGATGAAGCTCTCCGGCTGGATCCGGTCCACCCAGGTGGGCAGGGTCTCGATGGTGTACCGCTCCATCTGGCCGGTGGTGGCGTTCACCACCCAGGCCCCGGTGGCCTCCGGAAGGTTAAAGCCCCGCAGGTTCCGGTAGGTGGTATAGATCCAGTAGGGCTGGCCGTCATCGGCAATCTCAAAGGTGGGGTCGGTGATCCCATCCACCCAGGCCCCGCCGAACCGCACATGGCGGGTCAGGTCCTGGAGCAGATAGTTGCCGGGGTAATATTTGACCTTGAAGTCCTCCATATACCGCACATCGTTCACATCGGTGGCGGAGACCAGGATATACCCCTGGGTGCCCGAGAGGTTGGTGATCCACTTAAACACCCCCCGGTGGTAGAGGGGGATCGCCCACATGAGCTCCCCGTCGATCTGCTGGATGGTCACCGCATCGGTCCCCAGCCGCACCTGGCTGCCCAAGCCGGCTCGCTCCCCCAGCTTCTTATCCGCCAGGGTAACCGCCAGCGCCTCATCCACAATGGGCAGCTGGTCCAGGTCGGCCAGCTGCATATCGCTGGAGAAAGGCACCGGTTCCGCCTCCCCCAGCTGGTCCCGGTAGGCGGTGGCATGGAAGATGAAGGAGGAGCCGATGAATACCACCACCACAAACAGCCAGGGCACCAGCAGCAGGAATTTTACCCAGCGGGGGAACTTCTGGTTGGGCACATATTGGAAAGGGCGCTGCTCCTTATCCAAAAACTGAACGGTCAGCTCCCCAAAATGCAGGAGGGCAAATACCCCGGCAAATAGGGTGATGACCGCCGCCCAAAACAGCGCCCCCTCCAGATAGAAAAAGGGATTCAGGTTGGGGGCATAGGCAAAGATATAGGCGCCGGTGAGCGCCAGCAGAATCAAAAAGACGATCACCTTATATTTTTTGATCTTCAAGCCGTGTCTCCTCACTTCTACGGTTATTCTCCCCTGTGGGGGAATGTGCTTATCATATCATATTTTCCACAAAAAAGCAGCCACTTTTGCGGGAAAATTCAAGCGGCATCCGCCAGGGTCCCGCCCGGAAAAAAATATGTTTGACGCGCCGCGCAGGGATGGGGTATAATAGCAAAGATTGGGGGCACGCACCCCCTAAAACTCCACAAAAGGGATGGTCGCCTATGATCAAATGGAAAGAATGCAAAACCCTCTTTTGGGCCTTTTTTAAGATCGGAGCCTTCACCTTTGGCGGCGGCTACGCC
>DXES01000059.1 GCA_019114825.1 Candidatus Anaerotruncus excrementipullorum
AACGGCCTTTGGCCGTTCCGCCCCGCTCTATGGGAAATGAAAAAGGAGAGAACAATGGATCCGCCCGCTAGGCGGCGGGCACCCGTTTGACCCCGGCGGGGGCCAGCTGGGCAGCCACCCGCTGCAGCCGGGAGAGGGCCAGCGTCCGGGGGATCTGAAGCAGCCGGGCGGCCGCCTCCGGCGAAAAGCCCAGCACCCCGGTGAGCACCACCAGTTCCCGCAGAGAGTAGTCCATCCCGGCCAGGGCGGACAGCAGCTGGGCCTGGCTGGGGGTGGGCGCTTCCAGGATCTCCGCCGCCCGATAGGGGACCGGGCGCAGTTTGGCGCAGGCGGACACCAGCCCGCTGGCGCAGGCAAACCAAAACGCCCGGGTGTCGCTCACATCCCGCCCGGAAAACGCCCGCAGCCAGGCGGCCTCCGCAGCCTGCGCCGCCGCCTCCCGGCTGCCCAGCAGGTACAGCGCCCCCTGGTAGAGCCGGGGCAAAAACTGCCGGTAGAGCCGGTCAAACTGTTTGCCCGCCTGGTTTCGTCCCTCCATGGCGCCGTACCTCCCTTGCATTGGGTTCTCCAAAAATTGGATGTGCATCTTTCGTTGCCTCTATAACCTTTTAGAGCTGGAAAATGGGACAGCTTTCTTGAAAATTTTGAAAAATTTGCACGTTTACCGGCCAAAAGCGCCCTGCGCCGCAGAAAAAGCGGGCGGTCTTTCGCCGCCCGCTTTCGTTTGTAAGAAAAGCAGCTTACGCCTTGCCGGCGCAGCCCAGCACGTCCTTGATCTTGTGGGCCACCATCTCCTTGACCGCGGTGCGGGCAGGGGTCAGGTACTGGCGGGGATCGAAGTGGCTGGGGTTCTCGGCCATGTGCTTGCGGATGGCGGCGGTCATAGCCACCCGCACGTCCGAATCGATATTGATCTTGCAGACCGCCATGGTGGAGGCCTTGCGCAGCATCTCCTCGGGGATGCCGATGGCGTCGGGCATCTGGCCGCCGAAGTGATTGATGACCTTCACCAGGTCCTGGGGCACCGAGGAGGCGCCGTGGAGGACGATGGGGAACTGGGGCAGGCGGCGGCCCACCTCCTCCAGGATGTCAAACCGCAGCTGGGGCTTCTGGCCGGGCTTGAACTTGTAGGCGCCGTGGCTGGTGCCGATGGCGATGGCCAGGGAGTCCACGCCGGTGCGGGTGACAAACTCCTCCACCTCGGCAGGGTTGGTGAACTGGGCGTCCGCTTCAGAGACGTTCACCGCATCCTCGATGCCGGCCAGCTTGCCCAGCTCGGCCTCTACCACCACGCCGTGGTCGTGGGCATACTCCACCACCTTGCGGGTCTCGGCGATGTTCTCCTCAAACGGGCGGGAGGAGCCGTCGATCATCACCGAAGTGAAGCCCCCGTCGATGCAGGACTTGCAGATCTCGAAATCCGCGCCATGGTCCAGGTGCAGGGCGATGGGGATGTCCGGGCAGTCGGCAATGGCAGCCTCCACCAGCTTCACCAGGTAGACATGCTTGGCGTACTTGCGGGCGCCGGCAGAGACCTGGAGAATGACGGGAGCGTTCAGCTCGGAGGCCGCCTCGGTGATCCCCTGGACGATCTCCATGTTGTTCACATTGAAGGCGCCTACGGCGTAGCCGCCCTCATAGGCTTTCTTGAACATCTCGGTGGTTGTTACCAACGGCATAATACCAGCTCCTTTTCTGTCAAGTTGGAGTTTCCTGCCCCTATTATATACCATCCCACCGGCGTTTTGCAATCCTTATTCGTACCGCAGCGCCTCAATGGGGTCCAATTTTGCGGCTTTATTGGCCGGATAGTAGCCAAAGAAGATGCCGATCCCCATGGAGAACCCCACTGCCACCACGACCGCCGGCACCGAAGGCAAACTGGGGGCGCCCAGGGCGGCGGAACCCGCCATCCCCAGCCCGGCCCCCAGCAGCACCCCCAGGGTGCCGCCGATCAGGCAGATGATCATCGACTCCACAATAAATTGGATGCGGATTGCGCTGTTGCGGGCCCCCAAAGCCTTGCGGGTGCCGATCTCCCGGGTGCGCTCGGTCACCGAGACCAGCATGATGTTCATCACACCGATGCCCCCCACCAACAGGGAGATGGCCGCGATCACCGACACCGCCGCTTTGATGGTGTCCATAATACTGGACATCTGCCCAATGATGCTGTCCATATTGGTGGCCTCCACCTCCACATAGGGGTTGCTGCGGTAGAAGGCGTTATTGAAAAAGGTTTCGCTGCGCCGGGCAAAGTCCTCCACATCCACCCCGGCCTTGGCCTTGACCTGGACGACATAATAGCCGTCCGCAAGGTCATTGGGGTCGCTGGCGCCATCCCGGGCGATCTGCTTTGCCACCCCCAGCGGGATGAAAATCTGGCTGGAGGTATCCCCCACCATGGCCGCCATCATCCCCCCCACCTGGTAGTCATACACCCCTACGATAGAGAAGGTATACAGCCCCTGGGCCATCTGGACCCGGAATTCCCGGCCCAGGGCCTCCTGGGGGGTGACGCCGGGCATCAGCTTTTCCAGCATCCCTTTGGCCACCACCGCCACATTCTTGTCCCCGTCCACCTCCCGGTCGTTGAGGTCGTGGCCGGCAATGGGGGTGATGCTCTGGATCCCCAGGGCGTTGGCGTTGGTGCCGTAGACATAGCCGTTGGCCTGGTTGCGGCCCACCTGCAGCTGGCCGGTGCCCGCATTGACGGTGACCGCCCAGCAGTCGATCTCCTCCCCAAACCGCTCCTCATACAGCTCCAGCATCTCATCACTGATATAGTCCTCCGGCTCATAGGAGCGGTTCCAGTTGGTGTTGCCGTTCTCGTCCGGCTTATCCATCATCATCAGCTGGATGGAATTGGCCCCCATATCGTTAAAGACGCTGGTCACCGAGGAGGTCATGGCGTCCCCCACCGTTACGATGGTGATCACCGAACCGATGCCGATGATGATCCCCAGCATGGTGAGCAGGGCGCGCAGCTTATTGGCCCGCAGGCCGCTCACCGCTAGGGAGACATTCTCAAGCAGTTGGAACGGCATGGCGCAGCCCCCCTTTCCGCTCTCCGGTCACCCGGCCGTCGCTGATGGTGACAATCCGCTGGGTCTCCTCCGCCAGCTCGGGGTTGTGGGTGATCAGCACAATCGTCTTGCCGCCCCGGCGGTGGAGGGTGTGGAACAGATCCATCACCATCCGGCCGGTCTGGCTGTCCAGGGCGCCGGTGGGCTCATCCGCCAGCAGGATGGCCGGGTCATTGGCCATCGCCCGGGCGATGGCCACCCGCTGTTTTTGGCCGCCGGAGAGCTCATTGGGCAGATGGCGCATCCGGTCCCCCATCCCCACCAACTCCAGGAGGGCTTTCGCCCGGCGGGTGCGCTCCCGCAGGGGGACCCCCGCATAGAGCATGGGCAGCTCCACATTGCTCAGGGCGGTGGTGCGGGGGATCAGGTTGAAGGTCTGGAACACAAACCCAATCTTACAGTTGCGGATCTCCGAGAGCATGTCGTCCGGCACCTCCCCCATGGGGACGCCGTCCAAAAAATAGCTCCCCTGGGTGGGCCGGTCCAGCGCCCCGATGATGTTCATCAGGGTGGATTTGCCCGAACCGGAGGCCCCCACAATCGAGAGGAACTCCCCCTCCTGCACCTGCAGGTCAATCCCCTTGAGGATCTCCAGCTCATTGGGCTGGCCGATGTAAAACCGCTTATGGATGCCGCGCATGTCGATCATCAGCCGCCGCTGGGCCGCCATGGGGGCCTGTTTGGTCTCTGCGCTCATAGGCCGCTCCCTTCCGCCGGGGCCAGGGTCACCGGCGCGCCGGGCAGGATGCCCGCCGGCTGGGTGAGGAGCAGGTCCCCTTCCGCCAGCTGGCCGGAGGAGATCTCCACATAGAAGTCGGTCTCCAGGCCGGTGTCCACCGGCACTTCCACCGCCACCATGCTCCCCTCTTCCCCCTGGGGGCGGGCCACATATACCGCCGTCTGCCCCTGGGCATCGGTGACCAGGGCGTCATAGGGCACCGCCCAGACCCCTTTGCGTTCGGCGGTGACCACCGTCATCCGCACGTTCATCCCCACCCGCAGGCCGCTGTCCGGCTGGTCCAGGCGCACCTCGGTGTCAAATTCCACGCTGCCGGAGGATTGGGTGGAGCCGTCCGCCGCCTTCTGGGCGGTGGGGGCGATGTGGCTGACGCTGGCGGGGAACACCCGGTCGCCGGTGGCGTCGCTCTTCACCTGTACCGGCATCCCCTCCTGCACCGAAGCCACGTCGTACTCCTTGAGCTCGGTCTTGATCACCAGGTCGTCGGTATTTTCCACCACAAACAGCAGGCCGCTGCCCGGAGCGCCCACTTTGGCGTAGACCGCCGTCACGGTGCCGGAGATGGGGGCTTTGATGGTGGAATCCGCCAGGTCCTTTTGGGACTGCTGCAGGGCGATCTGGTTGGCGGTGGTGTCCCCGTCGATCTGGGCGGAGCGCAGCTGGTCCTCCAGGTTCTCCAGATTTTGGCCGCTGGCGTTCTGGGCCGCATTGTAGGCGGCCAGTGCGTTCTCGTAGGCCACCCGGGCGGAGCGGTAGTTGCGGCTGTAGCTGCTCAGGTCGCCGCCATACTCGGTGTCCTTCTCCTGCCAATCCTGGAAGGCGGCCTCCCAGGCGGCCTCGGCGTCGTCATAGGCCTTTTTGAGCTGTTCATAGTCGGGGTCGGCAGGGTCGGCAGCCTTCCAGGCCCGTTCCGCCTTGTCCCGGGCGGCGGAGGCCCGGGAGAGGGCCTTTTCCGCCGCGTTCATCACCTCGTCCGCATGGTCCAGGTCATCCCGGTGCTCCTCCAGGTCCCGGCGGGCGTCGTTCAGCTCCTGCTGGGCCGAGCGCAGGGAATTCTCCGCGCTGATGAGGGAGGCGTCCAGGCCGTTTTCCAGATCCCCCTGGGCGTTCTCCAGCTCCCGCTGGCGCATCCGCTGGGAGAGGGTGCTCTGCTGGCTGATCTTGTTCAGCTCCGCCTGCTGCTGGGCGATCTGCAGCTCCAGATCGGCGGTATCCAGCTGGGCCAGCACCTGCCCTGCCTCCACCCGGTCCCCCACCCGTACCTCCACCTGCTGGACAAAACTGTTCAGGTCGGAGTAGACCATCACCGCCTGGGCGCTCTCCACGGTGCCGGTAAGGCTGATCTCGTTCTGCAGGTCGGTTTTGGTCAGGGGGGTATTGGCCGCCGGCACCACCGCCGGGGGCTTGAGGAACAGCTGGTATACCGCTGCCCCCGCCAAAACCACCGCTACCCCCCAAAGGACCAGCTTCCGTTTCCGGAAACGGCGCCTGGTGAAACGGGTATTGTCTGTCCGGCGGTCCTGCTCCAGGGTGGGCGGCAGCCCGGGGAGCACCGGCTCCTCCTGCGCCAGCGCCTGCTGGCCTTCCATCTGTTCCGTCATGGCATTCTGCCTCCTATCTTTGGGAATGAGGGGGCCGCGCCAAAGCGGGCGCCGGCCCGGCCCGTCCATATAGGGAAAACGAGCCTTGGGGTTGGTTTGCTTCAGGAATTGGAGAATTTTTTATTTGCCCTATTGTATTAGTTAAGTGTTACAATAATACAATCCGTTGCCCGGTTTGTCAAGATGGAATGGAAGAAAAACAGGAAAGGTCACAAAAAAGACCGGAGCGCCTGTCCAAAAACAGGCGCTCCGGCTATAGGGGGGTGAGGGTGTGAAGATGTCATTTCAACTTGCTGCACTCCTATTATAGCACGCATTTTGGGAAAGTCAATGGCAATTTCCCTATATTGTATAAAGTTATTCAATCATGTTCTTATTTTTTGGATGATCCGTAGAAATCCCCCCAGGACAACCACCAACAGCAATGAGACAAGCAGGCTGGCCGCCGTAAACCGCAGATAGCGGCCCTGCTCCTGGGGGGAGAGGCCGACCCCCTCCCCTGCCCGGCCGGAGGCGGCCGCCTCCTGGGCTGCGGGCTCCTCCGGCTGGGAGGCCGCTTCCTCCGGTGGGGAGGCCGCTTCCTCCGGCTGGGAGGCCGCTTCCTCCGGCTGGGAGGCGGACACCTCCGGTTGGGAGATGGACTCCTCCGGCAGGGAAGCGGCGTCCTCCTCGGTGATCACCCGGAAGGTGACGGGGGCGGCCGCCACCGGCAGGGGGAAAACGAACTCGGACAGGGCCAGCAAAAAGGCCAGGCTGAGGGACAAAAGCTGCTTTTTCATGGAAAATCCTCCAAAACGGCAAAAATAGTTGGAAAATGATGGACAAAATCGGGAAATTGTCCAGATACAAAACCGAAAAAGCATGATAAAATAATGTCAAAGTTGGAATGGGGGGCAGTTGCCCACCGCTTTCATTCTACTCGGTTTACGGCCGGTGCGCAAGTCCTAAAGGGATATCCGACAAAGGAGGATGGTAGTAGATCTTTTTAGAATCCACATAAACTTTCCCGTTTCGCCTTGCAATTCGTGAAAATCCATATTATAATGTGGTTTGTACTCCAAAGACAAATTTTTTGTTAAATTTTCTTACAAATTTGGGCAAAAAGAGTATCTTTTCTCCTACCTGCCAGATACTACCGTAAAAAATGCAGTCAACTTGTCCATTCCGTACACCCCTGCGGTTGCAGTTTTCTGGGTTTGGGTGTACAATTATTTTACCTTGCCTTTTATAAGGGATTTTCCTTTGGCGATTATTTGAAAACAGGTGGTGATAGTATGG
>DXES01000060.1 GCA_019114825.1 Candidatus Anaerotruncus excrementipullorum
CCTCCGGCCGGGGGAAAGTAAGGATGCCTTGTTTCATCACAGGATACCAGAAGTTGGCGGTCATTTTTCCCCGGGTCTCCGGGGAGTAGGCCTCGTCCGGATAGGTGAGGCCGTGGTACATAAGGCCGAAACTCAGCTCCGGAATATCATCATAGGCCCCGGGGCCCTCCCCGAAAACACAGGGCTCCACATAGCCCTGGCACTCCCGGGTACCCAGAAAGATGTCCCGGCGTCCCCCTCTTTCGATCATACGCTTTGCGATATTGTGGTGTTTGTTTTCGTTGCGGTCGCCTGCCAGCTCCGGCCGGTTGTCGTTCCACTCGAAATGAGCCCGTACTTGATAGCTGATATGTTTTAAATAGGTGTAGTAGGCCAGGTCATTGGGGGCCTCTTTGGGCCCGTGTTGATACTTGATGGGCCGGATACCCTTGACCTCTGTCTGGATGGGCTCCAGGATCCGCACGGCATCGATGTACCAGATGAGGGTGGGTTTCCAATATACCGAGGACAAAATCCCCTTCAGCGCCTCATAGGTTGGGACCTGGTAGGTACACTTCTCTCCCCCCACGCGGGTGATGGGGTCGCTGAATAGGGCATAGTCCCCTGTCACCTGGAATTCCACCAGGTTGGAATGGACAGGTTTTGACATATTTTTACACCTCCTGCAATGCAAAACCATCCGGCTCCAAAGTCAGGCCGGTTTCTTTGTTGTAAAATTCAGGGTTTAGCGCCAGGACGGCGCCATCCAGATACGCCCCCAGGCCATCCTGTTTTTCCAGCAATTCCAGTTGATACCGATAGAGGGAGACCGTATAGCGTTTGGCCTGTTCCAGCAATGCTTTTTGCTTTTTCCAATCCCGCTGTACAGCAGCAGAGCCCAGGTCTGCGATGAGCTTTGCCCCCTCCCCATAGGGAACCAGTGCGTCGGTCGTTTCCTGGTCAAAGACCTGGAAGACATCCCCCGCCGTCTTGAAAGCCTGATGGAGGTAAAATTCCTTCAGATCGGGCTGCCCGGCAGCGTAGGTGTCGTTGACCGAAAGCAGATCAAAAAGGGATGTGTTGCCGTCTTGCGGGTAATCCTGTGCGCCTTTTGCCATACCGCCATACAAATTTTTGTAGTAACAGGTGACCGCAGCGTTGGAGGCCAGGTCGCTGCCAAACTGTTCTGGGGCCCGGCGGAAGGCGGACAGTAATTGCAGAGTTGCGGTCTTGGCCCGCTGAATCTCTGGAAGGGCGCGGAGGTTCTCATCACTGCAGGTGATGAGATAGGCCGGCACCGGCGTCTTAGATTCACCGTTCCGGTTGCCGCGCCCGGCGGACTGTACCGCGTTGTCCATGCCGGCCGTCAGCCGGATCACCGCGCCGAAGGAGATGTCCACGCCGGCCTCGATCACCTGGGTGGAGACGCATAGGACCTTCGGTCCGCCGTTCCGGCTTTTTTCCAGCGCCATTTCCATCTGCATAAGGACTATTTTTCGATGGGCCTGGCACATGGCGGCGGAGAGATGGAAGCAGGCCACATCCTCCCTGCGCAAACTTTGATACAGGAACCGGGCCTGCCGCTTGGTGTTGCAGACCGCCAGCAAGCTGGTGGCACCCTCTAAAACGCCTTGGATAAAGCCTGGGATCTCCTCCAGCCGCCGCATCCCGGCATTCACGAGGTATGTCCGCCGGAAAGGCGCCCAGAGGGCTGGGTCGTAGGGGACCAGCTCCTCCAAGGTACCCTCCAGGGGGTGCTCCGCCTCCTCCAGACAAGGCTGGGTGGCGGAGCAGAGCAGGATGGTGGCACCGCAGATGTCAGCCAGGAAGTTCATGGCTAAATTGAACAGTGTGAGCATGTGCGGCGGCACGGTTTGCACCTCATCGATGACCAGGACACAGTTACACAGCGCATGGAAGCGGCGGATGCAGGCGGTCCGGCCGTCGAACAGCGTGTTCAAAAGTTGGACAAGCGTGGTGATGATAACCGGCGCCGAGGACCAATTTTCAGCCATCAGCTCCTTGGGCTCCAGCTCCGCTTTCTCCCCATCCAAATCCCTCTCCTGCCGGATGACGTTGGAGTGGTGCTCCAACACCAGGCTGTCATCCCCGATGGACTCCCGCAGCACGTTGGCGTTCTGATCTAGAATGCTTAGGAGCGGCGCGGTGAATAGGATACGTGACTTGCCGTGCGCCGCAGCGTGGGCCAAGGCGAAGCGGAGGGAACTCAAGGTCTTGCCGCCACCGGTGGGGACGTTTAGGCGGTAGATGCCGCCCGGCTTATCCGCTGCCTCCCGGCACCGGCGGGAGATCTCCCGCCGGGCCCGCTGGACGGGGGTATCGTGGGGAAGCCCATCCAGTTTCTCTTCCACGCGCCTCAGGAGCCGAAGCCAAAGCTCCTGCCGGGGTTCCGGAGAGGTGGCGGGCATGGCGCCATACTTGTAACATGCGGTGTCGAAGCGGTCGCCTTCTATGACGGCGGAGAGCAGCAGACGGGCCAGGAGGCCCAGGTAAAACCAAATCTCCTCATTGCTCTCCCGGTCGTTGATCCGGTCGAAGAGGGGGGAGAGTTCCTGCTCCGCCTGATCGAACAATGCGTCCAGCTCCTCCGGCCCGGCGCACTGTGCCAAGAATGCGGCTGTAGCCTCTCGATAGGAGTTGTCATCCCACTGGAGCCGCCGGACAAAGCCGAGGCGGTGATTTTTATCCACACAGTCGAACAGCCCATGGTGGGCGCCGGTGGCAATGGCCAGCAGCTCCGCCGTCATATCACGGTAGGGACCGCCTGTGTGGTACCGCTCCAGCAGGAAACGGGCCGCAGCGTGGGCATGGATTACAGAGCCGCGCTGCACAGGCCTGCCCGCCATGAGTTTTTCTATGTATTCCCGAAATGCCGCTGAAAATTTGCCCTGGTCGTGGAGCAGCCCGGCCAGATACCCTGCTTTCGCGAGGTGCACACTGCATAGCCGTGCCGAAGCGATCTCGGCCGTATTCCGGCTGTGCTCCGGTACGGTTTGGATCTCAACAGAACTGCCGGCATTCTGCCGGAAATGCGCAGGATAGCAGGTCATTGAAGACACCCCTCCCTGGTCCTTTCATACGCTTTCTCACAATTCCCTCTTGTAAAAAAACAGGAAATCCGGTACAATATTACCGTCGGGAAAGCCTATCATCGGCGGCCCTGGGGATTGAAAAATAGATATATACTGATCAGAGAGGAACAACAGGCTTTTTGCCCTGTTGTTCTTTTTCTTTTTTAGTATAAAACGATTTCCGTCTTTTTTCAATGATTTATCAATATATTTCTATGAATTTATAAATATATAGTGATTGAGATAGACGAGAACTCGCTGTGTAGAAAGCCGTGTTTCAACATTGTGAACAGATACCGCTGTACCTGTGGGGCCTTTGTGCCCTCTAGGGATTGCCTTCCAGCAGCCGGCGTAGCGAAGCGGCTGGGGCACCCCTGGGGCCACAGCGCAGAAAACCCACCCATCCTAGAGATGGGTGGGTTTTCGCTATGAAAAGGAAAGCAATCCTTGGCGGCTTTCGCTGCGGCAAATTTCGTTTTCAATCCCGGATCAGAAGGCGCTCTACCACCGAACGGTCCACCTGCACGCCCAGGCCGGGGCCATCCGGAATCTTGATCACGCCATCCTCGTACCGCACCGCCCAACCGATCAAATCATCCCGGAATGGATGATCCGAAAGATCGTATTCCATCATCGGCTCATCCGGGAAAAGCGCCAACGGCATGGGCGGAATATTGGCTAAAAACTGCAGGCCAGCCGCCAGCCCTACTCCTGTCCCCCACATATGCGGAACCACCTGGACCATGTAGGCCTGCGCCAGGGCAAGGACCTTTTTCCCCTCCGTAAAGCCGCCCATGACACAGAGGTCCGGCTGCAAAACATCCAGGGCGCGGGCCTCCAGCCAATCTTTGTAATGGATTTTGGAGTACTCGCATTCCCCCGCGGCCAAATAGGTCTTGGTCAAATTTTTAAGCTCCGCATAGCCGGAACGGTGCTCCGGGGAGATGGGCTCCTCAAACCAATACAGGTCATCCCCTTGGGCATCCAAAAGGATCCGTTTGGCCTTCGCCACATCATAGGCACAGTTTGCATCCACCATCAGACGGATCTCCGGTCCTACCGCCTCGCGGACCGCATGGATCAGCGCCACATCCTCTTTGACGCCAAATCCGGTCTTAAATTTGATGCCTCGGAACCCCTTTTCCACATAGGAGAGCGCCTGCTCTACCGCTTTCTGCGGATACACCTCCCCCGGGGCCCTGGTGGGACCGGAGGCATAGGGGGTCACCTGTTTTCGATAGGTGCCGCCCAAAAGCTGGTAGATTGGCAGGCCCAGCGCCTTCCCCTTGATATCCCATAGGGCCACATCGATGGCCGAGATTGCAATGGTAGCCACGCCGCCCTGCCCGTAGGCGCGGGTCGTGTTGTAGAGCGTCTCATAGATCACATCGTTGTCGAAGGGGTTTTTCCCAATCAGCCGTTCCCGAAAGGCATGTTCCACCATTGCCTGTAGAATCTTGGGGTGCTGTCCCGAGCAGAACCCCTCTCCCCAGCCGCTGATCCCCTCATCTGTAAGAATCTCCACCAGCAGGGACATGCGGCGGTCGATCCAATCCTGGGAATAATAGGTCGGACGCTTGGCCATGGCACAGAGGGGATAGGTCTTGATATCCACAATTTTCATTCCATTTGCACTCCCTTCCCTTAGACCGCAACAGACATCACTTCCGGCAAGAAGGTCGCCAGCTGCGGGATGAAGCAGGTTACGACTACCACCGCCAAAAGCGCACACACAAAGGGGACCGCTTTGCCGCCCAAATGCATGACGCCATGGCCACTCATGCTGCAGGAGACAAACAGGCAGGCGCCAAAAGGCGGGGTCGCCTGGCCGATTGCCAACGTGAATACAAAAATCAGGCCGAAATGGACCGGATCGATGTTGAAATAGTTGGCCGTGGGAACCAAGAGCGGCGCAATAATCAGAATAATCGTGGAGACATCCATAAACATCCCCAGGAAGGTCAGCAGGCATACAACGCCTACCAGGAAGGTCGCCTTGCTGTGGATGACATCCAAAAGGATACCGGTCAACAGCTCGGGGATGTTGTTGATGGTCAAAAGCCAGCTAAAGCAGGCGGCGCTCATCACCAGGACCATGATGTTGGCAGTGGTCCGGGTGGTCTCCCGAACCACCTTTTTAAAGAGCTGCCAGTCCATCTCCCGATAAAACAGCTTTGTAGCAACCAGGCCGTACGCGGTAGCCACCGCGGCCGACTCGGTGGGGGTGAAAATCCCAGAATAGATGCCGCCCATGATAATCAGGGGCATCACCAGTGCGGCCAGCGCGCTTTTGGTGGACAACACCACCTCTTTTGCCGAAAAATGCTCCCCTTTGGGATAGTGGCGTTTTTTGGCAAAGTACCAGCAGAGCACACAGAGCACCAACCCGCCCAAAACGCCCGGGACAACCCCCGATAGCAGCAGCTGCCCCACAGAAACCCCTGTAGTGGTTCCATATACAATGAAGGTCACACTGGGGGGGATCACAATGCCCAGCACACCCCCCACTGCCGGCAGCATGGCCGCATAATCGTCCGGGTATCCATATTTTTTCAGTTCCGGATACATCATGCCGCCGATGGCCGCCGTTGTGGCAATCGAAGAACCGGAAATCGCCGCGAAGAATGTACACGCCATGATGCAGACAATGGAGGTGCCTCCGGTGAAATGTCCCACAAGGCTATTGGCAAACCGCACCAACCTGTGGCTCAGGCCGCCATATTGCATCACATTCCCCGCAAATACAAATTTGCAGATTACCGCAAAAGCTGCCGCACAGAAGGGGATGCGGGTGCGCTTTGAAGCTTTGAACGACCGGTGCAGCGACTTTGCCAACACAACCGCCGAGGCCGTACAAATTGTACACGCCGCTTTTCCACAGAAAATCGGTTTGGTTTTGGATTTTTTCCATATGTATGTCATGGGGGAATCCCTTTCAGAGGCGGAAAAAGCGTTGCCCTACCTGGAGCACGTCCATATCAGCACCTGCGGGGAGCACTTGCAGAGGGGATATCCGCAGGAGCCGGAACGAGAATGGATCACCCTGATCCTATCCTGGTTAAAACAGCATGGCTACCGCCGGACGGTCAGCATAGAGGGGGATGCCTTTCATCTGGAGGAAGCGCAAAGGTCCTTGTGCCTCCTGCGCCAGCTCGACCGGGAAACCGGACGGTAGTTGCCTTGGCCATGTGCCCGGGGGTGGGCCGGGCGTCTTTAGAAGCAGCGACACAGAAAAAGAGCGCCTGCGGCAGTCTTCGCAGGCGCTCTTTTTTCTGCACTTTATGGATTATTCTGCGTAATAAAACGTGGTCCAGCGGCCCTGGTAGGTGGAGCAGGGCATGGCCGGGTGTTTTTCCCCCGGCAGCTGGCCTGCCCGCAGGGCTTTGGCATCCTCCAGGTTTTTGGCGATATAGTCGGGGCTGATGGGGCAGCCGTGGTGGCAGGGCAAAAGCAGGTCCACCCGGGCCTGCCAGGCCAGCAGCTTCTCCAGGCTGGCGATATAGCGGTCCAGATTCCGGTGGCTGCCGAATAGGTAGATCGGGCCGCCCTGCTGCACCGAATCCCCGGGGAACAGTAGCCGGCGGGCCGGGTCAAAAAACGCCACGCTGCCCGGGGTGTGGCCGGGGATCTCGATCACCTCCAGCCGCCAACCGCCGCAGGTGAGGACATCCCCCTCCGCCAGGGGATGCAGCTGGAGCCCGCTGTCCACCATTGGCCAGTCCCCCCGGTGCATCCAACATTCGCCGAACGTCCCCAGGCCCCCGGTGTGGTCCGGGTCCCCGTGGGTCATGGCCACCCGCACCGGCCGCCCCCCTGCCAGCTCCTCCACCAGGCGGCCGATGTGGCTGTCCGGGAAGCCGGTGTCCAGGAGCAGGGCCTCCTGGGGCCCCAATAATAGGAACTGGCGCACCCGTTCGTCCTCCAAGAAGTAGAGATCCTCCCGGTATTGTTTCGCTTGTACCATAGCCTATCCCTCCCATCTCTGGGGCGCCCGGCAGCAGCTGGGGCCCCGGTACTACCAGTATCATACCACCTTTGGGGGCAGCGGTAAAGGGCATGGAAAAACGCCGCCGGATTTCCGGCGGCGTTTTCCTATGGGGAAAGGTGTGTTCATTGGGCTTTGAACACCGTGATATTGCGGTCGTCGTTCCAGAAGAGCCCCTGGGCAAAGTCCAGCTGCTCCCGGCCCCAGAGGCCGGGGGCGCCGCCGGTATCCAGGAAGATGGCGCCGCTGTCCGCGGCGATCTTCCCCCGGCGCACCAGGTCCACAAACCCCCGGAAGGATTTGCCGGTGTAGCAGGGGTCCAGGAACACCCCTTCGCTCCGGGCCAGGTGGGCGATCGTCTCCCAGGTCTCCCGGTCGGGCAGGTTGTACCCCGCGCCGCCATAGGGGGCCTCGGCGGGGCCTAGCTCCAGGTGGATCTCCTCCGGCGTGCAGGTGAAGCCCATATCATAGGTCTCGCTGATCTGGTTGAGGAAATCGGCGGTCTGCTGGAGGCTGTGGTAATCCGGCTCGATGGGGATGCCGATCACCTCAAAGGGGGCGTTGTAATACTTGGCCCCCGCCCACAGCCCGGCAAAGGTACCGGTGGAGCCATAGCCCACCACCAGGTGTTTGGCCTGGATGCCCTGCTCCTCCATCTGGCGCATGAGCTCCGGCACCGCCTGGATATACCCGGCCGCGCCGATCACCCCTTGGCCGCCCACGGGGATGTTCAGCACCTTCTCCCCCTGGGCCTCCTTTTCGGCCACAAGCTTGCGGGTACACTCCTCCAGGTAGGCCTGGGATTTGGCGGCCCGCTCCGCCGGCGGCAGGTGGTCATAGGCGGTGGTATCCACAAATACCAGCTCGGTATCCATCAGGCGGTCCAGCAGCAGGTTGCCGGACATATAGTCCGGCTTGGCGCCTTTGAGCACCAGGATGGATTTGAGGCCGTATTTCACCGCGGCGGCCACCGTCAGGCGGCCATGGTTGGTCTGGACGCCCCCAAAGGTCATCAGGGTGGTGTAGCCGTTTTCCAGAGCATAGGCCACCAGGTAGTCCAGCTTCCGGGTCTTGTTGCCCCCCAGGGCCAGGCCGGTCAGGTCATCCCGCTTGATATAGAGCTTGTTCTTTCCAAGGTCGCCGGTGAGATGGGGGAGGAGCTGCAACGGTGTGTTGCAGCTCCCCACTTCCACCTTCGGCAGATGTTCAATCTGCATAGGTGTCTCCTTCTATTCAACTAGGTGGATGGTTTAGGCCAAATCGGGATGGGCTTTGGCAAACTCCTTCTCCTCAGGGGTACGCAGCAGCCCAAACTGAATGGTGATGAGGGTGGCAATAATCAACGCCAGCGGATAGTACATGTACTGGAGCACCTGCAGCGGCGAGCACCCAGCCAAGCCGGTGACGATCAACATACCGCCGTCATGGGGCAGCAGGGTGATAAAGGCGCAGGCGAAGATGTCCAACAGGGAGGCCAGGCGCTTGGGGGCGATGCCGTACTTGCCGCCGATCTCCTTGGCGATGGGGGCGGAGATGATGATGGCGATGGTGTTGTTCACCAGGGCGGCGGACAGCAGGCCGCACATGAAGCCGATGCCATACTCGGCGCCACGGCGCTTTTTGATGCGGCCGGTGATCGTCTTGATCAGCCACTCGATGCCGCCGTACTCACGGACCAGGCCGATGATGCCGCCCACCATGATGGCCACGATGGAGATATCGAACATGCCGGACATACCGGAGCTGATGCCGGCGATCCAGTCAAAGAAGTCGGTGCCCATGGGGATGCCGATGACGCCGGTGAGGGCGATGCCCAACAGCAGGGTGACACCCACGTTGACGCCGGCCAGCGCCATGACCAGAACCGCAATGTAGGGGAGGATCTTGATGATGCTGTAGGCGCCGGGGGCAGCCACCTCGCCCAGGCCCTGGCCGCCCATGATGGTGAACAGCACGCCGGAGACGATGGCGGCGGGCAGGGCGATGAAGAAGTTCATCCGGAACTTATCCTTCATCTCGGCGCCCACGCCCTGGGTGGCGGAGATGGTGGTGTCGGAGATCATGGACAGGTTGTCGCCGAAGTAGGAGCCGCCGATGACCACGGCGCAGACCAGCGGGACATTCAGCCCCGCGCCCTGGGCCACGCCCACGGCCACAGGGGCCAGGGCGGCGATGGTGCCCATGGAGGTGCCGATGGCGGTGGAGATAAAGCAGGCCATCAGGAAGATGCCAGGGACCAGGAAGGCCGCCGGGATGTGGGTGAGGGCGAAGTTGATGACCGAATCCTTGCCGCCCATGGCCTCGGCCGCGCCCTGGAAGCCGCCGGCCAGCACATAGATCAGCACGACCATCATGATGCCCGAGTTGCCCATGTTCTCACAGAAGATGTCCAGCTTGCGCTCCGCGGTCAGGTGGCGGCCCATAATCAGGGCCAGGCCCAGGCCGGCGGCCAGCGCCACGTGGCGGGGGAACATGCCGAAGCCGCCCTCCACGCCCATCAGCGTGAACACCAGGCCGGTGCCCACATAGAGCACCAGGAAGAGGATCAGCGGCAGGAATGCCGCGCCGCCGTAGTTCTTTTTCTGCAGCTGCTTGTTTTCACTCATGAGATACCCTCCTTTTTTTGGTTGGATGGTCTATATAGAACCCAAATGATTGGGTCTCCTCCTCAGAACATGCCGGGAAGGTTACAGGGTGGCGATGGCGTCCTTCACCTGCTTGAGGGCCTTTTCGATCACCGAACGGGGGCAGGCCGCATTCAGCCGCAGGAAGCCGGAACCGCCCTTGCCGAACTCCTCGCCCCGGCCAAAGGCCACGCCGGCCTTCTCCACCATGAACTTCTGGAGCTCGTCGTCGTCCATGCCCAGTTCCCGGGCGTCGATCCAGCACAGGTAGGTGGCCTCGGGGTCGTTGGGGTGCAGCTGGGGGATGTTCTCCTGGCAATACTGGCGGATGAACTTCATGTTGTCCTCCAGGTAGACCAGCAGCTGGTCCAGCCACTCCTCGCCGTAGCGGTAGGCCGCCATGGTGGCCACCAGGCTGAAGCAGTTGTTCCGGGCGATGTCCTGGCACTTCAGGTCGGCCACATAGATGTCCTTGTGCTCCACGGTGTCAAAGACGATGGTGGAGCTCTGCAGGCCGGCCAGGTTGAAGGTCTTGGAGGGGGCGATGAAGGTGGTGGTGATCGCCGCGATCTCCGGGGTGGTGTCCAGCATCATGTTGTGGTGGTTGCCCTTGAGCATCAGGTCGGAGTGGATCTCGTCCGAGAGGATCTTCACCCCGTGGCGCAGGCAGATCTCGCCCATCCGGGTGAGCTCCTCCTTGGTCCAGACCCGGCCCACCGGGTTGTGGGGGTTGCAGAGGATGAAGTAGGTGACGCCGGATTTGGCCTTCTCCTCAAAGTCCTCGAAGTCCACCTTCCAGGTGTCCCCCTCCCGCTTGAGCTCGCTGACCACCAGGGTGCGGCCGGTGTTGTTCACCACATCCGCGAAGGGGTGGTAGACCGGCTGGAGGATCAGCACCTTGTCCCCGGGCTTGGTGAACAGCAGCAGGTTCATGCGGATGCCGGGGACCACGCCGGGGGCGAAGGCCATCTTGCCGGTATCGGGGCGGTAGCCGTTGCGGCGCTCCTGCCAGTCGGCAATACACGCAAAGTACTCGTCCGGGCGGTAGGTGTAGCCGAAGATCCCCTGGTCGGCCCGCTCCTTGATGGCGTCGATCACCGGCTGGGCGGTGCGGAAGTCCATATCCGCAATCCACAGGGGGATGACGTCGTTGGTGCCGTAGTGGAGCACCGCCTCCTCGAATTTGGCCGCATAGTTGTGGCTGCGGTCAACAATCTCGTCAAAATTATAGACCATATTTTTTCCTCCTCTTCGCTGGTCCATGGGGTGGGTTTTGCCGCTGCCCTATATATCAGCAAGTTTCGTGCCAATCCCTCCGTTTGTGTAAAAATTCCCCATTTGCTGTTTTTTTGACAAAAAATTGCATTATTCGCCAAAAATATACGTCTATGTGGAAACTATTTCCCCCAAAAGCCATTAAGAATAGGGTGAAGTTTTTAATAACTTCACCCTATTCTTTCACCCAATATAAAAACCATTCAAAAATCCGTTCAAATTTGCAGCTCCCGCCACAGGGCGCTCCCCTTTTGGGTGATCCGGCTGCCCCCCCGCCCCCGGGAGACCGACGCCAGCCCCAGCTGGTGCAGGCTGGCCAGGATCCCCCGGGCCTGCTGGTCGGTGAGGGGGATGCCGTGCTGCTGGGCCAGCAGGCACAGCTGCCCCCGGCCCATCCCCCCCGAGGCCTGGGCCAGCGCCCCCAGCACAAACCGAAACGCCTCCTCCCGGCCGGCAGCCGCCCGCAAAAACGCCTGGCTGCCCTCCTCCTGGGCGGCGGGCTCCAGCCGGGCCTGGCCGGGGACCGCCAGCATATACTGGGGCAGGTCCTGGGCCTCGATCACCTGCTTGCCGGTGAGGTGCAGGTACTCCACAATGTTCCCCAGCTCCCGCACGTTGCCGTCCCAGGTGTAGGCGCGGAAGGCCGCCCGGGCCTGGGGGGAGAGGGTGAAGGTGGCCCCCAGCCGGCGCATCATCCCGTCCATAATGAGGAACAGGTCCTCCCCCCGGTCCCGCAGGGGCGGGATCTCGATGGGCAGGGTGTTCAGCCGGTAGTAGAGGTCCTTGCGGAAGGTGCCCGCCCGCACCCGCTCCAGGATGTCCTCGTTGGTGGCGGCGATGATCCGCACATCGATGGCGATGATCCGGTCGCCCCCCACCCGCATCACCTCCCGCTCCTGGAGCACCCGCAGCAGCTTCGCCTGGAGGGGGCGGCTCATCCCCTCGATCTCATCCAAAAACAGCGTCCCCCGGTGGGCCAGCTCGAAGAGGCCCATCTTGCCCCCCTTTTTCGCCCCGGTGAACGCCCCCTCGTTGTAGCCGAACAGCTCGCTCTCCAGGAGCGACTCGGGCAGGGCGGCGCAGTTGATGGCCACAAACGGCATCTTGCGCCGGGGGGAGGCGTTGTGGATCGAATGGGCGAACAGCTCCTTGCCGGTGCCGCTCTCCCCGGTGAGCAGGATGGAGGCGTCGGTGCCGGCCATCCGCTGGGCGATGGTCTTGGCCTGAAGCATGGCGGGGCTGTGGCCCAGGATGTCGTCAAACACATACTTGGACTTGTAGCCCCGGTCGTACAGCTGGCGGCGGAACTGGTGCTGGCGCTCCTCCTCCTCGGTGAACCGCTGGAGGATGATGAAAAAGCCCATGGCCTCCCCCTCCCAGCTGGCGGGGACGGTGGAGAGGTTGATATACACCCCGTCCAGCTGGATCAGCTTGGAGCACTCCTGGCGCAGGTCCTCCCCCTCCAGGCTCCGGTAGAGCTCCAGGCTGACCGCCGCCAGCGGGCTGCCCACCGCGCTGCCCCGGCGCAGGTGGAGCATCTCCTCCGCCACCGAGTTGGCGGCGAACACCTCCTGCTCCACATCCACCCCCAAAATCCCCATGGACAGCGCCCCCATGAGGATATCCAGGTAGTTTTCCGCCCGCAGGCTGTCGTTCCACAGGGTCACCAGGCTGTGGCCCTGGTCCTCCAGGGAGGCCACATGCCGGCGGTAGCGGCCGCTCTTCAAAAACCAGCGGAACCCCAGCTTCAGGGCGATGTTGGTGAGGGTATCGGCGGTGAACACCCGGTGGCCCAGGTCGATCACCCTTTTCACCTGGGGGGGCACAAACTGCACCTCCCCCGGGGTGATGGCCAGCTGGACATCCGGCGGGCAGACGGCCCCCGGATAGTAGGGGATCAGCTCGATATGGGTGATGTCCAGCCGGTTGAGCTCGGCCACCGTCTCGATGGCCATCTGGATGCTCAGGTTCACCAAAAGCGCCCGGGTCCCGGTGGGCAGGGCCTTGAGCTCCTCGATCTCCCGGCGGCGGAAGGTGATGGTGGAGATCACCACCTGGCCCCCGGCGGGGATGCAGGAGACCACCCGCCGGAAGGCGGCGGAGGAGGTGGCTGCCACCAAATAGAGGTCGGCGGAGGGCAGCGTCCGGTCAATCCGGTCCCGCTCCACCGAATAGGCCTCCACCTCGATCTCCTGACCGAAAAATTCGTACAGCCACTGCTCGTACACCTGGCTGGTGGAGTAGCTCTCGGTGATCATAATGAGTTTTTTGGCCATGGCTCTGCCCTCCTGCGCCCCTTTTTCTCCATTATACCCCGCCCGGCCCCCCGCCGCAAGGGGCGGGCACCGGGGGAAATTTTTCTCCCGGCCCCGCCGGCGGCAAAAACCGCCCCCGCCCCCCGGCGGTTTCCCCCAAAACGCCCGGCGGGCCCCGCCGTCCCCCTCCGGCGGGCAAGGCACCAATTCCCCCGGCGCCCATAAGATGGACTGAGTGGGCCGCCCCGGGCCCGCCCAATTCTACCGAAGGGAGCTTCGTCTATGGAGAACCGATTCTTCCCCAGCCAGGCGTCCGGCGGCCAGTCCGCCTCCGGCCGGCTGGCGATGGAGGATATGCCCGCGCTGGCCATGACCTATTCCCCCTGGCAGCAGTGGGACGCCGTCTATGAGGCGGATGTGGCCCTGGACCGGGGGACCATCTTCCCCGGCCTGGACCAACCTTTTTTGGAGGGGGCGTGTCTGCATGAATGAACGGGAGCGGCTTTTGCGGGAGGTGCAGATCCACTGCTTTGCCTGCCGGGATGTGATGCTCTATCTGGACAGCCACCCCACCTGCCAGAACGCCCTGGCCTATTTTTCCAACCACCGCCAGCTGCTGGAGGACGCGGTGACCCGCTACCAGCAGCAGTATGGCCCCCTCACCGCCGCCGATGGGGCCCAAACCGACAGCTGGACCTGGATCAACGATCCCTGGCCCTGGGAATTGGAGGCATGAACCATGTGGAGCTATGAGAAAAAGCTGCAATATCCGGTAAAGATCAAAAACCCCAACCCCGCCCTGGCCAAGGTGATCATCTCCCAGCTGGGCGGCCCGGATGGGGAGCTCGGGGCCGCCACCCGCTACTTACAGCAGCGGTACAGCATGCCCTACGCCCAGGTGAAGGGGATGCTCACCGACATCGGCACCGAGGAGCTGGCCCATATCGAGATGGTCTCCGCCATCCTCTACCAGCTCACCCGGAACCTGACCCCCCAGCAGATCCAGCAGAGCGGCTTCGACGCCTACTTTATCGACCACACCGCCGGGGTCTACCCCCAGGCGGCCTCGGGGATGCCTTTCTCCACCGCCACCCTCCAGGTCACCGGCGACACGCTGGCCGACCTCTATGAGGACCTGGCCGCCGAACAGAAGGCCCGCCTCACCTACGACAACATCCTGCGCCTGGTGGACGACCCGGACGTAAAGGACCCTATCCGCTTTTTGCGGGAGCGGGAGATCGTCCACTTCCAGCGGTTTGGCGACGCTTTGCGCATCGCCCAGGAGAACCTGGACGCCAAAAACTTCTACGCCTTCAACCCCAGTTTTGATAAACAGTGCAACCCCAAAAACACGGTGTTTTCCCCCTCCTGTGTGGCCCGGGGGCAGCGCCGGTCCAGCGGCCAGCAGGCCGCGGCCACCGGTTCCGCCCAGGCCACCGGCGCCGTCCAGGGGGCCCAGACAGGGGCCGCCGGGCGCAACATCGCCCCCAGCTGTGGGGCCAACCAGGCCCAGAAAACCCGCTGAGCCCTCCCCGCCCCTCCCTCCCGGGAGGGGCGGGCTCTTTTCGCGGAAAGAAATTGGAAAAAATGATGGGGGCGGGCGGCCGGGGATGCATGAAATCGCCAAATAAATGGCACATTATGGAGGAAGCCGGTTTCGGGCGTCCCCAAACGGGGCCCGGAAAGGTTTCCCTGTTGCGGGGCCAAAAGGCCGGCCCCGGCAAAGTGAGAATGTGAATGAAAAAAGGAGTCTGAACCATGAAAAAGCAGCTGCGCAGGGCGGTTTCCCTCTGCCTGACACTGGCGGTGATCCTCACCCTGGGGGTGTTGGCCAGCGCCGCCAGCCCCTACAGCGTCAAGGCCGCCGCAAAGAGCATCTCGTTTATCCAAAACGGCTATGTCACCGGCACCTATGCTGCCAAGAACAACAACATCACCCTGATGAAGGACTCTGCCGGGGACCTGCTGGTCTGCTTTTACACCAGCCAGGGCAAGTATGTGGGGGTGACGCTGGGCAGCCAGTCCAGCCTGACCCTCTCGGGGAGCATCGGCACCCTCACCATCGACCGCAGCTTCTCCGGGGCGGTGACCCTGGCGGGCAGCGTCTCCACCCTGAAGGTGAACAGCGGTTCCACCGTCACGGTGGCCAGCGGCGGCAGCGTGGGGACCGCCACCCTCTCCTCCACCTCCGCCAAGCTGAAGGTCTCCTCCGGCGGCAAGGTGACCACCGCCACCGCCAAAAATAAGTCCCAGGTGACCGTCTCCGGCACCGGGCGGGTGACCACCTTCAAGGTGGGGGGCAAGACCACCTCGGTGGGCAGCTCCGGCGGCTCCTCCACCTCCGCCAAGAAATCCACCCCCAAGATGACCACCAAGGTGATCAGCGCCAAATACGGCGACACGCTGGAGGAGCTGGAGTCCAAGCTCAAGAGCAGCGTCAAGGCCTACGACCGCTCCACCAACCGGTCGATCTCCGGCACCGTCTCCTGGGTGGCGGACGAGGACACCGAGGTCACCCGCAAGAGCACCTATAAATACCGGTTTGACCCGGCGGACGACGACAAGTACTATTCGGTCACCGGCAGCGTGAAGATCGAGGTCTCCGGCTCCTCCAGCTCCTCCAGCGGCAAGCTCACGGTGGAGACCGAGACCCTCTACGCCTCCTCCGGCGACCGGCTGCGGGATCTGGAGGACGAGCTGGAGGACTGCGTCACCGTCACCGACCGCTACGGGGACGAGGTGGACGGCTCCCTGGAATGGGTGAGCTCCGGCAGCACCAAGGTGAAGAACAACACCAGCTACAAGTTCGAGTTCGAGCCGGATGACGATGACTACAGCAAGATCACCGGCTATGTGAAGATCCGGTTCGGCAGCGGCTCCTCCTCCGGGCGGCTGCGGTACACCACCTCCACCATCCAGGCGGACAGCGGCGATACCCTCCGGGAGCTGGAGGACGAATTGGAGGACAGTGTGCGGGTGTACGACCGGGACGACGGGGACCGGGTGTACGGCGACTTTGAGTGGGTGCGCTCCCGCTCCACCAAGGTCACCAAGGACGGCACCTATGAATTTGAGTTCGACCCGGACAACAGCCGTTACGACGCCTTCACCGGGGAGATTAAGATCGAGGTGGACGGCTCCGGGGAGATCACCTTCCGCACCAGCACCCTCACCGCCCACGAGGGGGATACCCTCCGGGACTTGGAGGACCAGCTGGAGGACAAGGTGCGGGCCTATGACGAGGACGGCGACCGGCTGGACGGGGACTTCGAGTGGGTCTCCAGCCGCAGCACCAAGGTGAAGGACGGCCGCTCCTACAAGTTCGAGTTTGACCCGGACGACCGGGACCTGGACACCGCCACCGGCACCGTGGAGGTGGAGATTGAGGATGACTACAGCTATGAGCTGGAGATCGACGACATCGAGGTGGAGGACGACGACCACACCCTGCGGGAGCTGCGCAGCGCCCTGCGCCGGGCGGTGACCGCCTACGATGAGGACACCGGCGACGAGATCGACGGCGACCTGGAGTGGCGGGACAGCGACAGCACCCGCGTGCGCCGCAGCGGCTACTACGAGTTCGTGTTTGAGCCGGACAGCAGCCGCTACGAGGACACCCGGGATGAGATCTACATCCACGTGGATTGACAAAAGCGAAAAAACAGCCGGCGGCCCCGGCCTCCCGAAAGGGAGGCCGGGGCCGCTCTTTTGCCGCCGGGCGGGGTCACTCCTCCACCCGCTCCACCTTAATAATCACCGGCCGCAGGCCGTCGTTGCAGGAGCAGATGGCCACCCCTTTGTGCTTGGGGTCGATCCAGTCGCTGTAGTACCAGCCCCCCTCCGCCCCGTGGGCCAGGGCGAACACATACTGGTAGATCGCCTTCCAGGCCTCGTCGCAGAACCCCTCCGGCTTGGCATAGTCGGTATAGAACACCTGCCCCTCCTGCATCAGCGGGCAGGGCCCCAGGCCGGGGACGCCGTACTCCTCTGCCAGCTCCTCCTGGAGGGTGGTCTTCAGCACGGTGAGCTTGCATCTTTTCATCATGGCTGCCGCCTCCTCTCTGTCCGGGCGGGCGTCGGTAGTCCGCCGCCCTTTCTCCCATGATACCATAGGGAGGGGCGGTTGGGCAGTGGGCATTTGGGGGGAAGCGCCCCAAAAAGGAGCTGCGGCGCATGTGCAGAAAGCCCTGTAGGCGGAAAATCCGTTCCCCGGACGGCAGCCCGCCAGGGGGACGCAAAAGGCCCCGGCCTCCCAAAGGGAGGCCGGGGCCCTGGGTTTCTCGGTTATGCCCGGGTGCGCAGCCGCTGGGCCACCTGCTGGCGGGTGGCGGTGCCGGTACGGCCGATCTGCTGGATGGTGATGGAGGAGACGCAGTTGCCCAGGGCGGCTGCCTCCTGGGGGGCCAGCCCCAGGCAGAGCCCCAGCACGATGCCCGCGTTGGTGGCGTCCCCCGCCCCCACGATGTCGATCGGCCCCTCCACCTGGAAGGCGGGAGCCGCCACCGGGGGCTGCCCCTGGGCAAAGAGCATGGAGCCCGCCGCCCCCAGTGTCACATAGGCCGGGCGGCCGGTGAGCTGGGTGAGCTGCTGGCCGTACTGCTCCACCAGTTCCCGGGTGGGGCTGTCCTCATGGGCGGGATCGAACACCCGCAGCAGCTCGTGGTCGTTGCACTTCACCACCAGGTTGCGGTATTTTTCCACAAACGCCCGGGAATCGGCGTAAAAGACGATGTCCGGGTGTTCCAGCGCCAGATTGCAGACCGCCTCCCGCACCCGATCGGTGAGGGCGCCCAGCCCCGGCTCCACAAACTGGTCGGTGACGATCACCGCGTCCGCCCCCTCCAGGGCCTGCTCCAGCCGGGCCACCAGGGCGTCCTCCAGCTCCGGGGGCAGCGGCTCCATCGAGCGGAAGTCCAGCCGGTTCATCTCGCTGTAGCTGCCGTCGGGGTTTTTGCGCATGGGTTTTGTGTAGGTGTAGGTGCAGCGGCCGGGGGTCTCCACCATATAGCTGGGGTCGGCCCCCACCTGCTCCAGGGCCTGGCGCAGTTCAAAGCCCTCCCCATCCCGGCCCAGCATCCCCACGCAGCGCACGTTGGCCTCCAGCGCCCGCAGGTTGTTGGTGATGGTGCCGCCCACCCCGGCGAACAGGGCCTTACGGTCAAACTGGTAGGCCACCAGGCCGGTCTCCACCGAGAGCTCATCGTTGGCCGGGTCGGTGTAGAGGTATTTGTCCAGGCAGTAGTCCCCGAACACCACGATGGTGGGGGAGCCGCCGGCCTCCACCGCCCGGGCCACCTTGCCGTAGTCGATCATGCCGCGTCCCTCATTTCCGCTGGCTGTCCAGCTCCAAAATCTTCCGGGCCAGGGCGGGCACCGTCCGCTGGTGCTCCCCGCGGATATAGTGGCTCACGCCGCCGTCCGCCACCGTCCGGGCCAAAATCGTCTTCCAGGGGCGGAAGTAGTAGCGGGGGTCGGTCTTGGGCGGGGCGGCGGAGTAGTCGCTGCCCTCGATGTCCAACAGGTCAAAGACGGCGGTGGTGAAGTGGGCGATCTGGCGGCCCTCCTGCTTGGCCACATTCCGGGCCATGGCCAGCGCCTTCAGATACACCTCCGGCCCGGCCACCGCGGAACCGAAGTTCAAAAATACCCCGTGCTCCAGGCCGGTGACGCTCTGGGCATAGATCAGAAAGTCGGTGTAGGAGGCCTGGCCCATGGCGGCCCCGTCGCAGTTGGGATGCTCGTGGATGATATCGTTGCCCACGCCGATATGGACGGTGCAGGGCACCTGCAGATGGTAGCCCATGGCCAGGACGCTCTTCTCCCGGTGGGGCAGGTGCTCCTCCCAGATATAGCGGCCCAGGGCCTCGCCCCAGCCCAGCCCGTCCTGGACCCCCTCCTTGATGATGTCGTTGATCCGGCCGGTCTCGGTCCACAGGCCGAACTGCCCCTCGCTGATGTATTTGGCCACGCTCTCGCAGGTCTTGCCGATCAGCGCCAGCTCGTAGTCGTGGATCGACCCGGCGCCGTTGGTGGCAAAGTGGGTCACCAGCCCCCGTTTCATCAGCTCGATCATATGCAGGGCGTTGCCGGTGCGGATCACATGGGCGCCGTACATCATCAGCACGGTGGCGTTGTGCTCCCGCCGGGCCCGCACCACATCCCGGGCGATCTCCGGGATGGCCGGATGGTCGAAGGGGGGCACCGGGTCCTCCAGCGTCTTTACCACGCTGATATCCACATCGTGGACCCGCTGGTCCAGGGGCAGGATGCTCAGCTTGGAACGGTCAAATTTCTGGAATGGCATTTAAATCCCCTCCTTGATGGCACGTACAATCTGCTGGTAGCCGGCAAAATCCGGGATGATGGCGTCCGCGCCGGCGTCCAGCAGCCGGCGGCGCTTCCACTCGTTGATCCCCTTGCGGCGCACCTCGTCGCTGGCCACGCCGAAGGTGTAGCCCCCCAGCTGGGAGACCAGCTCGATCTCCACATAGCCGTCCCCAAAGGAGACCAGCTGCTCCGGCTTGAGGCTGCCATCGGCGAACAGCCCCCGGAGCACCTGCTCCTTGGAGCACTCCACCATCTCGTCCCGGGCGCCGTGGATGGCGTCAAAGCAGGTGTCCAGCCCCAACAGCTTGGCCTCCTCCAGCACGTCCGCCTCGTCGGTGCCGCTGGCCAGGTGGCAGGCGATGCCCGCCGCCTTCAGCGCCTGGACCAGCTCCTTCACCCCGGGCACCAGCAGCTGCTCGGGAGGGATGGTGCCCTCCCGCAGGCCCTGTTTCCGGTCCCGGATATGCACCTCCAGCCGGCGCAGGTACTCGGCTTTGTATTCCAGGGGGTCCCGGTGGGGGCCGCCCCGCTTCTGCACCTCCTCATCCAGGCGGATGCACTGGAAGATGGTCTGTTTGCCGGTGAGGGTATCCACAAAGTCGGCCGCCGTGGCGGTGAGGGCCTGCAGCGACTCGTCGGTGCCGGTCTCGGCCAGCACCTGGGCAAAATAGGGCACCATGATCTCCCGCCAGCCCTCCCGGATCAGGCTGACGGTGCCGTCAAAGTCAAACAGGGCGGTGGTGATGTGGGCATTGGGGTCGGGATAGCGCACATACTCCACCCCCCAGCGGTCGGGGAGGATCTGCTGGATGATGCAGGAGAGGGCGTGGACATAGAACATGTGCATGTCCTCCAGCTGCTCCATCGAGTCGGTGGGGGCGATGAGCAGCAGGTCGCAGCGGCCGTTGAGCTTGCCGCCGTCCCGGCCGGAAAAGCCGATCACATACACCCCCATCTGGCGGGCGGTATCCACCAGGCGGATGATGTTGGGGGAGTTGCCGCTGCCGCTGTAGACCAAAAGCACATCCCCCCGGTGGGCCTTGGTGCGCAGCTGGATGGAGAAGATCTCCTCGTAGGAGAAGTCGTTGCCCAGGCAGGTGAGCACGGCGGTGGAATCCGCCAGGCACTCGGTGGCGAACCCCTCCCGGTTGTGGACCCGGCAGCCCTTGAGCAGGTCGTTGCAGATGTGGGAGGCGGTGGCGGCGCTGCCGCCATTGCCGGCGGTGAAGATGGTGGCCCCCCGCTCCTTGGCCTCCACCAGCTTCATGGCGATCTGGGCCAGCAGGTCAAAATCGGTGCGCTGGACCTTCTCCACCACCTCCTGGGTATACGCCTTCAGGGCTTGGGATACGGCCTGTCTCTCAAACTCCATGCATACCAACCTTTCTATCCAAAACTTCTATTGCAATTATATCATGATATGATATAATTGCAATAGAAGTTTCACACAAATTTCTGCGATCTTTGGTTTCTATTTCTCCATTTCATGTACAATTCTTTTCCGCTGTAATCAAGTTATGATGCTACCGCCCCTATTTTCCCCCCTTCGGGCGGGGGCGGCGGAGCCCCAAAGGAGGTCGTAAACCATGTATATCGGCGCCATCGACGTAGGCGGCACCAAGACCATGGCCGGGGTGGTGGATGAGCGGAGCCGCCTGCTGGCCAAGGCCCAGTTCCCCACCCTCACCGCCGATCCCAACGCCCATTTTGCCCGCTGCGCCCAGCTGCTGCGCCAGGTGGCGGACCAGTGCGGCGTCCCCTTTGGCCAGCTGGCGGGGGTGGGGGTCAGCCTGCCTGGCACGGTGGACGCCTCCCACCAGGTGCTCACCATGGCCCCCGGCTCCGGTTGGCGGGAAATCCCCGCCGCCCAGCTGCTCCGGGAGCAGCTGGAGGGCAAGCCCCTCTGGTGCGACAACGACGTGAACAACTGCGCCCGGGCGGAGCTGCGGTTCGCCCGGGGGCCGGCGGATTTCCTCTGGATCACCGTGAGCACCGGCATCGGCGGGGCGGTGGTGGCCGGAGGGCGGGTGGTTTTGGGCTGCGGCAGCCTGGCCGGGGAGCTGGGCCACTACAAGGTGGAGACCCAGGACCCCCTCCCCTGCCCCTGCGGCAGCGCCGGCTGCCTGGAGGCCTATGCCTCCGGGGCGGCCATCGGCCGCCAGTTTGCCCGGCTGGCCCAGGAGGACCCGGAGACCGGCCGCCTGGCAGAGGAGCAGGGGGTCCCCCTGGATGCCGCCGGGTGCGCCGCTCTGGCCCAGCTGGGGCATCCGGCCGCCCTGGCCCTCTTCCAGCAGGCGGGGCGCTACCTGGGGCGGACGCTGGCCCCGGTGGTGAGCGTCCTGAACCCGGCGGCCATCTACTTTGGGGGCGGGGTGGCCCGTTCCTTCGGGCTGTTTGCCCCCGCCGCCCAGGCGGCCATCCGGGAGCGGGCAGCGGAGTCCTGCGCCGGGCTGGTGGAGCTGCGGCCCACCGGGCTGGGGTACGAGGCCTCCCTTCTGGGGGCGGCGGCGCTGTTTTTGGAGCAGGCGGCCCTCTGAAACGCCGCAAAAAAAGGCCCCGGCGGGGCCACGGGAGGAAAGGATATGTTCACTGACGGACGAAGTAAAAAAGTGGCGCTGGTGGCCCACTGCCTGCTGAACCAAAACGCCATCTCGGACGGCACCGCCATCCACCCCTGCGCCCACCTGGAGGTGGTAAAAACCCTGTTGGAGGCGGGGGTGGGCATCCTGCAGCTGCCCTGCCCGGAGTTCTGCTGCCTGGGGCTGGACCGGGGGGACCCGGCGGGGGCCCAGCGGCCGGTGACGGTGGAGAACACCCGCATCCGCCGCCAGCTGCTGCTGCCGGAGAACGCCCAGAAACTGGATGCCCTGGCGGAACAGGCCGCTGGCCAGGTGGCGGAATACCTGCGCCACGGCTTCACGGTGGTGGGGATCATCGGGGCCAACCGCTCCCCCAGCTGCGGGGTGGAGACCACCTCCGACCAGGGGGTGGAGCTGCCCGGCCGCGGGGTATTTATGGAGGCCCTCTGCCGGGCGCTGGAGCGGCAGGGGATCTCGCTGCCCTGTGTGGGGGTCAAGGCGGGGGCCCAGGCGGCCGCCCGGGTCAAAGCCCTGTTAGAGGGCCAGATAGAGTAGCGGATAGGGGCGGCCCTGTTCGTCGGTGGCGGTGCGCCGGCGGACCCGGAACCCCAGATGCTCATAGAACCCCCGGGCCTGGGGGTTCTGTTCGTTGACGCACACCTGCCGGGCCCCACAGTGCTCCACCCCATAGGTGAGCAGCTGCCGCCCCAGCCCCCGGCCCCGGTGTTGGGGGGCCAAAAACAGCATCTCGATCCGCTGGCCATCCACCCCCAAAAAGCCTGCCGGCTCCTCCCCCTCCCAGGCCACCACCAGGGTGGGCACCTGGGCCAGGGCATCCGGCACCTGTGGGGCGATGGCCTGGATCTCCTCCTCGGTCAAAAAGGTGTGGGTTGCCCGCACCGAGGCCAGCCACACCGCAAACAGCTGCCCCAGCAGCTGTTTGGTACGCGCCTGCGGGGGAAAAGCTTCCAGTTTCATCGGCAGCCCCTTTCCGGTCATCGGTATGCGGGCGGCCTCCCGGATGGGAGGCCGCCCGCTTTTTCTCTTAAAACGGGTGGAAAACCAGCTGCCGCCCCCGGCAGGTACACACCCCGGGGAACCCCAGCTCCCGGGCCAGGGCGGCGGCCGCCGCCAGCCCCTGGCCCACCCGCTCCGGCTGGTGGGCATCGGAGCCCAGGGTGATCCGCCAGCCCCCCAGCTGCCGGTAGAGGCGCAGGATCCAGGGGGAGGGCATGGGTTCCCCCAGCTTTTCCAGGGTGGAGGTGTTGACCTCCAGGGCCAGGCCCCTTTGGACCACCCGCCTCAAAATGGCCTCCAGCACCGGGCGGTTGGCCGCCAGCTGGGCCGGGGCCAGGGGCGCGCCCATATACCGCTTCACCAGGTCCAGGTGGGCGGCAACCTCCATCCGCCCGCCCTCCACCATGGCCAGCACCTCCCCGAAGTAGAGGGCGGCCGCCCGGTCGGGGCCCTCCTCCTGCACCAGCCGGCGCAGCTTCCGGTGGCCCACGTTGTGGACCGAGCCCAGCACCCCATCCAGGGGCAGCCGGGAGAAGAGGGCGGCATAGGCGGGGGCCAGCAGGTGGGGCTCGCACACCTCCACCCCCCAGTAAACGGCCAGCCGGCCTTCAAACGCCTCCCGGCAGGCCTCGAACTCCCGCCGGTAGGCTGCCCAATCCATATGGCCATAGGTGGGGGCCAGCGGGTCCAGGGAGAAGTGCTCGGTGAAGCAGACCTCCCCCAGGCCCCGACTTAGCGCCGCCCGGCATTGGTCTGCCAGGGGGGCCTGGGAATCAAACGAGTGGTGGGAGTGCAGGTGGCTATCCGCCCGGACATCCATGGCAGCCACCCCTCTACATCCCCACGGCGGAGAGGAACGCCTGCTGGATGAACAGGGAGGCGGCTCCCACCGCTGCGGAGGACTGCCCCAAGGTGGAGGTGCGCAGATCGATCTGGCGGCGGTTCCACACCCGGCGCAGCAGCACCTCCTGGAGGTGCTCATAGAAATACTCCCGGATCTCCGGCAGCTCCCCGCCCAGGATCACCACCTGGGGATCGAACAGGTTGATGGCCGCGGAGACGGCGATGCCGGTATACTCCGCCGCCCGGTAAAAGATATCCCGGATCACATGGTCCCGGGCCTTGGCCGCCGTATCCAGGGTCAGGTGGCGGCCCTCCCCCAGCAGCTGGGCCAGGTGGGGGGCATCCCCCATCCGCACCGCCCGGGCACACCGCTTGAGGATCGCCTCCGAGGAGGCATAGATCTCCAGGCAGCCGTGGTTGCCGCAGTAGCACTCCTCCCCATCCGGGTCCATGGTGATGTGGCCGATCTCGCCGGTGGCCCCCGAGTTGCCGTGGTAGATCGCCCCGTCCAGGATGATGCCCATGCCGATGCCCTTGGACAGGCGCACAAACAGCAGGTTTTCCACTCCCTGGCCCGCGCCGAACAGCTGCTCCGAAAGGGCGCTGCAGTTGGGGTCGTGTTCGATCACCACCGGCAGCCCAAACTCCCGGCCCAGGATGCCGCACACATCCAGCGGCTCCAGGCTGGAAAACTGGCGGGCCATCACCGAATAGCCCCGCTGGCTGTCCACATGGCCGGGGAAGGCCACCCCGATCCCCTTGATGGCGGCGGGGTTGGGGGCGGTGGCCACCAGCTCCCGGATGATCCGCTTCATCTGCTCCAGCAGCTCCTCGATCCGGTGGCTGCACAGCTCCTGGTGGAGGGTGGTCTTTACCCGGCTCTTTAGATCGATGATGACCCCAGTCATCCCGATGACGTTGGCGTCAATGCCGATGATGAGGTTGTTTTCCAGGTCGATATCAAAGGCGATGGCCGAACGGCCGGCGCCCGCATCCACCCGGCCGGCCTCGCTGATCACCCCACGCTCCAGCAGCACCGAAGAGAAGGTGGAGACCGCCCCCCAGCTCAGCCCCGTCTCCTCCTGGATCATCCGTTTGGAGACCGGGCCGTGCTTGCGGATGCAGTCAAAGACGCTGAGCATATTGGTGGTGCGCATCAAGTCGTGCCGGACTGTCTCTGGCATACCGTCGCTCCTCTCTCAAGGCTTCCCCCGCCGGGCGGGGGCCGCTCCTAATCATACCACAACAGGGGCTCCCTGTCACCTGGGCAAATTTACCAGGGAAAACACCCCATAAAAATGCCGGTGCAGCAGGGCAGTCGCCCATCTGCTGCACCGGCGCGGCCTACCGCCCGGCCGCGGGGATGGAATTACTTGCGCCGCAGGTTCTTGCGGATATCGAAGCCCACCGCAGCGATGATGATGACACCCTTGATGATCTGCTGCCAATAGGGGTTGACGCCGATGAAGGTCAGGCCGTAGTTGATGATACCGAAGATCATCACGCCCACGATCATGCCCGGCACGGTGCCGATACCGCCGGTATTGGAGACGCCGCCCACCACGCAGGAGGCGATGGCGTCAAACTCGTAGTTGAGGCCGTAGGCGGAGGTGGCGCCGCCGGTACGGGCGCACTCCAAAAAGCCCGCCAGGCCGTAGAGCAGGCCGGCGATGGCGTAGACACCCACCAGGGTGCTGGCCACCTTGATGCCCGAGACGTTGGCCGCCTCGGCGTTGCCGCCCACCGCGTAGACGTTGCGGCCGAACCGCAGCTTTTTGAGGATGAACCAGACCAGCACCGTCACCGCCAGGGCAATCAGGATGATGACCGGGATCTTGCCAAACACCAGGCCGGAGCCCATGAAGGTGATGCTGCTCTTCACGCCGCCGATCGGCTGGGAGGAGTTGGGCGGCAGGTCAAAGTAGAGCAGGTTGACGCCCCAGGCGATCACCTGGGTGCCCAACGTCACAATGAAGGGCGGGATGGAGAACTTGGCGATGATGATGCCGTTGGCCAGGCCGAACACGCCGCAGACCAGCACCGCAGCCAAAAACGGCACGATGATGGGGATATCCGGCATATCCGGATAGAACCGGCGGGTGTAGTCGAAATTCTGCCCCAGGGAGGCGGTGACCACCGCCGCCAGGCCCAGGATGCGCCCGGCTGCCAGGTCCACGCCGCCGGAGATCAGCACGAACATCATGCCGCAGGCCATGATCAGCTTGGTGGAGTTTTGCAGCAGCACGTCCCGCAGGACGTTGAACGAGAAGAACCTGGGCTCGATGCAGATGATGATAACCACCAGCAGCACCAGGCAGAGTGTGATGGTGTTGTCAATGAGGAATCGCTTGATCTTATTGGCGGTTGTATTTGCCGTATCCATACTTCAGCCCCTCTCCTATACCATGAATTTGGTGGCCAGACGCATGATCTCCTCTTCGTTGATCGCGTCCCCCTCCAGCTCGCCTGCCTTCTTGCCCTCGCACATGACCATGATCCGGTCGGCCATGCCGATCAGCTCCGGCATCTCGCTGGAGATCATGATGATGCACTTGCCCTGGGCGGCCAGGTCGGCGATGATCGAGTAGATCTCGTACTTGGCGCCCACGTCGATGCCGCGGGTGGGCTCATCCAGCAGCAGGATCTCCGGCTCGGTGAGCAGCCAGCGGGCGAACAGCACCTTCTGCTGGTTGCCGCCCGAAAGGCTGCTGATGGGGGTTTTGATGCTGGGGGTCTTGATGGCCAGCCGCTTGATGCTCTCCTGGGCCAGCTGGACGCACTTTTTCAGGTTGATGAACCCCAAAAACTTGGCCAGCCGCTTGTAGACGGCGATGTAGGTATTTTCGCCCACGCCGAGGATCGGGAAGATGCCGGAGCCCTTGCGGTCCTCGGTGAGCATGGCCATGCCGTTGTCCATGGCGTCGGAGGAGCTGGTGATCTTCTTCTCCTGGCCGTTGATATAGAGTTTCCCCGATTTCAGCCGGCGCAGGCCGAAGACCGCCTCCATCAGCTCGGTGCGCTGGGCGCCCACCAGGCCGCCCAGGCCCAGGATCTCGCCCCGGCGCAGCTCAAAGCTCACATCCTGGAAGCTGCGGGGATAGATGGAGGAGAAGTTCTCCACCCTTAGATAGACCTCCCCCGGGGTGTTGGTCTTGGGCGGGAACCGGTTGGACAGGTCCCGGCCCACCATCTTGGAGATGATCATATCGGTGGTGAGCTCGTCGCTCTCCCAGGTGCCAATCATCTGGCCGTCGCGCATGATGCTGACCTGGTCGGAGATCTGCTTGATCTCCTCCATCTTGTGGGAAATATAAATCACGGCGACCCCTTTGGAGCGCAGATCACGGATGATCTCGAACAGGTGCTCCACCTCGTCCTCGGTGAGGGAGGAGGTCGGTTCGTCCATGATGATAACTTTCGCGTTAAAAGAAACCGCTTTGGCGATCTCGATCGCCTGGATCTGGGACACCGAGAGGGTTTTCACCAGGGCCTTGGGGTCCATGCTCAATTTCAGGCGCTCCAACAGCTCCTTGGTGTCCCGGTACATTCTTCCATAGTCTACGACGATCCCTTTTTTGGGCAGGCGCCCCAGCCAGACATTCTCCATCACCGTCAGGTGGGGTTCCGGATGGAGCTCCTGGTGGATCATGGCGATCCCGTGCTGGATCGCGTCCAGGGTGCCGGAGAAGTTCACCGACTGCCCGTCCAGGATCACATCCCCTTCGTCCCGGACATAGATGCCGAACAGGCACTTCATCAATGTGGATTTTCCCGCGCCGTTCTCCCCCATCAGGGCATGCACCGTGCCGGGCTTGACCTTCAGGGTAACCTTATCCAGCGCCAGAACACCGGGGAATCGTTTGGTGATGTTGTTCATCTCCAGTATGTAGCCATTTTCACTGCTCATCGCACTGCGTTCCCCCCTTCAGAAGCGGGGGAGACTTGCATCTCCCCCGCAATTCGCCTATTCTGTTTTGTTCAGCTGAACTGATCCACGTTCTCCGCGGTCACAGCCACATAGGGGATCCAGACATACTGGCCGTCCATCTCATAGCTGAAGTTGTCGGCAGTGGGGGTCTGGCCCTGGGCCAGCAGCGCGCACAGCTCCACAACGGCGTAGCCCTGGTTCTGGGCGTCGTTGAGGGAGGTGGCCAGCATGGTGCCCTCACGGATGGCGTCCTTGCCGGGCTCGGTGGCGTCAACGCCGAAGACAGGCATGTACGGGCCGCCCTCGGTGAAGTAACCCTGGGCCTTCAGAGCCTCGATGGCACCCAGCGCCATGTCGTCGTTGTTGCAGAAGACCGCCTCGATGTTGTCATGGGCAGCCAGGAAGGTGGCCATGGTGTCCTGACCCTGGACGCGGTCCCACATGGCGGTGTCCACCGCGACCTCTTCCACCTGCAGGCCGGCGTCGGTCATCGCCTTGACGCAGTACTCGGAGCGCAGCTCAGCATCCTGGTGGCCGGGCTCGCCCATGATGATGACATACTGGACAATGCCGTCGCCGTTCTTATCGGCCTCGGGGTTGTTGTTCCAGTACTCCACCATCGCCTGGCCCTGCATCAGGCCGGATTCCTCGGCTTTGGCGCCCACATAGTAGACCTTGTCCCACAGGGCCATCGCCTCGGCGAACGGCTCGGTGTTGAAGAACACCACGGGGATGTCGGCGTTCTGGGCCTTCTGGATGACCACGTCAGCAGCGGAACGCTCCTGCATGTTCACCGCCAGCGCGTTGTAGCCCTTGGTGATGTAGATGTCGATGTTGTTGTTCTGGGTGGTCTGGTCGGCCTTGGAGTCGGTGAAGTCGATGGCGATGCCCATCTCGTCCGCCTTGGCCTGCATGTGGTTGCGCTGCTCGGTCAGGTAGGTGTCGTCGTACTTCCGGATGGAAGCGCCGATGGTCATGCCGCTCAGGTCGGCAGCGGGGGCCTCTTCCTCAGCGGGGGCCTCTTCCTCGGCAGGGGCCTCCTCTTCCGCAGCCTCGGACGCAGCCGGGGCGGAGGAAGCGGGTTCCGCCGTGGAGGAGGACTCGGAGCCTCCGCACGCGGCCAGCGAGAGAACCATTAGACCGGCCAGCAGGGCAGTTAGGATCTTTTTCATTTTTTTACCTCCTAATTTGCTGTTTGATTTTCGCCTGTTTATCGTCAAGCGCCAAAGGCGCCGGACTCCGTCTTACTCCTCGGGGGACTGCAGGTAGTCCTCGTAGGGCACCGCCTTCACCGGCTTGAGCCCCAGCCAGCCCATGGCCTCCATCAGCTCCTTGGTGTAGTCGCCGGGGACGATGGGGTAGTGGTGGGCGAACCGCTGGACCAGCAGGGTGTTCACCAGGTCCAACGCGGAGATGGGCTTGCGGTTGAGGGTCAGATCCCCCATCCAGCCCCGGGAGCCGCAGAAGCTGGGCTTCACATCCCCCAGGAAGCTGCCGCCGGCCACCAACAGCTGGTCGGCCTCCCCGTAGATCCGGCCGATGGTCATCTGGCCGGGGTCGCACACCAGGTCCCGGACCACGCCGCAGCCAAACGGCTCGGTGGAGCCCTCGGGGTGGGCCATGCCGGTATAGTTGACGCTCAGCTGGTAGCCGCCCTTCTGGCAGAACCGGCTGGCGGTGGGCCCGCAGTGCCACATGAGCACCGTGTCGTCCTCCCGGTCGAAGGCGCTCATGTCCATGAGGGTGCACACATCATCGGCAATATACTTGAGCAGCAGCATGCTGATGGCGCTGGTCAGGTCGCCCTCGCAGGCGGTGGGGATCCCCTTGTCGTTGAGGCCGGCCACCACCGCGCAGACGCTGTAGGTGAACTCGTTTTGGAACTTGGGCCAGCAGCTCACCGCCAGCGCGTCGTAGCCGTACTCCTTCACAAAGTCGTCGTAGGCCAAAGAGAAGCGGGCGTTGGTCTCCAAAGCCAGGCGGGCCCGCTGGTCAAAGACGCCGTTGGCGGCGGCGGAGAGCTTCTCCATCTCGGCGGACACCTGCTCCTGGGAGTAGGCCACCGCCCGGTCCCGCACCTCCGAATACTCGTGCAGGCGGTTGATCTGCATGCCGTCGAACAGGCGGATCAGCTTACGCTCGTCGTCGTACAGGTCGTCGAAGCCGGGGGCGATGCCGCCCACCAGGGCCACTTTGGCGTGGCGCATCCGTTTGATCGCCCGCAGCGCCCGGACGGTGATCTGCAGCCGGTCGATGAACAGCCGGTCGTCCACATCCCCATAGAACCACTTGATGGGGATCTTGTAGTCCTTCAGATAGTGGCCGATGATGCCGGAATACATGTTGATGCTGCAGAAGGAGTTGAACAGCACCGGGCCGGACTGGCCGTGCTCGGGGATTGCCCACAGGCCCAGGGCCGCCCGGGCCCGGGCAAAGATGGGGGCCAGGGTGCCCGCCGAATAGCTGGTGCATTGGAGCAGGATGAAGTCCACCTGCTCGGCCTCCAGCGCCCGGACGGCAGCCCGGGCCTCGTCCGGGGTGATGACCGTGCCTGGGTGGATATACAGGTCAAAGCCCAGCTCGCGGCCCAGCTGCTCCATCTGCTGGGCGTAGACCGCATAGCGGCCGGCCTTATCGCCAAAAAAGCTCAGCTGGGAGGAGCTCACCAGCCCGATTTTCAAAGTTTCCATCTTCCGCACCCTCCGTTTCAAAGCCGCCCCCTGGGGGCCCAGTCCGGCATTTCGGACTTTTTATCAAGTCTTGACGCCACGTTGTCTATTACTATAACATTTTCTGGAGAGGCGCGCAAGATTTCTGGATTAAATTCATTAAGTTACCCTATAATTTTTTAAAATTTTGTGCATGTTTTTCTATGTCAAAATTTGTTTTTTCTCAATTATTGACATTGATATCTTATCGTGATACATTAAAGCCGTACTCTCATCCCGTGAAAAAAGAGGGGGCATCGGCCTTGTATCTGGTAGGAATCGACCTGGGCGGCACCAAGATTGCCGCCTCCCTGGCCGGGGAGGACGGGGGGCTTTTGGCCACCCGCCAGTGCCCCACCCCGCCGGGCAGCGACTTTGCGCCGGTGCTGGGCGCCTGTGTCCGGCTGGTGGAGGCGCTGTTCCGGGAGGCCGGGCTGCCCCAGGCGCAGCTGGGGGCGGTGGGGCTCAGCTGCCCCGGGCCGCTGGACCTGCGGGCCGGCCGGATCATCCAGGTGGCCACCGCCGGCTGGCAGGATGTGCCGGTGCGCCAGCTGTTCCAGCAGGCGCTGGGCGTACCCGTCTACCTGGAAAACGACGCCAACGCCGCCGCCTATGCCGAGGCGGTGGCCGGGGCGGGCCGGGGCTGCGCCTCGGTGGTCTATTTCACCGTGAGCACCGGCGTGGGGGGCGGCATCGTCCTGGACGGCAAGGTGCTGGACGGGGCCCATGGGTCCGCCGCCGAGCTGGGGCACATCACCGTGGACCCCCAGGGCCCCGCCTGCCCCTGCGGCAGCCGGGGATGCGTGCAGCTCTATTCCTCCGGCACCTCCATCGCCCGCCGGGCCCGCCAGGCCCTGGCCGCCGGGGCCCGCTCCTGCCTGGAGCAGGCCCCCCAGGTGGACGCCCGGGCGGTGGAAAATGGCGTGCGGGCCGGGGATCCCCTCTGCCGGGAGATCTGGCAGGACGCCATGTACCGGCTGGGCACCGCCGCCGGCATCCTCAACCAGGTGCTGGACCCCGACCTGTTCGTCTTCGGCGGCGGGGTGAGCAACGCCTGGGACCTGATGGAGGCACCCATCCTGGAGGGGGCCAGGGCTTACTCCTACGCCAAAAACGCCCATCTGATCCGGGTTGACAAAGCCTCCCTGGGGTCCCTGGCGGGGACCACCGGGGCGGTACTCTTGGCGCGGGATCTCTTATAAGCCGTTTCACAGCCGCACAAATTGCAAAAGGAGGTATTCCCAATGGAAAAAATCGGCCTGCAGCCCTTTATGCAGGGCATCTACAAGCTGGAGGAAACCCAGAACCTGCGGTGTACCATGCTGGGCATCGGCCCCATGTCCGAAAACCTCATTGAGGCGGTCTTCCTGCTGGCCAAACAGAAGGATTTCCCGGTGATGTTCATCGCCAGCCGCAACCAGGTGGACGCGGATGAGTTCGGCGGGGGCTATGTCTGCTCCTGGAACCAGGATACCTTCCGCCGGGACATCGCCAAAATCGCCGAGAAGTGCGGCTACCAGGGCCTCTACTACCTCTGCCGGGACCACGGCGGCCCCTGGCAGCGGGATAAGGAGCGCAACGACAAGCTCCCCGTCCGGGAGGCAATGGAGCTGGGCAAACGCTCCTACCTCTACGACCTGAAGGCCGGCTTCGACCTGCTGCACATCGACCCCACCAAGATCCCCGACGTGGGGGAGGTGGCCCCCATGGACATGGTGCTGGACCTGACCATGGAACTGATTGAATACTGTGAGGAACAGCGCAAGGCCCTGGGCCTGCCCCCGGTGGCCTATGAGGTGGGCACCGAGGAGACCAACGGCGGGCTCACCAGCGTGGAGTCCTACAACGAGTTCATCAACACCCTGGTGGCCCGGCTGAAGGCGGAGGGCCTGCCCACCCCCACCTTCATTGTGGGGCAGACCGGCACCCTCACCCGCCTGACCGAAAATGTGGGCCACTTCAATGCCGACCAGGCGGTGGCCCTCTCCAAAGCCGCCCGGGTCCACGGGGTGGGCCTCAAGGAGCACAACGGCGACTACCTCTCCCCCTTCATCCTGGAGCTGCACCCCGCCCTGGGCATCACCGCCACCAACGTGGCCCCCGAGTACGGCGTGGTGGAGACCCAGACCCTGCTGCGGCTGAGCCAGATCGAGCAGTGGCTCTATGACCGTAAGATGATCGCCGGCCAGTCCCAGTTCTACCAGGTATTCGCCCGGGCCTCCATTGAGAGCCAGCGGTGGCGCAAGTGGATGGTGGGCCAGGTACGGGACTACACGGTGGACCAGGTGCTGGCCGACCAGGAGCTGGCCGCCCAGGTGGTGGAGATCTGCGGCCACTACACCTTCAACGACCCCGCCGTCAAGGCCGAGATCGCCAAGATGTACGCCAACCTGGAGTCGGTGGGCCTCAACCCCCACCGGATCGTGATCAACGCGGTGATGAAATCCATCGAGCGGTATGTGGACGCCTTCAACCTGGAGGGGATCACCTCCAAGGTGCGGGCGGTGCTGGGCCAGGGCTGAGCCCGGCCGCAGCCCCCCAAAAGGCGCAAAAAGCGCCCTGCCAAAAAGGCAGGGCGCTTTTTTATGGGGTTTTGCGGGGTCAGTGGAGCTTGCGGGTGAAGTTGCCCCGGATGGAGAGCCCCTCCTTCACCACCATGAACGCCTGGGGGTTGATATCGTGGACGATCCGGCGCAGGTGGGCCACCTCGTATTTGGAGCAGACGGTGTAGAGCACGTCCACATCCTCGCCGGTGTAGCCCCCCTTGGCGGTCCAGTAGGTGATCCCCCGGCCCAGCTCCGCCATGATCCGCTGCTCGATCTCCTGGTTGCCCACCTTGGAGATGATGATCGCCTCCACATTGATGTTCTGGGAGTGGACCCGGTCGGTCATCAGGTTGGTGACCACCGAGGAGATCACCGAGTAGATGGTGACGGTGGGGTCGAACAGCAGTAGGCAGGTGCCGAACACGCCGATATTCACCGTCAGGTTGAACTTCCCCACGCTCAGGTTGGGGTGTTTGCGGGAGAAGAGGATACCCAGCACCTCGCTGCCGCCGGAGGAGCACCCCGCCTTCAGGTAGGTGCCCACCCCAAAGCCGCCGATGATCCCCCCCAGCAGGCAGCCGGTGAGGGGTTCCTCCACCAGCGGCTGGGCGGGCACCGGGATCAGCGCCAGCAGCACCGAGGTGGCCGAGACGCCGATGAGCATTTTGACCAGGTAGGTGCGGTTGATCGCCTTGTAGGCCAACAGGATCATGGGGGCGTTGATCATCCAGTAGATCACGCCGGCCAGGTCCACGCCGGGGAAACGGAGCCCCAGCGTCTCCACCAGGGTGCGCAGCAGCTGGGCGATGCCGGTAAAGCCGCCGCTATACAGCCCCAGCGGGACGATAAACAGGTTCATCCCCGAGGCGTAGATGACAAAGCCCACCATCCCCAGGGCCACGCGCTTCCATTCGCTCCGGGGCAGGAGCGGTTCATGCTGTTTGGTCATAGCTGCCTCCTCCCCGGCCTTTTCGGCCGGAGCGCCCGGCGCTGCCCGCGCCCGGCGCCTATGTAGTCAGATCATTCCGGGAAAAACCGGTAGATGGTGCGGCTGTCGTACTGCTGGCCGGGGCGCAGCACTGGGCTGTCCCACTGGGGATGGTGGATGGCGTCGGGGATCAGCTGGGTCTCCAGGGCCACCCCCGCCCGCTTGCAGTAGTGGACGCCCCCCTTGCAGACCAGGTCCGGGTCGATGCCGTTGCCCGAATAGACCTGGATGGCCGGCTGGTCGGTCCAGCACTCCATCCGGCGGCCGCTGGCCGGGTCGTAGAGCTCCGCCGCCAGGCCCAGCACCCCCCGGCCGTCCGCCAGCACCCAGCACTGGTCGTAGCCGCCCCCATACCGCAGAGCGGGACAATCCGCATCGATCCGCTCCCCAATGGCATGGAAGGTGCGGAAGTCCAGCGGGGTCCCCTCCACCGGCAGCAGCCGGCCGGTGGGGATCAGCTGTTCATCCGTCTCGGCATAGCGGCCGGCATTCACCCGCAGCTCATGGCCCAAAATATCCCCCCGGTAGTGGCCGTTGAGGTTGAAATAGGCGTGGTTGGTCAGGTTGCAGAGGGTGGCCGCGTCGGTCTCGGCCTGGTAGTGGAGCTGCAGGCCGTTCTGCTCGTCCAGGCTGACGGTGAGGCGCACCCGCAGGTTGCCGGGGAAGCCGTCCTCCCCGTCGGCGCTCACCGCCGTGAGCACCAGTTCCTGGCCGGTGGGGCCCTCCGCCACCTGGGCGGACCACAGCTTGTGGTCCAGGCCGCCGGGGCCGCTGTGCAGGTTGTTGCCGTGGTCGTTCTGGGGCAGGCGGTAGGTCCTGCCCTCCAGCTCCACCTGGGCGCCGGCAATCCGGTTGCAGTTGCGGCCCACGGTGGCCCCATAGTAGCCCGGGCGGTGGAAAAAGCCCTCGGCGTCGTTGTAGGAGAGGATCACGTCGTCCTGGCGGCCGCTGCGGTCGGGCGCCAGCACCGACACCAGGTAGGCGCCCCAATCGGTGACCGAGACGGCCATGCCGCTCTGGTTTTTCAGGGTGTAGAGGCTGGATTGGCCGGCCTCAAAGAGAAAAAAAGGCGTGCAAGTGATGTTGGTCATGGACAACAGCTCCTTTCCTTGTCAACCCTCTTTGGATGCGATCACCCACAGCGTCCCCCGGCGCACCCGGATGTGCGCGGTGCCGCTGGTGAATTCATTGCTCACGCCGATGGGGAAGCTGGGGACCATCCGGTAGTCCTCCAGCGGGTAGGACAGCCCCTCCAGCGTCACCCCTTCGCAGGGGCCCTCCGCCGCGAACACCGACAGGTGCCACCCGGCCACCGGCTCCAGCGCCAGCGCCCCATCCCGGACCACCCAGGCCCGGTTGCGGTTGGAGCGGATCTCCCCCCGGGCCCCCTGCCCGGCCAAAAAGGTCAGCGTCTGTAGGTTGGCCAGCGTGTGGTCCAGCCGGCCGCCGAACCCCCCCAGGATCAAAAACTCCCGGTACCCCTTCTCCAGCCCGATGCGCACCGCCAGCAGCGTGTCGGTGTCGTCCTTGCGCACCGGCACCGTCTGCACCGGCACCGCCGGGTCCACCGGGCCGTGGTAGGAGTCGAAGTCCCCCACCATCAGGTGGGGGCGCACCCCAAACCGCTGGGCGGCCTCGTACCCCCGGTCGCAGCAGATCACATAGTCCGCCGGGCCCAGCTCCAGGGGCACCTGGTCGAAGTCCTCCGGCGGGCCGCCGGAAAACAGCACACACCTCATTTTTTCAGCTCCCAGTCCTTCCACTTTTTGGCCTCCTCGTAGAGCGCCCGGTAGCTCTCCCACCGGGAGAGCGGGATCTCCCCCCGCTCCACCGCCGCCGCCACCGCGCAGCCCTTTTCCCCCGTGTGGGAGCAGCCGGTGAACCGGCAGTCCCCCACAAACCGGGAAAATTCCGGGAAGCAGTCCGCCAGCTCCTCCCGGCGGATCACCTCATACCGCTCCAGCTCCACCGCCGAAAAGCCGGGGGTGTCCGCAATGTACCCCGCCGGGGGCATGGCGAACAGCTCCACATGGCGGGTGGTGTGCCGGCCCCGGCCCAGCTTGCGGCTGGTCTGGCCGGTCTGCAGGCCCAGCCGCCCGTCCAGGCGGTTGAGCAGGGTGGATTTGCCCACCCCGCTGTTGCCGGTGAAGGCGCTGATCCCCCGGCCCAGGGCCTGGCGCAGCTCCTCCAGCCCGCCCCCCTGGGGGGTGAGGGTGAAGACCGGGATGCCCACCCGGCGGTAGACCGCCGCCAGCGGTTCCGGGTCGGCCAGGTCCCCTTTGGTCACCGCCAGCGCCGGGGGGATCCCCTGGTGGCAGGCGATGGCCATCAATTTATCCAGCACAAACAGGTTGGGGGCCGGGTCGGCCACCGAGGCCACCAGCACCAGCCGGTCCAGGTTGGCCACCGCCGGGCGGGTAAGGGCGTTTTTCCGGGGCAAAAGCCCCACCAGATAGCCCTCCCCCTCCCCGGTGGGCTCCACCAGCCCCCGGTCCCCCACCAGGGGGCGGACCCCCTGCTTGCGGAACAGGCCCCGGGCCCGGCACTCCCACAGGCCGCCGGCCTGTACATAGTAGAAGCCGCCGGTGGCCTTGACGATCAGCCCCTCCAGGGGCGCGGCGGGGGTCATTCGGTAAACTCGTCGGAGTAGTCGTCCAACAGGGTGAACTCCGGCGGATTGGTGTCAAAGTCCATGTCGTATACCTGGTAGAGCTCGCCGTCGAAGTAGATCTCGATCTCGCTGACCCCCTCGCCGGTGAGCACCGGCCGCCAGACCTTGGCCTGGGAGGGGTTGAGGGTGTCGGTGACCTCCTCCACCCCGTCGATGGTCAGGCTCATCTCCACCAGGCGGTTGATCTCGCTGGGCAGGCGGATCATCAGCTGGGTCTTGGTGGAGTCGTCCCGCTGGCCGGCCACCGTCACCTCGATGACGGTGCCCTCCGCCACCTGGCTGCCCTGGGCGGGGGACTGGCCGATGATCAGGCCCTCCAACGCCTCGTCCCCGTCGAACTCGTCGTCGTAGCGCACCGAGACCTTGAAGCCCATCGACTCTAGGAGGGTCTTGGCGTCCTCGGGGCTAATGCCCTCCAGGGGCGGCACATTCTTCAGGGTCTCCTCCTTGCCCATGCTCACATAGATGGTCACCGTCTCCCCGGCGGAGACCTCCGTCTCGGCGGCGGGGGCGGTGCGCACCACGCTGTCGGCGGGGACATTGTCGTCAAACAGCAGCTTTTCGTCCACCGCCAGGCCCCACTCCTCCAGCTGGGCCCGGGCCTGGACCGCGTCCCACCCGGCAAAGTCGGGCAGGGAGACCGTCTGGGCCCCCCGGCTCACCCGCACCCGGATGGTGGAGCCCACCTTCACGTTGGCCCCCTCCTCCGGCTCCTGGTCGTAGATGACCCCCTGGCCGTATTCGCTGTTGTATTGGGGTTCCCCATCCATCTCGATGACAAAATCCGGGTACTGGTTGGAGACCCGCAGGTCGTCCCAGGACTGCCCGATCAGGTCGGGCACCCGGGTGTCCTCCACCGTGACAAAGGGGTTGTTCATATAGAACATCCAACCGATGAAGCAGGCGGTGACGATGACAAACCCGGCGGTCACCCCCGCCAGCACCGCCAAAATGGGCGCCCGCTCCCGGCGGGCCTGGCGCTTCTGCTCCTTGCGCTCCCGCTTCTGCTGGCGGGAGGTCTTGGGGGTATGGGGGTGGGGGCGGGAGCCGTCCCCCAGGTACTTGTATTCAAAGGAGATGGAGGGGTCCCGCTTGAACTCGTCGATGTCCCGGAGCATCTGGGCCGCCGACTGGTAGCGCTTGTGGACATCCTTCTCCATGGCGTGCAGGGTGATCTCCTGCAGCCCCTCGGGGATCTGGGGGTTCAGCTGCCGGGGGGGCACCGCCCGGGACTGGATCTGCTTGAGGGCCACCGAGACGGGGGTG
>DXES01000061.1 GCA_019114825.1 Candidatus Anaerotruncus excrementipullorum
GCTCCCCTTAAAAGGGGAGCCTAAGAAAAAAGAGGGCAGCTGCCCCCAAATTACAAAAGCCTCCCCCCTTGGGGGGAGGGCAGGGAGAGGGGGCAACCTTATTCTCCCCGCAGGGAATTTTGATCCCCTCCGGTCTGATGCTTTCTCTTTAGGCGGTGGGAAGTCGAGGGGCTGGGATTTGGGGGTAGTTGTTCTACGGAGGGTGGCTGCTGACGGATAGAACCTCTCCGGCCCTTCGGGCCACCTCCCCTTTCCAAGGGGAGGCTGAGGGGGCGGGCGGTGGGAAATCGGGGGGCGGCTCTTTGGGGGTGCAAAGCGGCCCCCTCCCATTTTGGGAGGGGGCCGTCTTTTAGAGCAGCTGGTAGTTTTTCAGCACCTCGTTTTGGGTGAGCCAGGCCAGGCAGCGCTCCAGCATGACGCCGTAACGGGTGTCGGTGCCGTAGCTGAAGGTGGTCTTGATGGCCAGCTCCACAAACTGGGTGGCCCGGTCCATGGCGATGGGGAAGCTGTCCCCCCGGAGCATGGAGCCGGTGAGCACGCTGGCAAAGATATCCCCGGTGCCGGGATAGGAGGTGGGCACATAGTCATAGGGGACCATCCAAAAGTTGTTCTGCTCCTTGGCGTAGCCCACATTGGCGCAGCCGCCGCTGGCCAGCTCCACCCCGGTGATCACCACATATTTGGGCCCCAATTCCCCCAGCTGGGCCAGCATGCTGCGCAGGCTCTGGCGGGTGAGGGGCTCGGGGGTATAGCTGCGGCGCAGCAGCAGATAGGCCTCGGTGGGGTTGGGGGTAATCAGGTCGGCGGAACCCACCAGCCCCCGCATCTGCTCCATCAGCTCGGCGGTATAGGTGCGGTAGGGCTTGCCGTGGTCCCCCATCACCGGGTCCACCACCGCCAAAGCCCCCGGATAGGCCTGGATAAACTCGGAGACCTCCTTGGCCTGGGAGGGGTTGGAGAGGAAGCCGGAATAGATGCAGGAGAACTCCAGCCCCAGCCGCTTATAGTGCTCCACACAGGGGTGGATGTAGTTGGTCAGGTCCCGCATCTCCACCTCCCCCAGGCCGCCGGTATGGGTGGAGAGGACGGTGGTGGGGATGGGGCAGACCTGGATCCCCATGGCCGAAAGGGTGGGGATGATGACCGCCAGCGAACTGCGGCCAAAGCCGGCTAAGCTGTGGATGGCGGCAATTCTTGGGATGGGCTGTTCCATAGTGTGGGCACCTCCAGAGGGGGAATTTTTTCAGGATTTTGGAAAAAAGGGGACCGCCGGGGGATTTTTCGGGGAGGGAAGGGCCCCCACGCCCGCCCTCCCGCTTTTTTTGCGCCCAAAAGGCCAAAGCCCCGCAAAAAAATCCCCCGCCCAAAGGGACTAGCCCCGCCCCGGCCGGGGCAAACTAACCTCGGCCCTGCCCCGGCCAACCGCCGGGCAGGCCAGAAACACCCAGAGGGAGGGAACTGCCAATGAACAAGGCTACAGCCACCGCCATGACCGGCATGGCGGCCGCCGCTGCGGTGGGGGCCGCGGCGCTGGCGATGCACCAAAAGCACCGCCACCCGGGCAAAAAGCTCAAACAGAACGCCAACCGCGCCATCCGCACCCTGGGTTCGGTGCTGGACAGCATGGAGGCCATGACCCGCTAGGGGAGAAAAAGGGGGGACGGCGCACCGCCCCTCTTTTTTTCCGCCCTCAGCCGATCTGGATCTTCCCCTCCGGCAGCACCTGGTGGCGGTTTTCATACGCCCGGGCAGCCAGCGCCAGGAAGAAGGAGACCGGGCCCAGACGGCCCACATACATCAGCAAAATCAACAGCAGCCGGGAGATGGAGTTGGCAATGCCGGTGACCCCCACCGACAGGCCCACGGTGGCGAAGGCGGAGACGCTCTCAAACACCGCATCGATGCCCGAGACCGGCACCTGGCTCTCCACGGTGGCCAGGATGCAGCCGGAGGTGATGCCCACCCCCAGCACCCCCAGCATGGCCACCGCCAGGGATTTATACACCGCGCCCTTGGGGATCCGGCGGCCAAGGATCACCGTGTCCTCATCCCCCCGGATGACACACCAGACGGTCATAAAGATCACCGTCACGGTGGTCACCTTGATGCCGCCGCCGGTGGAGCCGGGGGCGGCGCCCATGAACATGAGCAGGATGGAGAACAGCTTGGTGCTGCTGTGCATCTCCTGCAGGGGGAAGGAGTTGAAGCCGGCGGTGCGGCAGGAGACCGCATGGAACCAGCTGTTGCCAAGCTTCTCCAGCGGGCTCATGGGGCCCAGGGTGGCGGGGTTGTTCCATTCGGGCAGGGCGATGGCCACCGTACCCAATAGGATCAGCAGCCCGGTGGCCACCAGGACGATCCGGGTGTGGAGCAGCAGTTTTTTGGTCCGCCGGTATTCCAGCAGGTCGTGGATCACCAAAAAGCCGATGCCCCCCACAATGATGAGGCACCCCACCACCCCCAGCACCAGGGGGTTATCCGCATAGCCGCACAGGGAGATATACGCCTCATGGCGGCCCATCAGGTCAAAGCCCGCATTGCAGAAGGCGGAGATGGCGGTGAAGGCGGCAATGGCCACCCCCTCCAGCCCATAGTTGGGGACAAAGACGGTCATCAACAGCAGCGCCCCCGCCGATTCCACCACCAGGGCGGTGGCCACCACCGTCTTGAGCAGCTGGCGGATATCATCCCCCAGGGCGGCCACCGACTCCTGGGCCAGGTGCATCCCCCGCAATCCCATCTTCCTGCCGATCAACAGGTTGAAAAAGGCGGCCAGGGTGGAGAGCCCCAGCCCGCCCACCTGGATCAGGGCGATGATGACCACCTGGCCAAAGCCGGTCCAGTGCAGATAGGTGTCATAGACCACCAGCCCGGTGACACAGGTGGCGGAGGTGGCGGTGAATAGGCAGTCCAAAAATGGGGTCACCGTCCCCTCCCGGCTGGAGATGGGCAGCATCAATAGCAGCGAGCCGATGAGGATGGTGGCGGCAAAGGAGAGGGCGATGGTGCGTACAGGATAGAAGGTCAGCCGCCGGCGCTTGGCGGCGCGGGAAAAGGCAAACACAACAATACACCTACACTTTTTTCGGTTTGGGGCGGGATAGCCCCCGCCCCGTTTTCGCGGGAAAGCCCGCTCACCCTTCCTGGGAGAGGTAACGGCGGGCTTCCCGGATCAGGTTTTTGTCGTTGCGGAAGGTGACCATGCTGTCCGCATCCGCCAGGGGGGCCCAGCGGTATTCGCTGATCTCCTCCTCCTGCCGGTGGACGGTGTCATCCCCCGCCGGGTGGGCCAGGAAATAGACCACCTGCTTTTTTACATGGGGCTTGGGGAAATATTCCACACTTTGGCGGAAATTTTGGCAGAGCACCACATCCAGCCCCGTCTCCTCCTTGATCTCCCGCAGGGCGGTCTGTACCTCGTTTTCGCTCCCCTCCACATGCCCTTTGGGGAACGACCAGTGGCCGCCGCTGCGGTGTTTGATCAATAGGAGCTCTTTGACGCCCTCCCGGTCCCGGTAGACCAGGGCGCCGCAGGATTTCTCTCGAATCATCTTTCCATCCTTTCCGGGGGGCGGCCGCGGGCTCCAAAGCCCTTCCCCCAACTTGGCAAATGGCCGCAAAACATACACGCATTTACTATAGCACACTTTGTGGGAATTTAAAAGTGGGGGCGGCGGATTTTTCCCGGCAACTTTTGCCCCCCCTTTTGGTTGACAAACGCCCCCCGGGGCCCTATAATAAATTTTGGTATCCGTCCCCGTAGCTCAGTTGGATAGAGCAACCGCCTCCTAAGCGGTAGGCCGGAGGTTCAAATCCTCTCGGGGACGCCAAAAAAACGCCCGGGGGGCCGGGCCCTGCCCCAGCTCCCCCCCAATCCCCCAAAAGGCAGCGCCCCAGCAGCCCCTGCGCACGATGGCGCCGGAGCGGCGGGGCGCCGCTTTTTTTGCCCCAAGGAAGGGAGGCCCACCGCCATGCAGCCGTTAAAAATTGTAGATGCCCACGCCCATATCTTCCCCGGCGCCATCGCCCCCAAAGCCCGGGAGAGCGTCAGCCGGTTTTACCATCTGCCCATGTATACCACCGGGTTCCCCCACACCCTGGTGGAACAGGGCAGCAAGATCGGGGTGCGCAAATACCTGGTCTGTTCCCCGGCCACCACCCCCGGCCAGGTGAAATCCATCAACGATTTCCTCCACCAGAAGTGCCAGCAATACCCCCAGTTTGTGGCGTTTGCCACCCTCCACCCGGCCATGGAGGACCCCTATTCCGAAATCGACCGGATTGTGGAGCTGGGGTTCCGGGGGGTCAAATTCCACGCCGACCTGCAAAAATTCAACACCGACGACCCGGCCATGCTGCCGGTCTACCGGCGGCTGGCCCAGCTGGGGCTGCCGGTGCTCTTCCATGCGGGGGACAGCCGGTTTGAATACTCCCGCCCCCAGCGGATCCACAATGTAGCGGTGGCGGTGCCCGAGCTCACCTGTATCGCCGCCCACTTTGGCGGCTATGAGCGGTGGGAGGAGGCCCAGCTCTGCCTAAAGCTGCCCAACGTCTATTTCGATACCTGCAGCAGCCTCTCCTTCCTCTCCAAGGAGGATGCCCTGCGGCTGCTCTACTACTTTGGGCCCCAGCGGTTCATGTTCGGCACCGATTTCCCCATGTGGGACCACACCCGGGAGCTGGAGCGGTTTTTGGCCCTGGGGCTGCCCGAGGCCGACCGGGACCAGGTGCTCTACCGCACCTTTGAACAGGTCACCGGCATCCAGGTGTAACAGAAAGCCCCCCATTCGCGGGGGGCTTTTCATTTGCCCCACCCGCCCCTCTCAGCCTCCCCTTGGAAAGGGGAGGTGGCCCGCAGGGCCGGAGAGGTCCCCTCCGCCAGCAGCCGCCCTCCGTAGAACCAACAGCCCCCAAACCCCGCCCCCTCGATTTCCCACCGCCTAAAGAGAAAGCATCAGACCGGAGGGGATCAAAATTCCCTGCGGGGGGAGCTAAGGTTGACCCCTCTCCCTACCCTCCCCCCAAGGGGGGAGGCTGGCGAGCGGAAACCGAGGGGCCA
>DXES01000062.1 GCA_019114825.1 Candidatus Anaerotruncus excrementipullorum
CGGCCACAGCGCACGGCCAGCCGGACGCTCCCGTCATAGTTGTAGGTGAAGAGGGTGAGATCCCAGCCGTCCTTTTCCACCATCTCCTCCACCTGGGCAGGGTTCAGCGTCTCGATCCCTGTCACCGCATAGGAAAACAGGTTGCCGTCCAGATCCGAGAACCGGACCTGGGCCCCCATCTCCAGCTTTTCCACCCCTTGGAGGTGGCCGCTGTAGTTGTGTCCCGCGATCACCAGGTTATCCAAATAGGCGGAGCCAGCGTACCGGCAGGGGGCGATTTTGGCCCCTTCTTCCGTCCATTCGTCCATCACTGGCAGGGTAAGTCCCAAATCCGGGATCTCCAGCCTGCCCACATAGGCGTAGCCGTCTACCCAGGCCAAGGGCATCTCCATCTGGGGATTCAGGAGGTATTCCGGCGTCTCCTCCGGGGTTTTGCTGTCCGGGAGCGCCTGGGGCAGCTGCTCCAGCACCCGGGTAGCTTCCCGCCCCGCCCGGGCGCCGTCCCAGAGGTTGTAGCCCGCCAGGGCGGCCGCGCAGAGCACCAACAGGAGGCCGGCAGCCATCAATAGGGGGCCGACCCGCATCTTCCGCCGCAGTTCCATGGGGGTCACCGCCTCCGCTCCAGCTGCCAGCCGATGCCGAAGAGCACCATCCCCGCCAGGGCCAGGGGCGCCACCGGCCACCAGAGCTGTCCGGTCTGGGGCAGGTGTTCCTCCGGCGGATTTGGGGCAGGCGGGCGGCCGGTGCGGGTATTCGTCATCAGGTAGGTGGTCCCTTCCCGGTTCACCGATACGGTATACCCCTCCGGGGTCCACTTTTCCACCACCTGCCAGCGGTCATCCCGGTCCAGGTCGTACCAGGTATGCCTCCAGTTGTTCCTCCGGCTCAATGTGACCGTATCGTATACCCGCCCGTTGCGCAGCAGCTGCACCTCAATTTTCGAGGGCCGTCCGGCGGCCCCGTCATCCTCCCAGACTTTGCGGACCCGCAGGTCCCGGGTATCGTCGTCCCCGTGGCTGGGGCGCCTGTCTTTTTCATATTTGGGGGCCGCTTCGGCGTTATACTGCCACAGGCCGGAGGGGCTCAAATTGGGCAGGCAGATTAAAAACGGTTCGGGTTCATAGGTATACCGCCCATCCCGGGACCGCTCTCCCACCACCAGGTATAGCCCCGTTTTTAGATTGGAAAAGACCAGCCGGCCCTCCCGGTTGGTCTCCCCGGTTTTGAGCGGGGAAAGCCGGTCCCGGGCGGCATAGGCGGCCAGGGTTTCCGCCAAATCCCGCCAATCCCCGCTGTCCAGATCCTCCAGGGATACCCGGTAATCCGAGAACTCCCCCGTCAGGGTAAAGCGGACCGTTTCGGATACCTCCGCCACCCGGTAGAGGGAAAAGGAGACGCCGGAGATTCGCTCGCCGTCGCCATACTGGATCGTGAGGGAGGTTTCCCGTCCGGTTTCAATCCGGGTGTAAGCCAGCGCAGGCTGGGGAAACAGGCAAACTGCCAGAGACAAGGCCAACAGGAACGCCGCAGCGCCCCCAAGTATTTTTTTGAAGCCCATCCCGCTCACCTCCTTATCTTCTTCGTTTGCCCAACAGGAAAAATAGCGCCAACAATAGCGGCAGCAGCAGGGCAGCCAGAACCGCTGCCGATTTTGCGGTCTCCACCCGGCTGGCGTCCGCCATGACATAGACCGCAGGGCCCTCCTCCGGGTTCTCCACGCGGACCCCCTGCACCAGCAGCCGGTGGGAGTTTACACCATAGGGCGTGCAGGTGACCAGGGTACACAGGTCCTGCCCCTCCTGAATCTCCAAGGCGGAAACATCCTCCGGCTCCACCACCAGGATCTGCGCCACCTGGTAGGTGAGGGTTTCCCGGAGCACATGGAGCTGGAACAGGTCCCCCTCCTCCATCTGATCCAGGTCGGTAAAGAGCTTGGCGGAGGGCAGGCCTCGGTGGCTGGAGATCACGCAGTGGGTCCCAGGGCCGCCCACCGGCAGGGAGGAACCGGGGATGTGCCCCGCCCCCACCTGCAAAACCGCCTCATCGACGCTGTGGTAGAGCGGCAGGGAACAGCTGATGCGGGGGATCTCCACATAGCCCATGACCCCATTCCCCGATACGTTTAATAGGCGGTTGTATTCCTCCCGCTGGCTGTCCGAAAGGGAGTACCGTCCGTTATCCCGGGGGAGGGCCTGGTTGTAGGCCCGGGCCTCCTGCCACACCTGTGCATAGTCGTTTTCATCCAGCTGGGCCACCGAATCGGTATATCCGGCGATGGCCCGGGACTGGTGCAGGGAATTCCAAACATCGCTGATGGTGGGATACAGCAGCAGGGAGAGCCCTGTCACAAAAACCAGGATCAATAAAAGGGTTGTCCAATGCTTTTTCATCTACAGAGCTCTCCTTGCCGCTGTATACCGGGGAGGGGGCCTCCCCGGCACACAGCAGGATGTTCATGGGCGGTTAGCGACGGGCCACCCGCCGCTTGGCGATCAGCAGGACAACCGCCCTCACCACCAGGACTCCGCCCACCACATAGAAGATGGTGGTACCGATGCCGCCGGTGCTGGGCAGCTGGGCGCCGCTTTCGTTCACAACGGTAGAGGAAATCGTGCCACTGTCCCGATCAGTGCTCATTACAGGCTGCTCGGCCAGGTTGGGATTCTCGGTGACCGCGACGTTCAAAGCGTCTACGCTGACCGGATCCTCATCGGAGAAGGTCGCGGTGATGGTGAACTCGATGTCCTCCATGGTGTTGTAGCCGCTGGGCGTGGTGGACTCCACCAGTTTATATCTGCCGGCATCCAGGCCCTCCCAGGTAAAGGACGTCAGGTCCTCGCCCTTGATTTCCGTGCCCACTAGACTCCATTTGTCAGCTTCTTCACCCTCGGCGTCCGCATCATATTTATAGAGGGTGAAGCCCGCGCCTTTCAAAGGCTGGTTCTTCTCGTCCTTCTTGTCGATATTCAGCTGGAAGGTGAAGACGGTGACCTTGTTCTCCGGGGTTTTGCCGGTATCCCCTTCGCCGCCCTGGTTGGGATTGTTGGAGTATTCCAGCTTGACGGTGTTGGGGTTGCCCGCCCCGCCGATCGTCGCGCCCTCGTTCAGGGTGGCGGTATAGGTCACTACAATCTCGCTGTCTTTGGTTAGCTGTGCCGCTGCCAACCCTCCGGGTGCAGTGTGATATAGGAGAGCAGGTCGATGGGGGCTTCGAACACATAGAGCTGCCTGCTGGTTCCCACCCAGTGGAAGCTGTGGGCCGGATCGCTTCCCTCCACATTGAGGCGGAAGGACTTCCCTTCGCTGTTGGTACTCCGCTTATGGGCGTGCCGGGGGACTCCCGCCGCGTCCAGTCCCACAAAGACGACGTTGTGGTAGGGCAGGTCCTCATAGACAAGGCCCTTCCGTACAAAGGCTGTGAGCACCGCGCGGTTGATCTGCCGCGTCCCCAGCAGGTAGCCAAACACCCGCCGCTGATTTCCGGCGGCGGGTGGGAGTGCGAATGGCATCCCGCAGAGCGGTTTGGCTCTCCCGCACCAGATCCTCCCTGCTCTGGGTCTGCCGTTTATAGATCTCGGTGAGATCTTGCCGGAAGATATCCCGCGCCAGCACCGAGCGCATCTGTGCCAGCCCCTCTTTGGTGAGGTACCCTTTAGATGGATCGGCGCTGTAGCAGACCATGTGG
>DXES01000063.1 GCA_019114825.1 Candidatus Anaerotruncus excrementipullorum
CGCATTTGGCGCGGTTTTTGTAAAAATGGAGGGAAAATAGATGAAACGGATGCTTTCACTGGTGTTGGCGGCGGCGCTGCTGGCCGGGTGCGCCGCCCGGGGGAATTCCGCGGCCGGGGAGGCGGGCTCCGGCGCCGCCAGTTCCGGCGCCGGGGCAGCCGCCAGCGATGCCGCCCCGGAGGGTGCCCCCGCCGGGGAGCCCCAGGGGGAAGCGGCATCGGCGGCGGATGGCGGGAGCGAGGGGCAGCCCCTCACCGGGGAGAGGCTACAGGCCGCCCAAGCACTGCTGGAGCAGCCAGTCGCCCTCTACGAGGCGCTGGCGGGCGGCCGGCCGGTCCAGAGCCCCCAGGAGCTGCCGAACGACATCGCGGCGGCCTACTGCATCGCCATGGCCCAGGCCCAGGCGGAACCGGGGACCTTCCGCCGGACGGACGATGAGCGGGTGACCCAGGTGCCCGCCCACCTGGTGGAGGCCTACTCCTTGGAGGGGGTCTCCATCCAGGGCGGCAGCGACGTGGGCGGCCTGGTGGGCAGCCTCTCCGGCGGGGTCTACCACTGCACCGTCTCGGGTAGCGTCAGCGGCTCGAGCAGCGTGGGGGGCATGGTGGGGTTCACCGACACCGCCGAAATGGTGGACTGCCATGCGGTGGACATCCAGGTCACCGGCACCGATGGGACCGGCGGCCTGGCGGGGGCCGCCCGCCAGGGCTGGTATGAGGGCTGCTCCGCCAGCGGCACCGTCGATGTGGTGGCGGACGCCTCTGGGCGCGGCCTGACCGCCCGGATGGCGGGAGGCTTTGCAGGCCACCAGCAGGGCAGCGTCATCCGGTACTGCTTCGCGGACGTGAACGTGCGCACCCAGGCGACTGCCAGCATGGTGGGCAACTTCATCGGCCTGAGCGAATACGCCGCCACCGCCCACTCCTATGTCTGCGCCGATGCGGGCGGGCCCTGGGACCCGGTGGACGACTTCCACGGCGGCCCCATCCAGGTGGAGGTGCTGGACCGGGCGGACTACCAGGCCACTTTAGAGGGAACCATCCCGGAGGGCTACACCAAGCATAACGGCGTCTTTGCCAACGAATATAACGGCAAGCTGGACCTGGTGGGGGCGGTGGACTTCACCGAGGGCGACCTGGCGGCGCTGCTCTATTTCCCGGACGAACAGACCCTGGCCAACTGCCAGGACTACAGCGCCCCCGAAGGCAGCGGGGACCTCTTAGTGCTGCCCATCCACCCCGGCTCGGCGGTCCACATCTTTTTGGAGGGGGCGGACGGCAGCCGGGAGGAATTTTACAGCGAGGACAGCTGGGGGCTTTTGGGCAAGGCCATCCTGTTGGACTGCGGCCAAAGGGAGGGGCGGCTGGTAATCCAAGTCACCTATGAGGGCCGGGCGGCGGAGTGCTACGCCGACCCCGGGAGTTCCACAGAGATGCACACCGAATACCTCTCCCTGGGCTGACGCCGGGATCAAAAAAATCCCCCTGCCAAAAAGGCAGGGGGATTTTTGTCTGCTGCAATCAGGCGGCGGAGGCGATGAAATAGACCGCCAAGGTCACCACCACGAAGACGATGCCGGCATACTTGGTGACACGGCCCAGGGTGGCCTGCATCGACCGGTTCTTGTTCCGGCCCAGATAGGAGGACTCACCGCCGCCGCCCGACAGGGCGTTCAGGCCGTTGTTCTTGCCCTCCTGCATCATCACCGACACCACAATGATAATGGCGGCCGCGAGGATCACAATGCCGCCGATAATTTCGATCGCGCTCATCTTTTTTCGAACCTCCGATTTTCTCTCAATCTGGCTAGCTCGTAATATCATAGCATATTTTGCGGCGGATGGCAAGGGGCCGGACGAGATTTTTCCCTTTTGCATAAATCCCCGGCGGGCCTGGCATACTAAGAGCGGTTTTTACCTCGAAAAAAGCGTTTGCGCGGGGCAAAAACCCAGGCCGGATGGGGGATCCCCCATCCGGCCAGCGTTTTTTGGGAGCTTTAGAAGGTCAGCTGCTCCCCCCGGTCCTCCGGCCGGGGCAGCTGCCCGGCGGCAGGCAGCGTCTTGGTGCGGTAGCGGTGGGGGTTGGCCACCAGCTCCTCGGTGAACGGGCGCACGGTGGCGAGGAAGTTGCCGCGCTTGAGGGCCATCACCGCCACCCCCTGGCTGCCCCGGGTGGCCTTGGCGGGGATCGCCCCCGAGTGGACCAACAGCATCCGGCCGCCGGAGGCGGCCAGCAAAAACTCCCGGTCCTCCTCCAGCTGGAAGGCGGCCGCCAACGGGGACTGGCCGCTGTAGGCCCCCAGCAGCTTTTTCCGGTTGGTCTTGGTGGCGTAGCTGGAGAGAGGCACCTTGGCCGCCTTGCCGTTTTGGAAGAAGAAGAGCATCCAGCCGGCATACTCCCGGGTGGCGGCCAAAAAGACGGCGCTCTCCCCCTCCTCCATCCCCAGTTTGGCGGGGATATAGTCCCCCAGCTGGCTGGCCTTGCCGTCCTCGAAGTCGCTGGCCTTGGCCTTGTAGACCTGGCAGCGGTCGGTAAAGAACAGCAGGTCGGCGCCGTTGGAGGCCTCCAGCTGCTGGGCCACCCGGTCCCCCTCCTTGAGCTTCTGCTCCCCGCTCATCCGCAGGCTCTGGGGGGTGATCTTTTTAAAGTACCCCTCCTGGGTAAAGAAGAGGTGTACCGGGTAGTCGGGGACCTGCTGCTCCGGCTCCTGGCCGTCCTCGGGGGTGGGGTAGTAGAGCAGCGACCGGCGGGGCTTCTGGTAGGCCTTGGCCACCGCCTTGAGCTCCCGAATGATCACCTCCCGCACCTTTTTGCGGTCGGCCAGGGTGGCCTCAATCTGGGCGATCTGCTCCTGCAGCTCCTGGATCTCCTGGGTGCGCTTGAGGATGTACTCCCGGTTCAGGTGGCGCAGACGGATCTCCGCCACATACTCCGCCTGGATCTCATCGATCCCAAACCCGATCATCAGGTTGGGGACCACCTCCCGCTCCTCCTCGGTCTCCCGCACGATGCGGATGGCCTTGTCGATGTCCAATAGGATCCGCTCCAGGCCCTGCAGCAGGTGCAGCTTCTCCTGCTTTTTCCCCAGGTCAAAGTGCAGCCGGCGGCGGACGCACTCCTCCCGGAAGGCTGCCCACTCCCCAATCAGCTCCCGCACCCCGTAGACCTTGGGGGTGCCGGCCACCAGCACATTGAAGTTGCAGGCGAAGCCGTCCTCCAAGGGGGTCATGCGGAACAGCTTGCGCATAAGGGCCTCCGGGTCGGCACCCCGCTTCAGGTCAAAGGTGAGCTTGAGGCCGGACAGGTCGGTCTCGTCCCGCATGTCGGAGACCTCCCGCACCTTGCCCGCCTTCACCAGCTCGGCCACCTTGTCCATAATCGCCTCCACCGTGGCGGTGGGGGGGATCTCGGTGATGTCGATGCAGTTGTTGGCCCTGTCGTAGGCCCAGCGGGCCCGGACCTTTATAGTGCCCCGGCCGGTCTCATAGATTTTGCGCAGGGACTCCTCGTCGTAGACGATGTAGCCGCCGCCGGGGAAATCCGGGGCCTTCAGCGTCTCCATCAGGTCGTGGTTGGGGTTGCGCAGCAGGGCGATGGTGGTCTCGCACACCTCCGCCAGGTTAAACGGGCAGATGGAGGAGGCCATGCCCACGGCGATGCCGATGTTGGCGTTCACCAGGATGGCCGGGAAGGTCACCGGCAGTAGGGTGGGCTCCTTGAGGGTGCCGTCGTAGTTGTCCACCATATCCACCGTGTCCTGGTCGATATCCCGGAACAGCTCGGCGGAGATGGCGTCCAGCTTCACCTCGGTGTAGCGGGAGGCGGCGTAGGCCATATCCCGGCTGTAGGCCTTGCCGAAGTTGCCCTTGCTGTCCACATAGGGGTGCAGCAGCGCCTCGCACCCCCGGGAGAGGCGGACCAGCGTCTCGTAGATCGTCTGGTCCCCGTGGGGGTTGAGCTTCATCGCGGTGCCCACCACGTTGGCGCTCTTGGTGCGGGGGCCGTTTAAAAGCCCCATTTTATACATTGTGTATAAAAGTTTCCGGTGGGAGGGCTTGAACCCGTCGATCTCGGGGATCGCCCGGGAGACGATGACGCTCATGGCGTAGGGCATATAGTTCTTTTCCAGCGTCTCGGTGATCGGCTGTTCCACCATGACGCCGGCGTTCTCAATGACGGCGGCGGGGTTCCCCGCCCGTTTGGGTTCCTTTTTCGATCTCTTTGCGGCCATTGGCACAACTCCCTATCCAAATCCCGGCGGTCCGCCGGGTCAACTGATATCCGCCAGGTCCAGGTACTGGGCCCCATTTTGGGCGATGAACTCCTTGCGCCCCGCCAGATTGTCCCCCAAAAGCAGGTCGAACATCGCCGCGGTGGCGTCCGCCTGGGCGGGGGTGACCTTGATCAGCCGCCGGGTCTCCGGGTTCATGGTGGTCAGCCACATCATATCCGGCTCGTTCTCACCCAGGCCCTTGGACCGCTGGATGGTGGGCTTGGGGCGCACCTGGCCGATCTCCGCCAGGGCGGCGGCCTTCTCTGCCTCGGTATAGGCAAACCAGGTCTTCCCGCCCCAGGTGATCTCATAGAGGGGGGATTCGGCGATGTAGACATACCCCTTCTCGATGAGGGTGGGGGCCAGGCGGTAGAGCATGGTGAGGATCAGGGTGCGGATCTGGAAGCCGTCCACGTCCGCATCGGTGCAGATGACCACCTTGTTCCACCGCAGCCCCCCCAGGTCGAAGGAGGAGAACTCCCGGTTGGCCTTGGTGGAGACCTCCACCCCGCAGCCCAGCACCTTGAAGATGTCCACGATGATGTCGTTTTTGAAGATCTTGCCGTACTCCGCCTTTAGGCAGTTGAGGATCTTGCCCCGCACCGGGATGATCGCCTGGAACTCCGAATCCCGCCCCAGCTTGCAGGAGCCCAGGGCGGAATCCCCCTCCACGATGTACAGCTCCCGGCGGGAGACGTCCTTGGTGCGGCAGTCCACGAACTTCTGCACCCGGTTGGACATATCCAGGTTGCTGGAGAGGGTCTTTTTCAGGTTCAGGCGGGTGCGTTCGGCGTTTTCCCGGCTGCGCTTGTTGATCAGCACCTGTTCGCCGATCCTGGCCGCGTCGTCCGGGTTCTCCAAAAAGTAGACCTCCAGCTGGTGGCGCAAAAATTCGTTCATCGCCTCGTAGATGAACTTGTTGGTGATCGCCTTTTTGGTCTGGTTCTCGTAGGAGGTCTGGGTGGAAAAGCTGGAGGAGACCAGCACCAGGCAGTCCTCCACATCCGCAAAGGTCACCTTGGATTCGTTCTTCTGGTATTTCCCAGCGGTTTTCAGGTAGCTGTCGATCATATGGACAAACGCCTGCTTCACCGCCCGCTCGGGGGAGCCGCCGTGCTCCAGCCAGCTGGAGTTGTGGTAGTATTCGCAGCGGTTCACCCGGTTGGAAAAGCAGCAGGCCACCGAGAGCTTCACCTTATATTCCGGCTTGTCCTCCCGGTCCCGGCCCCGGCGCTCCCCCTGCCAGAACTGCACCGGGGTGAGGGCCTCCTCCCCCGCCAGCTCCTTGACATAGTCCACAATCCCGTTCTCATACCGGTAGGTGTACTCCTGGAACCCCTCCGGCGTCTCGTCCCGGAGCAGGAAGGTGATCCCCGCGTTCACCACCGCCTGGCGCTTGATGGCGTCCTGGTAGTAGTCCAGGGGGATATCGATGTCGGTGAACACCTCCAGATCCGGCTTCCAGCGGATGCGGGTGCCGGTGGCTTTGCGGCG
>DXES01000064.1 GCA_019114825.1 Candidatus Anaerotruncus excrementipullorum
TTGTGGTCCGCCGCTGGCTGTTGGATGAGCAGAAGCGGGTGGACGGCCGCAAGATGGACGAGATCCGTCCGCTGGCCGCCGAGGTGGGGCTGCTGCCCCGGGTCCACGGCTCCGGTATGTTCACCCGCGGCCAGACCCAGGTGCTCACCGTCTGCACCCTGGGCACCGTCAGCGAGGCCCAGAAGCTGGACGGCATCGACGGCCAGGAGCAGAAGCGGTATATCCACCACTACAACTTCCCCTCCTATTCGGTGGGCGAGACCCGGCCCAGCCGCGGCCCCGGCCGCCGGGAGATCGGCCACGGCGCCCTGGCTGAGCGGGCGCTGGAGCCGATGATCCCCTCGGTGGAGGAGTTCCCCTACACCATCCGCCTGGTCTCGGAGGTGCTCTCCTCCAACGGCTCCACCTCCCAGGGCTCCATCTGCGGCTCCACCCTGGCCCTCATGGACGCCGGCGTGCCCATCAAGCGCCCGGTGGCCGGCATCTCCTGCGGCCTGATCACCGAGGGGGACCGCTGGATGACCATGGTGGACATCCAGGGGGTGGAGGACTTCTTCGGGGACATGGACTTCAAGGTGGGCGGCACCGAGAAGGGCATCACCGCCATCCAGATGGACCTGAAGATCGTGGGCCTCACCTACGACATCATCAAAGAGGCGTTTGAAAAGACCTACAAGGCCCGGATGTATATCCTCAACGAGATCATGCTGCCGGTGCTGCCCGCGCCCCGGCCGGAGTTGTCCAAATATGCCCCCAAGGTCAAGTCGATCCACATCAACCCCGATAAGATCCGGGAGGTCATCGGCTCCGGCGGCAAGGTGATCCAGAAGATCACTGCCGACTGCGGCGTGAAGATCGACATCGACGACGACGGCACCGTGGTGGTGGCCTCCACCGATGCGGAGGGCATCCGCCGGGCGATCTCCATCATCGAGACGATCGTCAACGACCCGGAGGTGGGCGCCATCTACAAGGGCAAGGTCACCCGCCTGATGAACTTCGGCGCGTTTGTGGAGCTGGCTCCCGGCAAGGAGGGCCTGGTGCACATCTCCAAGCTGGACATGGGCCGGGTGGAGAAGGTGGAGGACGTGGTCGCCGTGGGCGACGAGGTGATCGTCAAGGTCACCGAGATCGACCAGCAGGGCCGCATCAACCTCTCCCGCCGGGACGCGCTCATCGCCATGGAGGCCAAAAAGCACGCTGGCAAATGACAGCCAATCCCGAGGCCGGGCATCGCGCCCGGCCTCTTTGCTATCCAGAAGTTTTTTGCGGGAGTTTGAACTTTTGGTAAACATATGTTATAATTGATTGCTGTAGGGCGGTAATTTTGTTATGATGGTCCCATTGGGGCCGCCGCGCTGCAAAAAATTTGAAAATTGCTTGGAGGTTTTTTTCTTGGAAGACGGCACAAATGGCTTAGCCTACCTGGTACTGCTCCTCTTGGTGGCCCTCTCCGCGTTCTTTTCCGCCAGCGAGACCGCCTATTCGGCGGCCAACAAGATCCGCCTAAAGAACTATGCGGATGCCGGCAACAAGAAGGCCCGCCGGGCCCTGACGGTGGTGGACAACTTCGATAAGATGATCTCCACCATCCTGGTGGGCAACAACGTGGTCAACATGAGCAGCGCCTCCCTGGCCACCGTGCTGGCCACCGCCGTGTGGGGCCCCTCCGGGGCCGCCTTCGCCACCGGCGTCATGACGGTGATCATCCTGATCTTCGGGGAGATCCTGCCCAAGACGCTGGCCAAGGAGAACAGCGAGCCGATCGCCATGTTCTCCAGCGCGCCGCTGAGCCTTTTGATGAAGCTGATGACCCCCATCGTCTTTGTCTTCGTCAAGATCAAGGAGGTGGCCCTGCGGCTGCTCAACAGCCAGCAGGACCAGCCCTCGGTCACCGAGGACGAGCTGAAGTGCATTGTGGAGTCGATCGAGCAGGAGGGCGTGCTGGAGGAGCAGGAGAGCGACCTGGTGCGCAGCGCCCTGGACTTTGACGAGATCACCGTCCAGGAGATCCTCACCCCCCGGGTGGACCTGGTGGCCCTGCCGGAGGAGCTGGGCATGCAGGAGGCCCTGGACCAGGTGATCGACACCCACTTCTCCCGCATCCCCGTCTACCGGGGTACGGTGGACAACATTGTGGGGGTGCTCCAGGTGCGGGACCTGATGACGGCGGTGCTGCGCAAGAGCCAGGAGCCGATGGCCAGCCTGCTTACCGAGTGTGTCTACGTCCACAAGACCATGAAGATCTCCGAGCTGCTCACCCAGCTGCAGGCCAAGCGGCTGCACCTGGCGGTGGTCACCGACGACTACGGCGGCACCATGGGCATCGTCACCATGGAGGACGTGCTGGAACAGCTGGTGGGGGATATCTGGGACGAGAGCGATGAGGTGGAGCCCGAGCTGGTCCAGACCGGCGTGGACCAGTGGACGGTCAGCGGCGATATGAGCATCTTCTCCCTCTTTGAGGAGCTGGAGATCGACGACCGGGACTTCGACAGCGACTACAACACGGTGGGCGGCTGGGCCACCGGCATGCTGGGCCACATCCCGGAGGCCGGGGAGTCGTTTACCTACCAGAACCTGGAGGTGACGGTCACCAAAGTGGAGGAACAGCGGATCCTCACCCTCCGGGTGAAAAAACTGCCCGCCCCCCCGGAGGAGGACGAGGGCAGGAAAAAACAGGACTGAGGGGGAGCTATGGCGGATTTGACAACTGCAAAACGGATCGTCATCAAGGTGGGCACCTCCACCCTGACCCACGAGAGCGGCCTGCTCAACATCCGCCGGGTGGAGCAGCTGGTGAAGGTGCTGGCCGACCTGAAGAACAGCGGCCGCCAGATCGTGCTGGTCACCTCCGGCGCCATGGGCGTGGGGGTGGGCAAACTGGGCCTGGCTGGCCGGCCGGCGGATATGCCCGGCAAGCAGGCGGTGGCCGCGGTGGGCCAGTGCGAATTGATGTACATCTACGACAAGTACTTCTCCGAGTATAACCACACCACCGCCCAGGTGCTGCTCACCCGGGACGTGACCGAGCAGCCCGCCCGCAAGCAGAACGTCCAGAACACCTTCTGCCGGCTGCTGGAGCTGGGGGCGATCCCCATTGTGAACGAGAACGACACCGTCTCCACCGAGGAGATCGAGTTCGGGGGCAAGTTCGGCGACAACGACACCCTTTCGGCCATTGTGGCCGGGCTGGTCCAGGCGGACCTGCTGGTGCTGCTCACCGATATTGACGGCCTCTACGACAGCAACCCCCGCAAGAACCCCGCCGCCCGGCTGATCCCGGTGGTGGAGCAGATCACCCCCCAGGTGGAGGCGTTTGCCAGCGGGGTGGGCAGCGCCCGGGGCACCGGCGGCATGATTACCAAGCTGCACGCGGGGAAGATTGCCGCCCAGCACGGCATCGATATGGTGATTATGAACGGCAGCCGCCCCCAGCGGCTGTACGACCTATTGGAGGGCCAGCCGGTGGGGACCTATTTCCCCGCCCGGCGGGGCTGAGGGGACTGCGCCCGCCGGGGCGCGGCCTTTGAAGGGAGGATGCAAAGATGAATAGCCTGTTGGAATTGGGCAAACGCGCCCGGGCGGCTGCCCGGGTGCTGGGCTGCTGCAGCGCCGGGGAGAAAAACCGGGCGCTGGAGCTGATCGCCCAGGCGCTGCGCCGGGAGCAGGAGGCCGTTTTGGCGGCCAACGCCCTGGACCTGGAGGCGGCCCAGCAGGCTGGGATGTCCGCCTCCCTCCAGGACCGGCTGCGGCTCACCGGCCCGCGGATGGAGGGGATCGCCCAGGCGGTGGAGGACCTGATGCGCCTGGAGGACCCGGTGGGCGCTGTGGTGGGGGGCGGACGCCGCCCCAACGGCCTGGAGATCAAGAAGATTCGGGTGCCCCTGGGGGTGGTGGGGATGATCTATGAGGCCCGCCCCAATGTGACGGTGGACGCCGCCTGCCTCTGCCTCAAATCGGGCAACGCCTGCATCCTGCGGGGGGGCAAGGAGGCGATCCACGCCAACACCGCCCTGGCGGAGCTGATGCGCCGGGCGCTGGCGGCCGCCGGCCTGCCGGAGGACTGCATCCAGCTGGTGCAGGACACCAGCCGCGCCTCCGCCAACGACCTGATGACCCTGGAGGGCTACCTGGATGTGCTGATCCCCCGGGGGGGCAAGGGGCTGATCCAGAGCGTGGTGAAAAATGCCACCGTCCCGGTGATCGAGACCGGCGCGGGCAACTGCCACATCTATGTGGACGCCTCCGCCGACCTGGAGATGGCGGTGCGCGTCTGCGACAACGCCAAGACCTCCCGCCCCTCGGTCTGCAACGCGGTGGAGACGGTGCTGGTCCACCGGGAGATCGCCCCCCGGTTCCTGCCCGCCCTGAAAGAGGCGCTGGACCGGCACCAGGTCCAGCTGCGGGGGTGCGCCCGCACTGCGGCGCTGCTCCCCGGCGTGCTCCCCGCCACCGCACAGGACTACGCCACCGAATTTGACGACTACATCCTGGCCCTGCGGGTGGTGGACAGCCTGGAGGAGGCCATCGAGCACATCCGCACCTATACCACCGGCCACTCGGAGGCGATCCTCACCAACGATTTGGCCAACGCCCAGGCGTTTGTGGACCGGATCGACGCGGCGGCGGTGTATGTAAACGCCTCCACCCGGTTCACCGACGGCGGGGAGTTCGGCTTTGGGGCGGAGATCGGCATCTCCACCCAGAAGCTCCACGCCCGGGGCCCCATGGGCCTGCCGGAGCTGTGCTCCTGGAAGTATGTGGTCACCGGCAATGGGCAAATCCGCTGATTTTTGAGAGGTTTTCTATGGGCAAACAGAAAAAGAACGCCCGCCCGGCCGGGGAGGCCGAGCGGGTGGTCTACCGGAAAAATAAATATGCCGCGCCGGTGGGGGGGATCTTCCTGCTGCTGGCGCTGATCGGCCTGGTGGCTGTGGGGTTCTTCTGCGTGCGGTTCACCCAGGGGCTCTTGGATAACACCCAGGAGAAGCGGGAGTTTGAACGGATCATCTACCCGGTGCTCATGTTCGACCCGGTCCCCTTTGAACACGCCGAGGACGCCGACCCCCTCATGCTGCTCCAGGCCTCCATCTGGAGCACCCTGCTGGGGGAGAAGGGGGACAGCTACCAGGAGAACGCCATCGGCTGGAAGATTGTGCCCGCCAGCGATGTGGATGTGGCCTGCGCCCAGCTGTTCGGCCCCCAGGTCCAGCTGGAGCACCAGACGATCACCAACTTTGTGGACACCACCTACACCTACGATGAGTCCACCCGCACCTACTATGTGCCGGTGGACGGCGTCACCCCGTTCTACACCCCCTCGGTGCAGCGGGTGGTGAAGGAGGGGGATGTGTACACGCTGGAGGTGGGGTATGTGGCCCCCACCACCGCCTGGAGCTATGAACAAACCGAGCCGGAGATCGAAAAGCTGATGATCTACGAGCTGCTGCGGGTGGATGGCCACTACCAGCTCACCGCCATCCGCGACCTGCCCACCGGCTCCTCCCAGGCGCCCACCGGCTGGAACACCTTCGGCGAGCAGACCCGCCCCGGCCTGACCAGCAGCCAGGCCGCCCCCGTCCCCGAGGAGCAGGCAGAGGCGGATGCCTCCTCCGCCCCCGAGGATACGGAGGATGAGGAAGATGTGGAGGATGAGGAGGACTCCTCCGCCCCCGAGGAGGACGCGGAGGACGAGGAGGACTCCTCCGCCCCCGCGGAGGACGCTGAGGATGAGGAGACCTCCTCCGCGGCGTGACCCCCGGACAACTTGGATACCAAAAGCGGCCCCTTCCCAGTTGGGAAGGGGCCGCTTTTTGCAGCGTGTTTTTTAGCGGGCCTCCCGGGCGCAGAGCCCCAGGGCGGCGGCATACAGCCCGGAGAACAGCAGGTAGAGGGCGCCGGGGAGCCCCAGCCCCACCTGCACCGAGCGCCCGGCCAGGAAGGCGGCAACCATCCCGGCCCCGGTGCTGATGGCCAGCACCGCGTAGGGGAAGCCGTAGGCGTGCATCCGGGCGATCCCCTTGCCCCGCAGCACGTTGCCGGCCCAGCGGGCGTGGGCGAGCCAGAAGAGCAGGGAGAGGACCATGGACAGGATGGTGAACATCTGGTCGGAGACGCTGCGGACGGCGGTGTAGGACATGAAGGTGAGCAGCAGCAGCCCCAGCTGCCAGATGATGGGGGCCAGGGCGATCCAGCCGTTGGTCTCGAACCCCTGCCGCCCGCCCAGCGCCGCCACCCGCAAAAGCAGGTAGA
>DXES01000065.1 GCA_019114825.1 Candidatus Anaerotruncus excrementipullorum
AGGTGTGGGAGATCGCCGGGCGGATCCTGGAGCTGTGCGCCCAGCCGGTGGGCTTTGAGGAGCTGCTCCGGCAGCTATTTGACAGCTACCAGCTGGCGATGAATTTTGAACAGTATGTGCTGGTGGGCAGCACCGTCCGCTCCTACCTCTCCTGGCTGAAGGATACCGGCAGGCTGGAGGCGGCGTTCTCCGGCAACCGGCTGCTCTGGCGGCGGGCCTAGCCGCCCCGCCCCCAAAAAAAACCGCCCTCTGAGGTAGCTACGCATAAAACAGTATCAACCACAAACTGAAACAGGGTAGCTGCCATACAGAGTGTAGAAGAAAGACGAGCAAGAAGCGATTGTTTCTTGCTCGTCTTTTTCGTTCTGTTACGCAATAGAACGCCATTTTCGAGGGTGCGAGTATAAAACCCTTACCCACCTCTGTTTTGCACGCTCAAAGCTGCATAAAATCAAAGGATTTTTACCCCTAAATGCGAACATAGACTATGATAAATTGAGGGCGAAAGCGGTTTACTGCTTTCGCCCTCTTGATTACTCACAAGCAAGGACAGAAACAGCCGTCAAGGACGCGAAGCGTGAAGTTTATCCTTGACGGCTGTTTCTGGCTTTGCTACTCTACTTGCCCTTGTGTTCTTCTCCCCATACACATAATTGGTCTAATATTTTCATAAGCGATTGCCCTTTGTCTGATAAACTATACTCCACCTTTGGGGGGATTTGCGGGTATTCTTTTCGGATTATCAAATCGTCCTTTTCTAATTCCTTTAGGGAAGTGCTTAAAGTCTTATGCGAAATGGATTTGATGTACCGCTTCAATTCATTGTACCTTACGATTTCAAACTCCATCAGACAGTACAGGATTACCATTTTATATTTCCCACTAATCAGCGACAGGGCATAGCTAAATCCAGTATCTTCAAAGTTGGATTTTTCAATATAGTCCTTGAACATTTACACTCTCCTTTAGGTTAGTATCTAACAAAAATGTGCGTACTTTATTTTTAGGGTATGTGTTGCTATAATTATAGCATAAACTTTTGGAGGTGTAAATCACATGAGCAAAAAAATATGTATCTTGAACGGAAGCCCCCGCCCTACTGGGAACACCAAAGAATTGATTAAGCGTTTTACCAAGGGAGCAGAGGCGGCAGGACACGAAGTAACCTGTTTTGATTTGCAGAAAATGGATATTCATGGCTGCTTGGGCTGCTGCAAAGGCGGAAAGGATGAAGCCTGTCCATGCGTTCAGAAAGATGACATGACACAAATCTATCCGGCGTACCGAAATGCGGATGTTGTCGTGTTAGCTTCCCCTATGTATTATTGGGGGATTAGCGGTCAACTAAAGAGTGCTTTTGACCGCCTGTTTGCCGTAGCGGAATTAACGCCGAACTATGAAAACCCAAAGAAAGATTGCGTCCTGCTTATGGCTGCGGAAGGAAATACCGAGAGCAACTTTGCCCCTGTTCGGGCTTTCTATGAGGGATTGACTTCCCATCTGGGGTGGAAAAATATCGGCGTTGTGTATGCCGGCGGCAATATGGACATTGGGGATATTTTGAGCAAGTCGGAACAGCTTGAGGAAGCGGAGAAATTAGGCAACTCCATTTCTTAAATTATTGGAGCAACTGCTATCTTTCGTGAGAGGAAAGGGGGATTATTTTGAATTGCACAGAAGAATACAAAGAGCATATTGAATACACATTTCACGCTTTCTGCAAGATCGTCATTCATCATGCGGCGATTACGGCGGCAAGGACAGCAGGACGAAAGCAAAAGCATGAAATATCCCTCGATTACCTCACAGAAGAAAAGCACTATCCATTTGCTACCGAGGACGAGTATTTCAAAGCACCAGAGCAATACGAAGAATACCCTGTGTCCTTCTGCGGCGATACAGTCATATTTTATAATGGCTTGCTTGCAAAAGCCCTTTCCCGATTGCCGCGGCAGGAACAGGAAATGATTTACTTGTCCTTTTTCCAGCGTGTTCCACAGCATGAAATCGGCAGACGCTATCAATGCAGCCGCAGCGCGGCGGGCTATCATATCCGCAAATCCCTGCGGCAGCTTCAAACGGAAATGGGGGAAGCGGCGCATGAGGAATAGAAAACTTCTCCCCTATGAAACAATCGTACAAGCTACCAGTGGAGAGCCGGAAGCGGTTCATGCCGTACTTTCCCACTACGCCGGATATATCCGCTACCGCGCCCGTTCTTTTGGAAATTCTAACTCAGACATAGAGGACTATATCCAAACAAAGCTGATTGAAAGCCTGTTCAAATTTCGCTTTCTCTAAACGAAAAACGCAAGACGACTACATAGCCCATGAAAACCGCTGCAACTCCAAAGTTGCAGCGGTTTTTTGCATTTTCTCGAAAAAATTTCTCAAAAACTTTGGCAAAACCGCATTGTCCGGTGTTGTATATAGTGAGGGAAGAAACGCAACAAATCCCCCTTATCAAGACGGATAATCTTTGAGAGAATTTTCAGAGGGTTTGGGACACTTCCCAACAAGCAATTTTCAACCGATACGCCGCAGGCGAGAGGGCGAAAATACGGAAAAGGGTACTCTTTTCCTAGCCCGCAAGCTACGCCGTTTCCCGAAAACAATCTATGCTGTTTTATGAGTGCCGCCCTTGGGGCGGTTTTTTCACTTTAAGGAGGGGGAAGGGGCTTTTTTTTGCCCCGCCGGGAAAAAATTTTTCCAAAACCACGCAAAAAAATGCAAGTTCCCCCCGCCGGCGGGGCATGGGTGAAGGGGGTTTGCCCCCAATCGCGAATGGAGGGATTGGCAATGGAGGTTTTGCAGAGGCTGGCCAGGCTTTTGGATGTGAAAAGCCTGGTGACGCTGGCGCTCACCGGGGTGTTCGTGTGGCTGTGCGCCGCCGGGCGGATCGGCGGCGACCAGTTTTTGACGGTGTTCACCGTGGTGATCAGCTTCTATTTCGGGGTGCAGATGGAGCGCCGCCGGGGCGGGGGTGGCGGGCAATGAGCCAGTACCTGATCCTGCCCCTGGACGACCTGCGGGTCACCGCCGGCTACAAATCCCCCCGGTACCGGGACTACTGGGGGTTTTCCCACTATGGGGTGGACTGCGTAAGCCCCCTGGGCCGCCGGGTACGGGCGATGGGCAGCGGGGAGGTGGTGGCCGCCGGCCAGGACGGCCCCGAGCCCACCGGCCCCCGGTCCCGGCTGGGGAATGTGCTGGTGGTGGTCTACCGGCAGGTGGCCTGCGGCGACGGCCAGGTGCGGGACCTGGCCTGCCGGATCTACCACCTGGATACCATCGCCGTCCAGGTGGGGGACCGGGTGGAGGCGGGCGACCTCCTGGGGGAGTATGGCAATACCGGCGCCAACACCACCGGCCCCCACCTGCATGTGGAGCTGGACACCGACACCCGGTTCCCCTGCCTGGCCTACGGGGTGAAGGTGGGGGGCCGGGTGATCAATACCCCCGCCGACTACCGCCGGGCGGGGTGCCTGGTGGATTCCACCCTGGACCCGGCGGCGGTCTGGCGGCTGGGGGCGGGGCAGCGGCTGGCGGGGGCCTCCGGGGGCTGGTACGCCCCCGGCGACCTGGCGGTCAAGCCGCTGCCCGCCGCCCCGGAGGCGCTGGCCTGGCTGCGGCTGGTGGACCGGGCGCTGGAGGAAGGGGGCGGGGCGGATGGCCTGTGAGGACTGCGGGCTGGAAAACCGGCTGCGGGCGGTGGAGCAGGAGCTGGGCCACAACCAGGCGGTCCACAAGGAGTTTTTCGGCCGCCTGGAACAGCTGGAGCGGCAGAATGCGGTCACCGATGAGCGGTACCAGCAGATTTTGGCCGGGCTTTCGGAGGTGAAGGCGGATGTGCGGGACCTGAAGGAGAAGCCCGCCCGCCGCTGGGAGCAGGTGATGGGGATCCTGCTGGAGTGGGCGGTGCTGGGGCTCTTGGCGGCCAGCCTGCTTTTTCCCCGGTAGAGGGGTGGAAAGCGGGGGAAAATGGTGGTACAATAGAGGTAGAACGGCGGGATACCGCCGCGGCCATAGAAAGGAGTGAACGCGCTGTGTATCAGGAGTTGGAGGCGGCCGCCCGGCAGGCGGTCCTGGAGCTGTTGGAGGTTTCTAAGATCAAATCCGGGGAGATTTTGGTGGTGGGCTGTTCCACCAGCGAGGTGCTGGGGGAGCGGATCGGCACCGGCTCCAACAAGGAGGTGGCGGACGCCATTTTGGCAGGGATCCTGCCGCCGGTGAAGGAGCGGGGGGTCTGGCTGGCCGCCCAGTGCTGCGAGCACCTGAACCGGGCGCTGATCCTGGAGGCCGAGGCCGCCCGCCAGTACCGGCTGGAGCAGGTGAACGCGGTGCCCCAGCCCAAGGCGGGCGGGTCGTTTGCCACCGCAGCCTATGAGGCGATGACCCATCCGGTGGCGGTGGAGCAGATGCAGGACGCCCGGGCGGGGATGGATATCGGCAACACGCTGATCGGGATGCACATGGCCCGGGTGGCGGTGCCGGTGCGGCTGGCGGTGAAGCGGATCGGCCAGGCGCCGCTGGTCTGCGCCCGGGTGCGGCCCAAGTATATTGGCGGCGTGCGCGCCCACTACGACGAAAACCTGCTGTAAAATTTTTGTGAAAAATTTGCACAGCGCCCCGCCCGGACAGGGGGAATTTGTCTGTTTTTGGGCGGGGGACGCCGGAAAACCACCCATTTGCGGGGGTTTTGGCGGCGGGCAATCGGGCCGGGATTTGACAAATCCGGCCCGATTGCATATAATGGCAAATACTCTGCTATACTAGCACAGGGAGGCTGTCCCAACGCCCGCACCGGGCGGGGCGGCCCCCTATGTCCCCCGGGCGGCGCCGCCCGGGGAGGTAAAGGGGTATTGTATGGTAGCAAACTTATGGAGAGGGGCGCGGGCGCTGGCGGGCTTTTTGCGCAGCCGGGCCTTTGCCCTGAGTCTGCTGGCGCTGGCGGCGGCGTTTGTGGTCTTCCAGATTGTGGACCGCACCAACGCGGTGTATGTGGTGGATGGGCAGAGGCGCAGCCTCACCTTCACCATGGCCGACGCCCCTGCCCAGCTGCTGCAGGCGGCGGGGGTGGCGGGGGAGGCCCCCGCGCCGGTGCTGGACGGCCACTTCGCCCAGGTGAACCTGGAGGAGCAGCCCAGCGTCCGGATCACGGTGGACGGGCAGACCCGCACCTGCCGGGTGAAGCGGGGGGTCACGGTGGGGGAGCTGCTCTACCGGGAGGGGATCACCTACGACGGCAACGACCTGCTCACCCCCGCGGCGGAAAAGCCCCTGGAGGACGGGGACACCATCCGCCTGCAGCGGGTGGAGTACGAGGAATACACGGTGGAGCAGCCGATCCCCTATGAGACGGTACACAAAAACAGCTCCCTGCTGCGCCTGGGGGCCCAGCGGGTGCTCCAAAGCGGCCAGGACGGGGAGAAGCGGATGACCTATGTGCGCCGGACGGTGGACGGGGTGCGGGAGGAGGTGCAGCTGCTGGGGGAGCAGGTCACCCGCCAGCCGGTCACCGAGACGATCCTCATCGGCTCCCAGATCCCCGTCTCCCCCCTGGATTTCGACCTGGATGTGGATGAGAACGGCAAGCCCCTCCACTACAGCCGCCTGCTGGAGGACCAGATTGCCACCGGCTACAGCGCCCGCCCGGGGGCCAGTACCGCCAGCGGCCGGGCGGCCAAGGCGGGGCATGTGGCGGTGGACCCCAACGAGATCCCCTATGGCTCCCGGCTGTATATCGTCTCCCGGGACAACTCCTTTGTCTATGGCTGCGCCATCGCCGCCGACACCGGCATCGGCCTGCTCAACGGCCTGGTGGATGTGGACCTGTTTTACGACACCTACCAGGAGAGTGTCCTCAACGGCCGCCGGATTGTGGACATCTATGTGCTGGATTGACGGCCCCAAAGGCGAATGCCCCGGCCCCGCGCCCAACTGGGCGCGGGGCCGGGGCGTTTTTTGCAGTTACGCCCAGCCCAGCTGCTGGGGGGTGAGCTCCTGGACCTCGTACCGGTCCAGGTATTGCAGCGCCCACGCGGTGTGGACCTCCTCCAGCGTGGTGGCCTGCCCCTGGAACAGGCGGGCGGCGGTGTCCGCCGACACCTGCCCCGCCCCGTCCACCACCAGGTTGGGGTAGGCCACCGGGAAATAGGCCTCCCCGGTGTAGCGGTCCCACTGGGGCAGCGCCCATTTTTCCCCGTTGACCAGGTCCAGCTGGGCCCGGTAGACCAGCACCAACAGGTTGCCATAGTTGGCCCCATACCCCTCCCCCTTGGCGGTGAGCAGGTAGGCGGCCGCCGGGGTGGGCTCCCCGATGGTGCCGGTTTGGTCGTGGGTGTAGCCCAAGAGGTCGTAGAGCATCCCCTCATCCAGGACGGAGAATTTGGCGGTGAGCAGCGCCCGGGCATCCTGGTCCAGGGTGTCCAGCGCCTGGGCGGTCAGCTCCTCCGGCTGGGCCAGGTAGTGGTCCAGCCCCTCCACCGTAAAGGTCTTGGTGTCCGCCTTTGGGCGGCAGAGGGCGTCCTCGGCGGCCCAGGGGAGGTATTTGGCAGAGACGGTCACCGTGTCCCCGTTGGAGAGCCCCTGGTTGGGCTGGACGTTGTAGACCACCTGCTCCAAAAACGGGTCGCCGGAGCCGTCCCAGGTGGCCACCGCCTCCCCGAAGGGGGCCACCCCGGAGAAGGTCACCTCCACCCCCTGGAACAGGTCCACCGGCCGCAGCTCCTGCAGGCCGGAGACGGTGACCGTCCGGGAGGTGTCCTTCAGCCGGTATCCCAGCTCCTCCGCCGCCTGGGGGCTGCACTCCAGGGTCAGGGTGATCTCGTCCCCGTTGGAGAGCCCCTGCCAGGGCTCCACCTTCACCCGCCGGACGGTGTCCAAAAGTGCCTGGGCGTCCTCCCCCAGCGCCTCCAGCGCCTGCGGGGGCGGGTCCAGGACGGCCACCGCCTGGCCCTCCCCGTCCAGCCCGCTGTATGTGATCTCCACCAGGCTCAGCAGGTCGGCCTCCTGTTTGCCGCAGCCGCCCAGCCCCGCAGCCGCCAGCACCGCCGCCGCCAGCACCGCCAAAAGCCGCGCGTTTTTCCATCTTTTCATGTGGGATATCCTCCTTACTGTTTTTTGGGCACTTTCGCCCCGCTCACCCTGTTAGACACCGCCGGGGGGCTTCGGGTTTTCCTGTTTTGGAAATTTTTTTACCGCCGCCAAAATCCGGGCCAGCATGGCCTCCAGCACGCCCGGGGGCGGCGGCTGGCCGTAGAGCTCCTGCAGCATCCGCCGCAGGGAACAGGTCTTTTCCATGGCGCTCCCTCCTTCTACCCATTGGACACCAAAGGGGGCGGGCAGGTTTTAGCGGGGGCGGATTTTTTTGCGGAAAAATCCCGCCGCCCGGGGGGGATTTTCCCGGCGGGGGTTCCAGGTCCGAAAATGGCGCGCATTTTTGGGCGGGATGTGGTATGATAGCCCTAGAAGGAGGCGAGGAGATGCAACTGCCCAACCGAGAGGCCTGTTACGCCATCTTCCGGGCGAAGGACCCCCGCTTTGACGGGCGGCTGTTTGTGGGGGTGGCGTCCACCGGGGTCTACTGCCGCCCGGTCTGCCGGGCCCGGCTGCCCCGGGAGGAGAACTGCACCTATTTTGCCACCGCCGCCCAGGCGGAACAGGCGGGCTACCGGCCCTGCCTGGTCTGCCGCCCCGAGCTGGCCCCGGGGCAGGCCCCCCTGGATGCCGCCAGCGCCCTGGCCCGCCGGGCGGCCCGGTATCTGGAGGAGCACTGCGGCGATGGGCTGGGGCTGGAGGAGGCCGCCCGGCAGCTGGGCTGCACCAGCCGCCACCTGCGCCGGAGCTTTTGGGCGGAATACCAGGTGACGCCGGTGGCCTACCTACAGACCTGCCGGCTGCTGTTGGCCAAGGGGCTGCTCACCGATACCGCCCTGCCGGTGGTGGAGGTGGCCCTGGCCGCCGGGTTTGGCAGCCAGCGGCGGCTGGAGGCCCTCTTCCAAAGCCGCTATGGGCTCACCCCCGCCGCCCTGCGCCGCCAGGCGGCCGCCGGCAGCGCCTGCCCCGGCCGGTTTACGGTGGCGCTGGGCTACCGGCCCCCCTACCGGTGGGAGGAGCTGCTGGGCTTTTTGGAGGCCCGGGCGATCGCCGGGGTGGAGCGGGTGGCGGACGGCCGCTACTGGCGCGCCGTGCGGCTGGCCGGCCGGGCGGGGCGGCAGGCCGCCGGCTGGCTCTCGGTGGGCCACCGGCCGGACCGCTGCCAGCTGGAGGTGACCCTCAGCGAGTCGCTGGCCCCGGCGCTGCCCCAGGTGCTGGCCCGGGTGCGGCGGCTGTTCGACCTGGACTGTGACCCCCAGGCGGTGGGGGCGGTGCTGGAGGGGATGGACCGGGTGCGCCCCGGCCTCTACCAGCCGGGGCGGCGGGTGCCCGGCAGCTTCGACCCGTTCGAGACGGCGGTCCGGGCGGTGCTGGGCCAGCAGATCACCGTAAAGGCGGCCAGCACCCTGGCCGGGCGGCTGGCCGCCGCCCTGGGGGACCCGCTGGAGACGGGGGTGGAGGGGCTCACCCACACCTTCCCCACCCCGGCTGCCCTGGCTGCCCTGGAGGACCCGCCCGCCCGGCTGGGCCCGCTGGGGGTGACCTCCGCCCGGGCCCGGTGCATCGCCGCTCTGGCCCGGGCGGTGGAGCAGGGGAGCCTGCAGCTGGGCCCCTGCGCCGATCCGGCCCAGGCCCAGGCGGCCCTCCTGGCAATCAAAGGGGTGGGCAACTGGACCGCCCAGTACCTGGCCATGCGCACCCTGGGGGAGCCGGATGCCTTTTTGGAGACGGATGTGGGGGTGCGCCGGGCGCTGCCCGGCTTCACCCCCCGGCAGCTGCGGGAGCTGGCGGAGGCTTGGCGGCCCTGGCGCAGCTACGCGGTGATCAACCTGTGGAACGCCCAATGAGAAAGGAGTCGAAAGGGATGCTCAACATGATATGGTACGATTCCCCCATCGGAGGGCTGCTGCTGGCCGAGCAGGCGGGGGCGCTGGTGGGCCTCTGGATGGAGGGGCAGAAGTATTTTTTGGGGGATTGGGCGGATACCCCCCGCCGGGAGGGCGCCACCCCCACCCTGGACCTGGCCCGCGCCTGGCTGGACGCCTATTTTGCCGGGCAGCGCCCGGCCATCGGCCAGCTCCCCCTGGCCCCCCGGGGCGGGGAGTTCCGCCAGCAGGTGTGGCAGGCCCTCTGCCGGATCCCCTACGGCCAGGTGACCACCTACGGCCAGCTGGCCCGGCAGCTGGCCGCCCAGCTGGGGCGGCAGTCGATGTCCGCCCAGGCGGTGGGCGGGGCGGTGGGCCACAACCCCCTTTCGATCATCGTCCCCTGCCACCGGGTGGTGGGCGCCGGGGGCAGCCTCACCGGCTATGCCGGCGGGGTGCAGAAAAAGCTCTGGCTCCTAAAGCACGAGGGGGCCCCGGTGGAGCGGCTCACCCTCCCCACCCGGGGTACCGCCCTGTGAACGGCGGGTTTTACGGAATGTTCCAAAAGTTTTCACCGTTTCCTCAAATTCCCGGCGGATGCTAGGGGGGAAAGGGGGTACCGCTATGCGTACCATTGGAAAACACAGCCTCTGCCTGGGGCTGGCGGCGGCGCTGGCCCTGGGCCTGGCCGCCTGTGGGCAGCCCCAGCAGACCAGTTCCCCGGCCGCCTCCAGCCCGTCCGCCTCCTCCCAGGCCGCCGGGGAGGGGGCAGCCCCTGCCGCCGCCGAGCGGCAGCTGACCCTCTCCCCGGAGGGGGCCGCCCTGGACGGCCAGCCCCTGGCCGAGGGGGAGACGGGGGCGGTCACCGTGAGCCACGACATCGTCTACTACCAGGCGGACCAGGGCCCCGGCTACGGGGAGGGCGCCGCCGAAGAGGAACACACCGCCGAGGAGGCGGCCGCCCATACGGTGGTCACCATCCGGGAGCCGGGCACCTACCGGGTGAGCGGCCAGCTGCCCCAGGGCCAGCTGGCGGTGGACCTGGGGCAGGGGGCGGCGGAGGACCCGGAGGCGGTGGTCACCGTGATCCTGGATGGGGCGGAGGTGACCTGCACGGTGGCGCCGGCCTTTTTGGCCTACAATGTCTATGAGTGCGGGGACCGGGAGGGGGATTCCCCCACGGTGGACACCTCCGGGGCGGGCATCCGGGTGGTGCTGGCCGATGGCTCCCAGAACCGCTTCACCGGCTCCCATGTGGCCCGCATCTACCAGGAGGGCACCACCGAAAAGCTCCACAAGTATGACGGCGCCTTCTACTCCAAGATGTCCATGGTCATCGAAGGGGAGCAGGCGGGTACCGGCTCCCTTTGGATCGAGGGGGACAACGAGGGGCTGGACAGCGAGCTGCACCTGACCATCAATGGGGGCGAGATCTCCATAAGCGCCCAGGATGACGGCATCAACACCAACGAGGACGGGGTGAGCGTCACCACCGTCAACGGCGGCACCCTCCGGGTGGAGGGGGGCCTGGGGGCGGAAGGGGACGGCATCGACTCCAACGGCCACCTGGTGATCAACGGCGGCAGCGTCTATGCCTCCTCCAACCAGCGCAGCCCCGACGGCGGCCTGGATGCGGACGGGCAGATCCTCCTGAACGGGGGCACGGTGGTTGCCCTGGGGGTCCGCAACGACGCGGCCTCCAGCAGCTCCGCCCAGCAGTACCTGGAGCTGTCGTTTGCCTCCACCCTGCCCGCCGGCAGCCAGGTGGTGCTGGCCAACCCGGCGGGGGAGGCGCTCTTCGACTTCACCACCGGCCGGGCCGCCCAGTCGGTCACCCTCTCCTCCCCCCAGCTGGAGCAGGGGGTGGACTACACCCTTACGGTGGATGGGGTGGTCCAGGCCTATACCGGCCACCAGGCGGGCGGGTTCCCCGGCAGGCCGGGGGGCTTTGGAGGCCCCCGGGGGGAGCGGCCCCAGCCGCCGGAGGGGATGGAGCCCCCCAAGGGAATGACGGAGCCTCCGGAAGGGATGGCGGAACCCCCCGAGGGGATGCCTGAGCCCCCGGAAGGGATGGCGGAACCCCCCGAGGGGATGACAGAGCGGCCGGACCGCCCTGCGCCGCCCCAGCAGCCCACCGGCGGCGCCCAGGAGGCCGCGGGCGGGCCCTCCACCCGGTTCACCCTGGAGGAGGGGGTCCACACCTTCTCGGGCATCACCGGCAGTGCCCAGGAGAGCGGCCGGACCGCCGTCACCTTTACCGCCCAGCTGGCGGTGGGGGCGGATGGGTCGGTCACCCTCTCCAATGTGCAGGCGGACCAGCCGGTGGATGCCAGCCATATCCAGCTGACGGTCACCGACCAGCCCTCGGAGGACTATGCCGCCTCCTGCCTGCTCTCGGAGGGGGAGGAGGCCCTAGCGGCCATCCTGCCCACCCAGCCGGGGGACTACCAGCTGACCATCGGCGTCTTTGGGGAGGAGGCCTACACCGGCAGCAGCCAGTTTGCCTTCACCATCCCCGGCTGAGCCGGGGTCAGGGCGCAGGGGGCTCCCCCGCGCCCGGCTGCCCGCCGGCCCAGATGGCGTAATGCCGGCCGGTTGCCGGGTCGATAAAGGTGATCCACTCCCCAGGGGCCTCCCCGGGGCGTGGCGGCTGGCCGGGCTGAAGCCGGAGGATGGGGGGCTGCCCGGTGGGGGCGGGGGAGAAGAACGCCTGGGAGATGGCCTCGGTCAACAGGTTGATGGCCACACCGCTGCAGATGCCCAGCAGCAGCGTCACCAATCCCGTTGCCAGCCTGGCCCATACTGGGTGCCGCTTTTTGCAGGCGTTTACCCTCTCCACCAGCGCCTGCTCCCAGTTTTCCGGCTGGGCCAGCGCCTCCTCCACCAGCTGGCGGGCGGCCTGTTGGTCCTCCCGGGTGGCGGGGGGCTGGCAGTCCGGCTCCTCCCAGTCCAGCGCCTCCCCCAGGGTGACGATCGACTGGGCCAGCCCCTCCCCGGCGGCCCGGGCGGTGAACCGTTCTGCCAGCGTCTGCCAGTCCCAGGGCTGGGCGGCCAGCTGGCGGGCGGTCTCCCAGACCGCCGGTGGGAGCTGTTCCAGCACCTGCTGGGCCTGGGCCCGGAAGGCCAGCGCCTCCGCCCCCAGGGCCCGGTTGAGGGTGTCCGCCTGCTCCAGCAGCTGGGCCAGGCCGGGGGTGGCCAGGGCCTGGCCCACCGTGGCAGCCACCCCTGCCACCCCCTGGGCGGCCACGACGGCGGCGGAGAGCGCCCCGCTGGCCTGAAGCTGGGTCCCCAGGGCCAGCGCCCCCGCCCCCAGGGCCCGGTTGAGGGTGTCCGCCTGCTCCAGCGCCTGGGATAGGCCGGGGGAGGCGAGGAGGGCGGCGGCGCCCTGGGCCACCCCCTGGGCGGCCACGGCGGCAGCGGGGAGCACCCTGTCCAGCTCCTCCAGCGTGCGGGTCAGGCCGGGGGCGCCGGCCCCGATGGAATCGAAAAGCGCCAAGGTTTGACGGATGGTTGCCATTGCAGTTTCCTCCTGGAATGTAGTCTGCCTCTATTCTACCGCCGGAGGGTCCGCAATGCAAGAGAGAAATCGCAATATATAGTAGAAATATGGTAAAAATTTTCTAGAAGATTCAATATATTGTATATTTCCGGCCAAAGGGCCGGGGAGGAGGGGCATTTTATGCGCATTCTGATGCTGGGCAACAGCTTCACCTATGAAAACGACCTGCCCGGCCGGCTGGCTGGGCTGCTGGGGGCCCAGGTGGCCCACCACACCCGGGGCGGGGCCCGGCTGGCGGAGCAGCTGAACCCCCGCACCCGCCTGGGGGCCCGGACGCTGGAGGCCCTGCAGGCGGGGGGCTGGGACTATGTGGTGCTTCAGGAGATGAGCAACGGCCCCATCACCGCCCCCACCAGCTTCTACCGGAGCGTGGGGGAGCTCTGCCGCCTGGCCCGCCAGGGGGGTGGGGAGCCGGTGCTCTATGCCACCTGGGCCTACCAGGCGGGGGGTGAGGCCCTGTCCAAGCTGGGGATGGACGCCGGGGAGATGTCCCGGCGGCTGTATGAGGCCTACCACCGGGCGGGGGAGGAGAACCGGGCGCTGGTGGCGGATGTGGGGGAGCGGTTTGCCGCTCTGGCCCCCACCCAGCCCCTCTATGCCGGGGACGGCATCCACCCCAGCCCCCTGGGGACCCAGCTGGCGGCGGAGACCATCGCCCAGGTGATCCGGGGGCGGTAGGCCGCCCCAACCTCCAGGTGGGGGGGATACACCAATTACAATGGCCCCGCCACCGGCGGCGGGGACTTGGAGGCCCATGTGGGCCACCACTTGCCTGTTGGCCCCGCGGTGGTGGGACCGGCCGCCGGAGAAGATCTTTCGCAACCTGGAGGCCCTGGGCAGCGGCGGCCTGGGGCGGGTCCGCCAAATTGTATGACAGAGGAGGAGAAGCCGTGAAAATTGCCATCTGCTATTACTCCGCCCACCATGGAAACACCCGTAAATTGGTGCAGACCATAGCCCTGGCGGAGGAGACGGCGGTGTTCGACCTGTCCGCCCAGCCCCAGATCCGGCTGGAGGAGTATGACTGTGTGGGCTTCGCCTCCGGCATCTATGGCTTTGCGATCCACCCCTCGGTGGTGGAGTTCGCCCGGCAGCAGCTGCCCCAGGGAATGCCGGTCTTTTTTGTCTATACCTATGGCCTGCGGCCGGGAACCGGCACCCGGGCGCTGGAGGAGCTGGCTGCACAGCGGGGCTGCCCGGTATGGGGGGAGTTCTCCTGCCGGGGGTATACCACCTACGGCCCCCTCAAGCTGCTGGGCGGCGCCGCCAAGGGCCACCCGGATGAGGAGGACCTGGCAGCCGCCCGGGTGTTTTATCGGGAGATATTGAAAAAACAGGAGGAGTTTAGCGGTGGAAATTGCAGCAAGCAATCAGACAAATGAACTTGCTTTGGAGACGATTGTAAATTATGCGATTCAGATTCCGGGAGTAAAAGTTGACCGTCAAAAGTTTTTGGCGGAACGGTTTGCTAAGGAGCCAGTGGACATTCCTGCGGTCATTGAGGTGGGCCCAGTCCAGGCGGGCTGTTCCCGGGAGCTGTTGACGCGAATGGCGAATAAACTGATCCTTGCCAGAACAAGTACCTCTTCCGCTGCTTCCTTTGCCATGGGGCTGCCCGGCGGGATTGCGATGGGGGCTACCATCCCTGCCGACACCGTGCAATTTTTTGGCATGTCCCTACGGCTGGCCCAGGAGCTGTCATATCTCTATGGTGCA
>DXES01000066.1 GCA_019114825.1 Candidatus Anaerotruncus excrementipullorum
TAAATGGCAAGATGACCAATTTTCCGGCAAATCCGGGCTTTTTTCACCCAACCGCCTTTTCAAGCCGCCCCGGGCATGGTATAGTAGAAAAGTGTGAACCGGCGCTACATTTTGCAGGTAGGCCGGTGAACCGATGGCTGGGCGGTTTTTTGCAAAATATATAAGTAAAGTTTTATCGATATATTCCGCCGCATTCCCCGCCAAGGAAAGGAGGCGCCCTATGCAGCCCGACCGCATCTCCAAACTCACCCTCCAGCGCCTGCCGGTCTATCTGAACTACCTGCGCAGACTGCCGGAGGGCCTCTACCCCCACATCTCCGCCACCGCCATTGCCGCGGGGCTGGGGCTGGGGGAGGTGCAGGTGCGCAAGGACCTGGCCGCCGTCACCCGCTGCGGCAAGCCCAAAACCGGTTACCCGTTGGGTAGGCTCATCCAGGATCTGGAGCGGTTTTTGTGGGCGGGGGGCTGCAGCCGTACCGTCCTGGTGGGGGTGGGCAACCTGGGGCTGGCGCTGCTCTCCTACGGCGGCTTTTCCGACTACGGGCTACGGATCATGGCCGCCTTCGACACAAACCCCGCCCTGGTGGGGGCCACGGTGGATGGGCGGCCGATCCTGCCGGTCTCCCAGCTGCCCGCTTTTTGCCGGCGGGAACAGGTGCAGATCGGCATCCTGGCCGTCCCGGCCGCGGCCGCCCAGGGCTGCTGCGACGCCCTCACCGGCGCCGGGGTGCAGGCGGTCTGGAACTTTGCGCCGGTGCGGCTGCGGGCGCCCGAGCGGGTGCTGGTCCAGCAGGAGGACATGGCCAGCTCCCTGGCGCTGCTCTCCCACCATCTGAAAAATCTGTGCGAAACCCCCGACGGGGTCCCCGATACCGCGGCGACTGCCGCCAAACGCTGAAAATTGGAGGAATTGCAATGGGAAAGAAAGTCACTATCATCGGCGCCGGCAGCGTCGGCTCCACCATCGCCTACACCATGGCGGTGAACGGGATCGCCACCGAGGTGGCCATGATCGATATCAATGAGTCCAAGGCGCTGGGAGAGGCGCTGGACATCCGGCAGGGGGTCTCCTTCTGCCCGCCCATCTCCATCTATGCAGGCAGCTATATGGACGCCCAGGGCTCCGACATTGTGATCCTCACCTCCGGCATCGCCCGCAAGCCCGGCCAGAGCCGCCTGGAGCTGGCCCAGGTGAATGTGAATGTCACCAAGCAGATCGCCCCGGAGATTGTCAAATACGCCCCCAACGCCATCTATATCATCGTCAGCAACCCGGTGGACATCCTGACCTATGTGTTCCAGAAGGTCTCCGGGCTGCCGGAAAAGCAGATCATCGGCTCCGGCACCATCCTGGATACCGCCCGCCTGCGGGCCCGGCTGGCGGAGTACTACTCGATCAACCAGCAGAATGTCCACGCCTATGTGTTTGGCGAGCACGGGGACACCTCCTTTGTGCCCTGGTCGATCGCCACCATCTCCAATATCCCCATCGACAGCTATGTGGACTGCCTGACCGAAAAGCCGGTGGCCAACCCCACCCTGGTCCACGACGAGGTGGAAAACTACATCCGCAAGTCCGGCGGCAAGATCATCTCCCGCAAGGGGGCCACCTTCTACGCGGTGGCGGTGTCGGTCTGCCACATCTGCAAGTGCATCTTCAGCGGCGCCGATACGGTGCTCACCGTCTCCAGCATGATGCATGGGGAGTATGGGATCGACGATGTCTGCCTGAGCACCATGTGTGTGGTGGGCGCCGGCGGTATGGATAGCCGGATCGTAGCCCCCCTCACCGATGAGGAGATCGCCAAGCTCCACAAGAGCGCCGACAGCCTGAAGGCGGTCCTGCAGGGAATCAACATCTGAGCCAGGGAGGAGAACAGACGATGAGCCAGGAATACCGGATCGAACACGACTCCATGGGCGAGGTCCAGGTGCCCGCCGACAAATATTGGGGCGCCCAGACCCAGCGCAGCCACGAGAACTTCCCCATCGGGGTGGGGATCGAGACGATGCCCCGGGAGATCACCCATGCCTTTGGCATCCTGAAAAAGGCGGCCGCCATGGCCAACCACCAGCTGAAACCGGAAAAGATGACCCAGCAGAAGCTGGACGCCATCTCCAAGGCCTGTGACGAGGTGATCAGCGGCGCCCTCAACGACCATTTCCCGCTGGTGGTCTGGCAGACCGGCAGCGGCACCCAGTCCAACATGAACGCCAACGAGGTGATCGCCAACCGGGGCAATGAAATTGCCGGGGAGAAGCTGCTGCACCCCAACGACGACATCAACATGAGCCAGTCCTCCAACGACACCTTCCCCACCGCCATGCACATCGCGGCGGTGACCGCCATCGAGGACAAGGTGCTCCCCGCCATCGACCTGCTGGCCGGTACCTTCCAGCGGCTGGAGCAGGAGAACGAGGGGATCGTCAAGAGCGGGCGCACCCACCTGCAGGACGCCACCCCCATCCGCTTCTCCCAGGAGATCAGCGGCTGGCGCACCTCCCTGGAGCGGGATAAGCAGCTGCTGCTGCTGGCGCTGCCCCCCCTCAAGGAGCTGGCCCTGGGGGGCACCGCCGTGGGCACCGGGCTCAACGCCCCCGCCGGGTTTGACCAGCTGGTGGCCGAGAAGGTCAGCGCCCTCACTGGCAAGCAGTTTGTCACCGCCCCCAACAAGTTCCACGCCCTCACCAGCAAGGACGAGCTGGTCTTTGCCCATGGGGCGCTGAAAGCCCTGGCCGCCGACCTGATGAAGATCGCCAACGACGTGCGCTGGCTGGCCAGCGGCCCCCGGGACGGCCTGGGGGAGATCTTCATCCCGGAAAACGAGCCCGGCTCCTCCATCATGCCCGGCAAGGTGAACCCCACCCAGTGCGAGGCGGTGACCATGGTAGCCGTCCAGGTGATGGGCAACGACGTGGCGGTGGGCATGGCCGCCTCCCAGGGCAACTTTGAGCTGAATGTGTTCATGCCGGTGTGCATCTACAACTTCCTGCAGTCCGCCCGGCTGCTGGCCGAGTGTATGGTCTCCTTCAACAACCACTGCGCTGTGGGCATCCGCGCCAACCGGGAGAAGATGCACCACAACCTCCACAACTCCCTGATGCTGGTCACCGCCCTGAACCCCTACATCGGCTATGAGAATGCCGCCAAAACCGCCAAAAAGGCCTACAAGGACAACATCTCCCTGAAGGAGGCCTGTGTGGAACTGGGCTTTTTGACCGCCGAGCGGTTCGACGAGGTGTTCCATCCCGAGCAGATGGCCTGAGCCGGCCCAAACCGTTGGAGGAAGGAAGGATTTGGATATGGTATATGCTTACTACCCCGGCTGCACGCTGAAAAATAAGGCCCAGCAGCTGGACCGGTGCGCCCGGCAGTCGGCGCTGGCGCTGGGGATCGAGCTGCAGGAGCTGCCCGAGTGGCAGTGCTGCGGCGGGGCCTACTCCATGGCCCAGGATGAGATCGCCAGCAAGCTGGCGGCGGTACGGGCGCTGGCGGCGGCCAAGGAACAGGGCCGGGAACTGGTGACCCTCTGCTCCGCCTGCCACAATGTGCTCAAACAGGCCAACCGCGACATGGCGGAGAACGAGGAGTTCTCCCAGAAGGCCAACAACTACCTGAAGCTGGACGAACCCTACCGGGGGGAGACCCGGGTGGTCCACTTTTTGGAGCTGCTGCGGGACCGGGTGGGCTTTGACCAGCTGGCCAAGCAGGTGCAGCACCCCCTCACCGGCCAGAAGATCGGCGCCTACTACGGGTGCCTGCTGCTGCGCCCCGGCAAGGTGATGCAGATGGACAACCCCGAGAACCCCCAGATCCTGGAGGACTTTATCCGGGCGCTGGGGGCCCAGCCGGTGGTCTATGCCAGCCGCAACGAGTGCTGCGGCGGGTATGTCACCCTGGAGGACCGGGCGCTGGCCGCCAAAAAGAGCGGCGCAGTGCTGGAGGACGCCGCCCAGATGGGCGCCGGGCTGCTGGTGACCGCCTGCCCGCTCTGCCTCTACAACCTGACCAAGAACGCCCCGGCCGGCCGGGAGCTGCCGGTGGTATATTTCACCCAGCTGCTGGCCCAGGCGCTGGGCGTGGATGCCGCAAGGGAGGACGAAAGATGACCGCAAACCAAAGGGATCAGGAGCAGGTGCTCCGCTCCAGCGGGGTGGATGTGCGCAAATGTATGCGCTGCGGCAAGTGCTCCGCCACCTGCCCCTCCTACGATGAGATGGAATACCACCCCCACCAGTTTGTCTATATGGTGGAGAAGGGGCAGATCGACCGGCTGATGGCCTCCCCCTCCCTGTTCAAATGCCTGAGCTGCTACGCCTGCATCGAGCGCTGCCCCAGAGGGGTGGAGCCCGCCAAGCTGGTGGAGGCGGTGCGGCTTTTGGTGATCCGCCAGCAGGGCCAGAACCACCTGAAGCCGGATGCCATCCCCGCCCTATTGGACGAGGACCTGCCCCAGCAGGCGATTGTCACCGCGCTGCGGAAATACAGCAAATAAGGAGGAGCGCAAATGCAAAGGATCGGCGTGTTTGTTTGCTGGTGCGGCAGCAACATTGCGGGGACGGTGGACGTGAACGCGGTCTCCGAGGCCTTGGGCCGGGAGCCGGGGGTCGTCTACTCCATCAACTATCAATACATGTGCTCGGAGGCGGGCCAGAACCTGGTGAAGGACGCCATCCGGGACCAGAAGCTCACCGGCGTGGTGATCTGCTCCTGTTCCCCCCGGATGCACGAGGCCACCTTCCGCAAGGCGGCCGCCTCCGCCGGGCTCAACCCCTATATGGTGGAGATCGCCAACATCCGGGAGCAGTGCTCCTGGATCCACAAGGAGATGGCCACCGCCACCGAGAAGGCGATTATTTTGGGCCGGGCGGCCATCGCCAAGGTGCAGCTCAACGCCCCCCTCACCGCCGGGGAGAGCCCGGTGACCAAGCGGGCGCTGGTGATCGGCGGCGGCATCGCCGGCATCCAGACCGCCCTGGATGTGGCGGAGGCCGGCTTTGAGGTGGACATTGTGGAGAAGGAGCCCACCATCGGCGGCAAGATGACCCAGCTGGACAAGACCTTCCCCACCCTGGACTGCGCGGCCTGTATTTTGACCCCCAAGATGGTGGACTGCGCCCAGAATGAAAACATCACCATCTTCTCCTACAGCGAGGTGCAGGAGGTCAAGGGGTTTGTGGGCAACTTCCGGGTGAAGATCAAGAAAAAGGCCCGCTATGTGGACGAGACCAAGTGTACCGGCTGCGGGCTCTGCACCGAAAAGTGCCCCCAAAAGAAGGTGCCCAACGCCTTCAACCTGGGGCTGGATACCCGCCGGGCGATCTATATCCCCTTTGCCCAGGCGGTGCCCAAGGTGGCCACCATCGACCCGGACTACTGCAACATGCTGAAAAACGGCAAGTGCGGCGTCTGCGCCAAGGTGTGTACCGCCGGGGCGATCAACTACCAGCAGCAGGATGAGATCATCGAGCGGGAGTATGGCGCCATTGTGGTGGCCACCGGCTACAACCCCATCAAGCTGGACAACTTTGAGGAGTACGCCTACTCCCAGAGCCCGGATGTGGTCACCTCCCTGGAGTTTGAGCGGCTGACCAACGCCGCCGGCCCCACCAGCGGCACCCTGCTGCGCCCCTCGGACGGCAAGCACCCCCACACCATCGTGTTTGTCCAGTGCGTGGGCTCCCGGGACACCTCCGGCTGCGGCAAGCCCTACTGCTCCAAGATCTGCTGCATGTACACCGCCAAGCACGCCATGCTCACCCGGGAGAAATACCCTGATACCGATGTATACGTGTTTTACATCGACGTGCGTACCCCCGGCAAGAATTTTGATGAGTTCTATCGCCGGGCGGTGGAGGAATACGGCGTCCA
>DXES01000067.1 GCA_019114825.1 Candidatus Anaerotruncus excrementipullorum
GTGGTCTTGCCGCTGCCCGCCCCCGCTAAAATCAGCACCGGGCCGTCCATGGTGAAGATGGCCTGGCGCTGCACCGGGTTCATCCGGGAGAAAAAGCCGTCGATGATCCGGCGGCGCACCGCCAGAAACCGTTCCTGAAGCTGTCTATCCATGCCGCACTCTCTTTCAATCATAAATTTCTAACGCCTATTGTACCACAAATCCCCGCCAGCCGCCAGACCTCCCATCTCTCTTTTGGGCAAAAAGCGGGGCGGCCCCAAAAGGGGCCGCCCCGCCGGTGGAGCGTATCGCTGCCGCTTATTTTTCCAGGGTGGCGCAGTAGCGGGCGTAGGCCTCCCGCAGCTCCTGGGCGGTCTGCTCGGGGCAGGTGGGGTTGCAGTGGGCCCAGCAGCCGGTCTCGGAGGAGGCGTTGAACTTCACCTTGTCGGCGCTGCGCATGGGCGGGAAGAACTCGATGTGGAAGTGGTAGCTCTCCCCCACCGGCGCACTGTTCACCGGGGCGTTGTGCATACACATCATATAGGGGAACTTGTAGCCGAACAGGCTGTCCAGCATCCCCACCGTATGCTTGATGGCCACCGCCAGATCCCGGCGTTCCTCCCCGTCAAACTGGGTGATGTACTGCTTATGGCTGTTGGCGAAGATGTAGACGCCATAGGGGTATTCGGTGAAGAACGGCAGGAAGACGGTGAAATGTTTGGTGGAGAAGATCACCCGGCGGCCATCCTGGCGCTCCTGGTCCAGCATCTCGCAGAAGAGGCATTTGCCCTGCTCCCGGTAGTAGCTGCCGGAGGAGTCCAGCTCCAGCTGGATCTTCTTGGGGATGAACGGGTAGCCATAGATCTGGCCGTGGGGGTGGGGCATGGTGACGCCCACCGCCTCCCCCCGGTTTTCAAAGATGAACACATATTTGATCTTTTCATCCGCCGACAGCGCCTCAAACCGCTGGCACCACAGGTCCACCAGCTTGGCCATATGCCCGTCCGACAGCTCCGGCACGGTGGTGGTGTGGCCGGGGGAGTAGAGGATCACCTCGCACTTGCCGTAGGCGGGGGCGGTGCGGAAAAAGCCGTTGGCCACATCGTCCGGCTCCGGCGGGGTCTGGCTCAGGGCGGGGAAGTCGTTGTCGTATTTCAGCACGTCATAGTCCTCCGGCACCTTGCCGGAGCCGGGGCAGAAGGGGCACCAGTCCTTGGGCATCTGGGGCCGGGCCTGGCGGTGGGAAGCGATCATGACCCAGTCCTGGGTCAGGGGATGCCAACGCAGTTCAGCCATGGTGGTTCCTTCCTCTCTTCTTTAGGATTCCTGGGACATGCCCAGCGCCGGGGTGACCTCCACGCCCCCCACCGGGCGGACCGACAGCATATGGCAGCTGCCCGGCCCGAACACCGCCTCAATGGCGGAGCGGTAGGCCTCCATCAGGTCCAGGGGCACATACACCTGGATGGTGCCGGCGAAGCCGCCCCCATGGACCCGCCAGGCCCCCCGGTCCCCCAGCAGCTGCTCGCTCATGGCCAGCGCCAGGGAGAGGCCCTGTTCGGCGGGGTTTTGGCAGGTATAGACGTTTTGCAGGTACATGTAGGAGGAGCGGCCGCTCTCGATCACCAGCCGGCGGAAGGTCTCGAAATCCCCCGCCCGCAGGGCCGCCGCTTGGCGGGGCACCCGAGCGTTATCCCCAAAGAAGTGGAACGCCCGCAAGAGCGCCCGGTCGCTGCACACCCCCCGCAGCCGGGGCAGGGCGGCGTAAAATTCCGCCGGGTCCACCTGGCGCAGCACCTCTTTGCCCAGGGCGGCGGCCACCGAGCGCATCTCCACCGGGGCGGCAGCGTAGTCGTCGGTCAAATCGGCGTGGTTGCCGCCGGTATCCACCACGCACAGCTGGTGGCCGCTGTTGGCGAAGTCGAAATCCACCCGCTCCACCACCGGATGCTGGGGGTCGGCAAAGTCGATGTAGGTACACCCCCCCACCGAGCTGGCGGTCTGGTCGGACAGGCCGCTGGGCTTGCCGAAATAGACATTTTCCGCATACTGGCCGATCTGGGCGATGGTCACCGGGTCCACCCGGCCCTGGGCATACAGGTGGTTGAGCATGGTGCCCACCGCCACCTCGAAGGCGGCGGAGGAGGAGAGCCCCGACCCCTTGAGCACATCCGAGGTGGTGTAGGCGTCAAAGCCGCCGATGGGGTAGCCCAGCTGCTGGAACCGGGCCGCCACCCCCCGGATCAGGGAGGCCGCGTGGGTACGCTCCTCCTCCTGGGGGGACAGGTCCGCCAGGTCCACCGCGTCCATCCGGTCGTACCCCACCGAGTAGATGCGGATCACCTGCTCACCATTGGGGGCGGCCGCCGCGATCAGGTCCAGGTCGATCCCCGCCTCCAGCACCCGGCCGTGCTGGTGGTCGGTGTGGTTGCCCCCCAGCTCCGAGCGGCCGGGGGCGGAAAACAGCCGCACCTGGCGGCCGGCGCCGAAGAGGGACTCAAACCCCTCCAGCACCTGGAGGTACCGCTGGGGCTGCTCGGGCGCCCGGCGGCCATAGAGGTAGGCGAAGGCGCCGTCCAGCTCCCCCTGGGCGACCGCCTTGTGCATTTGACGGGTATCCATCTGCATCCGTCCTTTCCCGGGGCCGCCAAGGCGGGCCCCTTTGGTTCTTAGTTACAGCCTACCGCAATTTGCCCCAGATTGCAAGCCCAAAACGCACATCCGCGGTTTCCGGTTGCATTCCTCCGGCATTTGTGCCATACTGGAGGGGTAAAACCCGGCAAAATCCCCAAAGGGACCGGAAAATTCCGAAAAAGCCGCACCGGCGGCGAAAGGAGCGACTTTTTTATGGGCGATCTCATCGACCCCAACACCACCCAACAGGTCCAGGAGGCCCTCCAGGACCTGAGCCAGGTCCCGCTGACCTGGGAGCGGATCGGCGGGCAGCTTTTGGACTTCCTGCCCCGGCTGCTCACCGCCGGCGTGGTGCTGGCGGTGGGGTATCTGGTGCTGCGGTGGCTCTGCTCCCTGGCCCAAAAGCTGCTGAGGCGCTCCAAGCTGGACCCCGCCCTCCACGGGTTCATCGTCTCGATCCTGCGGGTGGCCCTGTGGATCATGCTGGCGGTGATCGTGGTCACCGTGCTGGTGCCCTCGGCGGCCGGGTCGCTGATCGCCCTATTCAGCGTGTTCGGCCTGGCGGTCTCCCTGTCGGTGAAGGATTCCTTAGCCAACCTGGCGGGGGGCATCCTGGTGCTGTTCACCAAGCCGTTCTCCCTGGGGGACTATGTATCCATTGCGGGCAACGAGGGCAGCGTGGAGGAGATCCGCCTCAACTACACCGTCATCCGCACGGCGGACAGCAAGCTGATCCACATCCCCAACGGGGACGTCTCCAAGGCCCAGATCACCAACTACACCACCTCCCCCACCCGCCGGCTGGACCTGAATTTCTCCATCGCCTATGAGGACGACTTTGAGCAGGCGGAACGGATCATCCTGGGCTGCCTGCAGGACAACCCCATGGCCCTGGACGACCCCGCGCCGGTGGTGCGCATGGTGGAGCACGGGGAGTCCGCCATCCTCATCGGCTGCCGGGTGTGGGTGGATAACGGCAACTACTGGCCGCTGAAGTACGACCTGCTGGAGGAGGTCAAGCGCCGGTTTGACGCGGCAGGCATCAGCATCCCCTACCAGCAGGTGGAGGTGCGGATGCACCGGGAGGGCTAAGCCCAGCAACAGGCGTGGGCGCAGGCTGCAAATGCAGCCTGCGCCCACGCGCTATGGTTTTGCGAACCGGTCGGACACCCGGCGGATCTCCTGGGGGCTGGCGGGGAGCTGCTGGAGCCAACCCCTCTTTTCCAGCTCCTGGGAGAGCTCCCGGCAGAGCTGCGCCTCCTGCTGCAGCAGGTCCAACAGCTCCCCCAGCAGCACCGGGGAGCTGCACACCCCCGCCCCCCGGCAGTAGCCCTCCGCCGCCGCCCGCTGGCAGAGGAGGGCGTCCTCCAGCATCTGCCGGTCCTGGAAAAGTGGCCCCGTCATACCGTCCCCTCCCCCACCTTGGCGTACAGCTGGCGGAAGTGGCTCTGGTGCCGGGCGCAACAGAGCTCAAACTGGGCCCGCAGCTGGGGGTCCTGGGTCATACGGGCATAGGCGGAAAATTTTTGGATCAGCACCCGCTCTGCGGCCAGCTGCTCCTCCAGCCGCCAAAGTTCCCCGGCGGTCAACTGCATGGAAAAAGCCCCCTTTCGGATGATACCTAGAGTATGCCATCCGAAGGGGGGCTTTATACAGCGCCGGGTTCAGTGCTTGTGGGTGGAGGAGGTCACAAACCCATCCACCAGCTGGTCGATATAGCCGAAGGACAGGCCGGTGCCCACCGCCACCGATTCCACCGGGTTTTCCGCCCGGCGCACCGGCAGCTTCAGCATCCGGCTCAGGTAGGTATCCAGCCCATGGAGCAGGCAGCCGCCCCCGGTCATGACCATGCCGTTTTCATAGATATCCCCCACCAGCTCGGGCGGGGTGCGCTCCACCACCGAGTGGACCGCATCCCGGATCTCCGCCGCCAGCTCCAGCACCACCGGAAAAAGCTCCGAGCGGGTGATCGTCTGGCGGGCGGGCAGCCCGGCGGCCAGATTGCGGCCCTTCACCTCATAGGTGGCCTCGGGGGCGGCCTCGTCCACGCTGGCGATGGCCATCTTCACCTGTTCGGCCATCCGCTCCCCGATCAGCAGGTTGTAGCGGCCCCGCACATAGCGGACGATGGCGGCGTTAAACTTATCCCCCGCCAGCTTGATGGAGGTCTTGCAGACGATCCCATTGAGGGAGAGGACCGCCACGTCGCTGGTGCCACCGCCAATATCCAAAATCAGGTTGCCGTTGGGCCGGGAGATATCCAGCCCCGAGCCGATGGCCGCCGCCACCGGCTCCTCGATCAGGTAGACGCTGCGGGCACCCGCGGCCACCGCCGCGTCCACCACCGCCTGGGCCTCCACATTGGTCACCAGGGAGGGGACGCACAGGGCCACCCGGGGCTTCACCACCGAGGTGGGGCAGGCCTTCTTGAGGAAGTATTTGATCATCTGCTCGGTGGTCTTATAGTCGGAGATCACCCCGTCCTCCAGCGGCCGGATGGCCGCAATGGTGGCGGGGGTCTTGCCCAGCATGGCGTGGGCCTCCTCCCCCACCGCCAAAATATCCCCGGTGCGGGTATTCACCGCCACCACCGAGGGCTCCCGCAGCACAATCCCCCGGGCGCTATCATAGACCAGGACCGTAGCGGTCCCCAGGTCGATTCCAATATCCATTCCATGCATCAAGCCAAAATCCTCCATAGATTCCCGCCCCGGCCGGTGGGGCCGGGGCGCTTTGGGTTATGATACCACATTCCCCCCGCCTTGGCAAGCGTCCTTGTGGCGCACGGCAGAGGCCACCGCCGCCGCCCACACCTGGGCCCCCAGCCCGCTGAGCAGCCCGGCGCACCGGAACAGGGTGCTGCCGCTGGTGTAGACGTCATCCACCAAGAGCACCCGCCGGCCGGTGAGGTCCGGCCGCTTGGCCAGCGTAAAATTCTTCTCCGCGTTTGCCTGGCGGTCCCGCAGCCCCCTCTGCCGGGCCTGCTGGGTACCCTCCCCGGTGTGGGCCAGGATGCCGCTTTTCACCGGCAGGCCCAGCCGGGCGGCCGTCTCCCAGGCCAGCAGCTGTGTCTGGCAGTACCCCCGCTCCCGCAGGCGGGCGCGGCTGGTGGGCACATAGGTGACCCAGTCGAAGGGCACCTCCCCCAGCTGTTCCTGCACCGCCCGGGCGACCGCCTGGCCCAAAAACGGGGCATAGTAGCTGCATCCGTCGTATTTGAACCGGTGGATCCCCCGCTCCACCCCCTGGGTATAGACCCAGGCGGGGGCCACCGCCTGGCAGCAGCCCTCCATCCGCTGGCAGATGCACTCCGCCGGCGGCTTGCCGCAGGTGCAGAAGCCCGCCGCCTCCGGCGGCGTACAGCTGGGGCAGAGCCAGCCTGCGTCCGGCAGGGGTTTTCCGCAGAGAAAACAGTGGTGGGGGAACAGCAGGCTCAGCGCCCATTCCTTCCAGTCAGCCGTCGTCACACACCTCCTCCAACAGGTAGCGCAGGTTGCTGTACCGGCGGGTACGCCGGTTGGAGGCCACCATCTGGGCCACCGCCTGGGCGGAGCCCAGGATGATCAGCAGCTTGCGCGCCCGGGTCACCGCCGTATAGAGCAGGCTGCGGTAGTACATCCGGCTGCGCCCCTCCATCAGCGGCAGGATTACCGCCTCGTACTCGTTGCCCTGGGACTTGTGGACGGTGATGGCATAGGCCAGCTCCAGCTCCCCGGCCATGTCGAAGCTGTACTCCGCCCGGCGCTCCTCATCAAAGCAGACGATCAGGGAGGAGCTGGGGCGGTTGATCAGCTCGATGACGCCGATATCCCCGTTGAAAACCCCCAGGCCCTCCTCCCCGTCCGGGCGCTCCCAGGCCAGGTCGTAGTTGTTTTTGATCTGCATCACCTTGTCCCCCTCCCGGAAGGTGGCAGAGCCCACCGAGAACTCCTTCTTCCGGGGGTCCGGGGGGTTTAGGGCCTGCTGGAGCGCCCGGTTCAGCTCCCCGGTACCCGCCGCCCCCACCCGGGTGGGGGCGATCACCTGGATGTCCCACTGGGGGGAGTAGCCATACCGCCGGGGCAGCCGCCGGGCGCACAGGTCCACCGCCGTCTGGCAGATGTGCTGGGCGGAGGAATCCGGCAGGAAGAAAAAGTCGTTGTCCCGCACATCCAGCCGGGGCAGCTGCCCGGCCACGATGGCGTGGGCGTTGGTGACGATCAGGCTCTGGGCCGCCTGGCGGAAGATCTCCTCCAGGTGGACCACCGGGATCTTCCCGCTGGCGATCAGATCCCCCAGCACGTTGCCCGCCCCCACCGAGGGCAGCTGGTCCGGGTCCCCCACCAAAATCAGCCGGCAGGAGAACCGCAGTGCCCGCAAAAGCGACTCGAACAGCAGGATATCCATCATGGAGGTCTCGTCGATGATGGCCGTCTGGCAGGGGAGGGGGTTCTTCTCCCCCCGTTTGAACTTGATCGCCCCCGACCCGTCCCCGTAGTCCACCTCCAACAGCCGGTGGACCGTCTTGGCCTCCGCGCCGGTGAGCTCGCTCATCCGCTTGGCCGCCCGGCCGGTGGGGGCCGCCAGGGCCACCTTCTCCCCCATCCCCTCCAGCAGGCGGATGATGGCTGAGACGGTGGTGGTCTTGCCGGTGCCGGGGCCGCCGGTAAGGATCAGCAGCCGCCCGGTGAGCGCCATGGTGATCGCCTGGCGCTGCAGCGCCGCGTAGGTGATCCCCTGGGCCGCCTCCAGCCGGTCCACCGCCCCCTGGGCGTCGGGGAGCGGCTCCTCCCCCGGCAGCTTTTGGAGCATGAGGGAGAGCTTGGAGGCCACATAGCACTCCGCCTCGTAGTACCGGGGCAGGTAGATGAACGGGCCCTCCGGCGTCTCCAGGCGGACGAGCTCCTGGCGGGCCACCTGTTCCTCCAGCACATCGGCGATGTGGTAGCTGTCCGCATCCACCAGCTTGGCGGCGGTCATCAGGAGCTTCTCCTGGGGCAGGCAGGTGTGGCCGTTGCCGGTGTTGTGGCGCAGCACATGGAGCACCGCCGCCGAGATCCGCTCAAAGCTATCGGGGGCCAGGCCGTTTTGCACGGCGATGGCGTCCGCCGTCTCGAAGCTGACGCCGATCTCGTCAACGCACAGCAGGTAGGGGTTTTGGGTGAGCAGCTCCTGGGCGGCAAGGCCGAACTTCTTCCAGGTCTTGATGGCATAGGAGGCCGGGATGCCGGATTTGCTCAAAAAAAGCATTACTGTGCGTATACCAAACTGTTTTTGATACTCTTTGGAGATTATTTCCGCCTTTTTGGGGGAGATTCCGGCGACCTCTGTCAGTCTTTCGGGGGTCTGCTCGATCACCGTCAGCGTCTCGTCCCCAAACTTCTGCACCAGCTTGCGGGCGATGGCTGGGCCGATCCCCTTTACCGCCCCGGAGGCCAGGTAGCTTTCGATGGCGGCGGCGGTGGCGGGCAGCAGCCGCTCATAGGCCTGGGCCTTGAGCTGCAGGCCGTATTTGGGGTGGGTGGTGTAGGCGCCAGTGACCACCAGCGTCTCCCCCACGTTCACATCCGCAAACTCCCCCACCACCGTCACCAGCTCCTCGCTGGTGGCCAGCTCCAGCACGGTGAAGCCGGTGTCCCCGTTGTGGAACACCACCGTCTCCACGCTGCCCTCCAATCTGTAAAGTTGTCCGCTTTCCATCTGCGCCGCACCACCTTTTTTCGCTCTCTCTATTATAAACTTCCCGGCGGTATTTGCAAACCGCCGTCCGCTTGGCAGCCCCGCAGGCGATCTGTTAGAATGGGGCAAAGAGGGGGGCGG
>DXES01000068.1 GCA_019114825.1 Candidatus Anaerotruncus excrementipullorum
AAGCGGGATGTCTTTACAGGCGCGCTCACCGCCATCCTTTCCGGCTACGGAGTATTTTTGCTGCTGCTGCCGCTGTCGGCGAAAATCCCTGTCATTGGCGGCCACACGCTGTTGATCTACCTCTATGTGCTCACCGCCTGCCTACGCTCCCTCTGCTCCCAGTTTGTCCGTGCCCGTCAACTAATTCGCCTTTACGCCTTTGACGGGGTGATGTCCACCGCCACAGTGATCCTCTTCAATGTGATCTTTCTCTTCTTTTTCCGCCTGGGGATCACCGGCTATGTGTTGGCCACCATCGTCTCCGACCTGTGCTCCTCCCTGTTCCTATTCACGGTGGCCGGGCTGCACCGGTACCTGCGGTTCCGGGGGTGCGACTGGTCGGTTCTGCGCTCGATGGCCCGGTATGCCGCCCCGCTCATCCCCACCACCACCTGTTGGTGGATCACCAACGTCTCCGACCGGTATATGGTCACCTATTTCCTAAGCGCGGAGGCCAACGGCCTGCTCACCATCGCCTATAAGGTCCCCACCATCATCACCCTGGTCTCCGGCATCTTCACCGACGCCTGGCAGATGTCCGCCTTTACCGAGGATGGGCCGGGGCGCACCCGGTTTTTCAGCAATGTATTCAATGCCTACCAGGCGCTGATCTTTTCCGCTGCCTCGGGGCTGATCCTCTTTGCCAAGTTTATCACCTCGATTTTGGTGCTGGGGCCCGCCAACCCATTCTATGAGTCCTGGCGTTATATCCCCTTCCTGCTGCTGGCCACCTGCTTCTCCTGTTTTGTCACCTTCCTGGGCAGCATCTATATGGTGGAAAAGAAGAGTGTGGCCACCCTGGCCACCACCGCCCTGGGGGCGGCAGCTAACGTACTGCTGAACCTGCTTTTGATCCCCCGGTTCGGCATCAATGGCGGCACCTTTGCCACCTTTGCCAGCTACCTGATCGTCTTTTGCGTCCGGCTGGTGGATACCCACCGGATCATCCCCATGCACTGGAACCTGCCCAAGCTGCTGGCCAACCTGGGGCTGCTGCTGGCGCAGACCGGGGTCCTGCTCTGTGTGGAATCCGGATGGGTCCTGTGGGAGATCCTGCTCTGCATCCTGGTGCTGGCGCTGAACTTCCGGCAGATTTTGGTAAACCTCCAGCGGTTTTTGGCCCGGCGCGGCTGAAAGGTACAACAAAAATACCGCCGCTCCCCCTCTGGGGAGCGGCGGTATTTTAAATGGGCGGCCTTTTAGGCGGCCAGGCGCTTCAGCGGGACATACCTGACGATCAGGGCCGCCACCACTGCGGTGACGATCATCTCGGGGATCATGTAGGAGCCGTTGTAGGTGATAGAGTAGAGCCATACCGGGGTGCCCTCCGGGGCATAGACATCCCAGATCAGGATGCCCGACAGGAAGGAGCAGCACAGCCGCAGCAGGGTGACCACACAGGAACCCACCACCGCACCGGCCACCGGCCGGCCGATCCGGCGGGCGATGGGGCCGGCCAGACACAGGCAGGTGAAGGCCAGCACATAGTCCAACAGCACCACCGCCGCAAACGAGAGAAAATCCTGGGTGGGCGGCGGAGCAAAGCCCAGCAGCATCTGCACCAGGGAGTAGGCAAAGGCGGTGAGCAGCGCCCAGCGGAAGGGGTACATCAGGGAGATCACGATAATGGGCACCATGGAGGCGAAGGTCACCGAGCCGCCGTTGGGCAGCTTATAGAGGGTGAAGAGGGACAGGATGGTGGCCAGGGCCACCATAATTGCCCCGTGGGTGAGAATCCGGGTGGTTTTGTTCATAAACATCCTCCTTTTTCCAACAAAAAACGCCACAGAAAAACCTGCGGCGAAATGCTCGGAAATTTCCTACGCTGGCATTACCCAGATCAGGTCTTGCGGGTATCGCGCAGGGCTATGCGCACTCTCAGCCGAATTCCATCAGCTCCCCGTGGTGGCGATCTTTTGTTTTCCCCTATTATAGACAAAAAAACGCGGTTTGTAAAGCCCCTCCCGGCTCCGCCCTTGCCAAAGGCGGGGCAGCATGGTAAAATCAAAAAAACAGAAGAGGAGGTCTCGCCGTGAAGAAGAGGGCACTTCTGTGCGCATTTGTCCTGGCAGCGGCGTTTATGGGGTGCCAGCAGGCCCCCTCCGGCAGCTCCGCCCCTTCCCAGGCGGCAGCAGCGGCAAACCAAGAGCGGGAGAGCTTGCAGTGGGACCGGATCCCTATGGTGATGGTGGACGGCGCACTCTATTACGACACTGGGGAGGAAAGCGCCCAAAAGGCCCGCTGCGGCACGGCCGATGGGGAGATCACTTCCACGGTGGATGGCTCGGAAATCCCCACAGAGGACGGCCAGTCCAACTTCGGAACCGGTTTCCCCTACCAATACGGAGCGGACGGCACCATTGAAATCCAGATGAACGGGAAATGGTTTATCTTTGAACAGCGCACTGGCGGCAACAACCTGATCCAGTTCGGCAGCCGGCTGGTGGAGGCGGACGGCCTTTCGGAGGAGACGCTGGAGTGGCTCGACTGGTACAACAGCCTGCCGGAGGAGGAGCAGCTGGCGGTCAGCGCGGTTCCGCCCGACCTGCTGGAGCCGCTGGGGCTGGTGGCAACCGAGGACGCCGAAGCCCCTGCACAGTGACACTCTGGGCAAGCGGCAAAAGAGGCCCCGATGGGGCCTCTTTTTTGGTGTTACAGCTCCCCCAGGGGCAGGCTGCGGTTGGTCACCAGAAAGGTATCCAGCCGGCGGGTGCGGAAGGTGAGGGTGCCCTCCTCCTCCCCGGGGACCGCCTTGATGTAGTAGAGCCGGCCGTCCGCGTAGCGGTAGGTATACAGCTGGCCGAACGCCTCCTCCACATCCGAGACGTCCAGCACCACCGTGCCGGTGGTGGCAAAGGAGGGGGTGCCGGGGAAGGTAAAGAATTTAAAGTCCTGGTCGGGATATTTCTGGAGGATCTCTTTGGCGCCCGCGTTGGTGAAGCGGAAGTTCTTGTCCTCCTCGTCCGAGAGCAGCACCGTATACGACCAGTCCTCCCCCGCCAGGGTCACCCGGCGGTAGTCGTTGAGCTCTGCGATCCGCTCCAGCTGATCCTGGGTGAGCACCGGAGCGGCGTTGCTGATCTCCACCGTCTCCCCCTTCTCCAGGGATTTGAGGTAGCTATTTTCCAATTCCTGATAGCCGTAGGTGAACCGCAGCCGCTGGTTAGCCACCGGGTGGCGGTCGGAGCGGCGCAGCAGCTTCACCCGGTAGCTGCCGTCCTCCAACTGGCTGGAGCGGCTGTCCGCCAGCTCCACATGCAGGTAGTAGTCCCCCCGGTAGTCCTCCACCTCAAACTGCTGGATCCCCTGCCCTTCCAGACGGGTGTAGGTAAACCGGTAGTCCTCCAGCAAACTGTCCGTGATGGGGATTTCCGTGCCGTCCGCCGTGCGCAGCGCCACCGGGAACCGGTACCGCTCCCCCGGCTCCAACAGATCCTCCTCCAATCGGACGCCATCCTCATCCGCTTTTACAACCAACTCCAACTCCTCCAGGATCGGCGGTTCCTCCGCCTCCTGCGTCTCATAATTGTAAAAATTTTCTATTTCCAGGGGTTCCTGGGCCAGCGCCGCAACGCTGCCGCAGCTCACCGCCAGGGCGGCCAGTATCGCCGCAAACCATCTTTTCATTGGGCAACAACCTCCTAAAGCATCCGGTCCCCATTCCAAACCACCGGCATATCCGGTGCGGTTTCAGTATAAGGGGGCGCGGACCCGCTGGCAACCGAAAGATTCTGCCAGCAAAGGAAGCCTTTTGCCCAGCGCGCCAAAATTTCAGGAGGATTTCCGGCAGTGGCCGGAAATTTTTTTGGATTGGGGAAAATTACAGGCCACGCCGCCCAAATTTTCCCAAAATGGATGCCGGCGGTGCAGCGCATACAGCCCTCTACAGACGCAAAAATGGGAGCCCTGGGCGTGCGCCCCGGGCTCCCATTGGGAAAACGGTTTTTTTACTCCTCGCCCTTGCCCAGAGTCCCCAGGCTGGCGGCCTTCAGATAGGCGTTGATAA
>DXES01000069.1 GCA_019114825.1 Candidatus Anaerotruncus excrementipullorum
GATGCCGGAAAACCCCAGGAGGGGGAACCCCTCCCCCAGGGGGAGCCAACCCGCCGGGCTGCCGGAAAATCCCAGGAGGGGAGACCCCTCGAATCTCACTCCCTCCGCCGCGCAGCAGCCTAAAGGCGGCGGCCGCCTGGTATCCCCCCACGCCGCACTCAGCCCTGAGCTAGGCTCTAGCCTGAAGGCCAGGAGCGGCCGCAAGTCTGGAACGACAGCGCCTGGGGTCCAGGGGGCCGGCAGAGGCCCCCGGCGGTTTCTTTGGTTACTTTCTTGCCCGTGCAAGAAAGTAACCCGCCTGTCGGGGCGGGACCCGACAACCCCTCCGGCGGGATGCCGGAAAATCCCAGGAGGAGAGGCCCCTCCAAAACCACCGGAGGGAGCCGGCAAACAGATCGCTAGGGCCCCCTCTGGCCCCTGCGGGGCCACCTCCCCATCGGGGAGGCCGTTTCCCGCCTAGCCGGACGCAAAAAAGAGGGGCCTTGGGGGCCTTTCTCTTGTAAAGGCCCCCAAACCCCCAAATACGCCTGAAGTATGGAGTGTTCCGCCATCTGCGGATGGCGGCCAAAGGCGCTGCCTTTGGAATCCGCCACCTTTTGAAAAAGGTGGACGAAAACTTTGCTTGGGCAGACCCGCGGGCGGGTGCGCCGCCGCGACAGCCGGCCTAACGGGCGCGAGTGGCCGCGGGCCCGGGCCCGCCCACCTTTTGGAAAAGGTGGACGAAAACTTTACTTACGAAAACTCGCGGGCGGGTGCGCCGCCGCAAATTACGCCTCCACCCAGGTGACCTTCTTCATCCGCTGGTCCTGCCGGGGACGGTCGGTGTAGTCCACCGGCGCGGCGGCAATCTCATCCACCACATCCATCCCCTCAACCACCCGGCCAAACGCCGCATACTGCCCATCCAGATGGGGTGCGTCCGCATGCATGATGAAAAATTGGCTGCCCGCCGAATTGGGGTCGCTGGCCCGGGCCATAGAGATCACCCCGCGGGTGTGCCGCAGATCGTTGGGCACCCCATTGGCCAAAAATTCCCCCTTGATCGTGTACCCCGGGCCGCCCATGCCAGTGCCCTCCGGGTCGCCCCCCTGGATCATAAACCCACGGATTACCCGGTGGAAAATGAGCCCGTCATAAAACCCCTGCTGTACCAGCTTTTTGAAGTTTTCCACCGTCTGGGGCGCCTTCTCCGGATAGAGCTCCAATTTGATCTGCTTTCCGTTTTCCATTTCAATGATGACCACAGCCGATACCTGCCTTTCGTTTATTTGTTGGGGGAGTACTCCTGCTCGCAGTAGGCGCACCGGTAGACCGGATGCTCCCTGCCCGCCCCCTCCACCAGGTTGAACACCTGGGGCAGCTCCTGCTCAATCGAGGTGATACACCGGGGATTTTTACACCGCACCACATTTACCACCTGCTTGGGCATGGTCAGATGGCGTTTCTCCACAATCTTGCCCCCATCGATCACATTCACCGTGATATTGGGGTCGATGAATCCCAGCACATCCAGGTCGATGTCCATCTGGTCCTCAATCTTGATGATGTCCTTCTTGCCGGTCTTTTTGCTGCGGGCATTTTTGATGATGGCCACGCTGCAATCCAGCTTGTCCAGCTTCAAAAATTTATAGATCTCCATGCTCTTGCCCGCTTCGATATGGTCGATCACAAGCCCCCGCTCCAGGCTGTCAATGTTCAGCATCCTTCCACCTCCAGCATTTTCAGCATCAGCGCCATGCGCACATACTTGCCGTAGAGCACCTGCTTAAAATAACAGGCCCGGGGGTCGCTGTCCACCTCCACGGCGATCTCATTCACCCGGGGCAGCGGGTGCAGCACAATCATATCCGGCTTGGCCAGGTCCATTTTGGCCTTGTCCAAAATATAGCTGTCCCGCAGGCGGATGTAGTCCTCCTCATTGAAGAACCGCTCCCGCTGCACACGGGTCATATACAGCACATCCAGATTGCCGATCTCGTCCTCCAGCCGCCGGGCCTCGGTGAAGGGGATCCCCTTGGCCACCAGCTCCTCCCGGATATAGTCGGGGACCGGCAGCTCCCTGGGGGAGATCAGCACAAACCGCACATTGGGATAGCGCATCATCGCCCGGATCAGGGAGTGGACGGTGCGGCCAAACGTCAGATCGCCGCAGAGGCCCAGGGTGAGGTTGTCCAACCGGCCTTTCAGCGAACGGATGGTGAGCAGGTCGGTGAGGGTCTGGGTGGGGTGCTGGTGGCCGCCGTCCCCGGCGTTGATCACCGGGATGGCGGCATTCTGGGCCGCTACCAGGGCCGCGCCCTCCTTGGGGTGGCGGATGGCGGCGATATCCGCGTAGCAGCCGATCACCCGGATGGTGTCCGCCACGCTCTCCCCCTTGGAGGCGGAGGAGGAATCCGCCGAGGCAAAGCCGATGACGCTGCCGCCCAGCTCCAGCATAGCCGCCTCAAAGCTCAGGCGGGTGCGGGTGGAGGGCTCATAGAAGAGGGTGGCCAGCTTTTTGCCGTCGCATTTGTGGGCATAGGCCTTGGGGTCCGCAATGATGCGGTCTGCCAGATCCAGGATCTCCGCCACCTGCCCGGCGGTGAGGTCCATTGGGTCGATCAGGGCTTTCAAAATCGATCATCTCCCGTTTTCAACTTCCTCCCCAGTTTACTACAACCCGCCGCCCGGCGCAAGGGGCGGGCGGGGTTTTTCCAGGGAAATTGCGCCAAAAAAAGGCGCCCCGGCATACACCGGGGCGCCCGCCCGGCAGGGAGGACCCCCGCCGGGAAATGGGAAGATGGAAAGTGCGAATTAGGCAGCAGCCTCAGAAGAAGCGGGAGCCTCCTCAGCAGGGGCCTCCTCAGCAGCCTCCTTGGAGGGGTCGCCGTTGGAGATGTTCACGAACTCACCATCGATGATGCGGATCGGCTGCAGCGGACGGACCGCGTCGCCAACCTCGTTCATGCTGTAGGTGCCGGCCAGGCACTCGTAGTCGGTCATACCAGCCAGGGTATCACGGACCACGGTGGGATCGGCGCTGCCCGCCTCGTTGATGGCGGTGGCCAGCTGCATGACCACGTCGTAGGTCTGCATCAGGAAGGCGTCGCCAGCTTTGCCGGTGCGCTCCTCATAGGCCGCCACGACCTCTCTGAACCGGTCGGTGTCGATGTCAGGGGTGTAGGCGTTCATCAGGAAGCAGCCGTTGGCCAGGTCGCCGGCCAGGTCGATCAGTTCCTGCTTCAGGCAGGAGCTGGAGAGGATCATCTGGGGATGCCAATCCAGGCCGTCAGCCTGCTTGAGGATGTTGGCGGAATCCTGATAATAGGCCACAGGGAAGAACGCCTCGGCACCCAGGGACTTCGCCTTGGAGATCATCGGGGTGAAGTCGGTGGTCTGGTTGGGCAGGTAGGACTCGGAGTTGAGGACCTCGCCGCCCATCTCGGTGAAGGTGTCGGAGAAGATGGTGGCAATGTTGTTGCCCCAGTCGTCGTTGACGTTCAGGATGCAGACGCTGCGGATGCCCAGGTCGTTATACACATACTCGGCATAGGCAGCGGTCTCCAGGGCCTGGGTCGGGGTGTTACGGAAGATGTAGTCGCCCAAAGAGGAGTAGTTCTGGTGGGAGGAGGTGGGGGAGTAGTTGATGATCTGGGCCTCTTCATAGATGGGGGCGGCAGCCATGCTGGGGGTGGAGCCGAAGCCGCCGATGGAAGCCACATACTTGCCCTCGCCCACGATCTTGTTGGCGATGGTCACAGCCTCTTTGGCGTCGTTCTTGTCGTCATAGAAGTCCACAACGATCGGCCGGCCGTCCAGGACGCCGCCCCACTCGCCGTTGATCTTCTCCAGCGCCAGCTCCACAGCCACGCGCTCGGTGTCGCCATACTGCTTGCTGTCACCGGTGAGAGGGCCGTACCAGGCGAAGTAGATGGGATCGCCGGTGGGGCCGTCCTCCTCCACGACGGAGGCGGTGTCATCGGTGGCTTCCTCCCCGTCCTCCGCAGCAGCGGCGGACTCGGCAGGGGCGGACTCGGCGGCGCTCTCCGTCCCGGAGGCGGCGCAGCCAGCCAGCGCACCCGCTGCCATCGTCAGGGCCAGCAGCATTGCTAGAAACTTTTTCATTGGAATTTCCTCCTTTTCATATGCCTTTAATATAAGCCGGAAGGCGGGAACCCTCTTCCCGTCGGCCCCCGCTCTCCGGCAGGGCAACGCAGGGGTGGATGCAAGGGGTCAGACGCTCTTGGCGATCGCCTCGAACACCAGCCGGCCCACCACGGAGCCGCCGTCCAGCACGCCCAGGCTCTTCTCGGCGTAGTAGGCGGCGCGGCCATGGACCGAGCGCATGTTCTTGGTGTTTTCGGAGCCCTCGGCGGCCGCTTTGGCGGCGGCGTCGAAAGCGGCCTTCTTGTCGGAGCCGTCGAACTTTTTCAGCTCCTCCACCGCCGGATAGATAGCGTCCAGGATGGTCTTCTCGCCGGGCTTGGACTTGGCCTTGGCCATGATCTGGGCGATGCCCGCATCCAGGGCGGCCACCACCTCGGCGTAGGAGGCCTCGGTCTTGCCCTTCAGGGCCTTGGCCATGCCCATGAAGCCGAAGGCGGTGATGGTACCCAAGGAGGAGGGGGCGGCCTCATTGAAGACCGAGCTGCACTTGAGCAGCAGCTTGCCCAGGTCGGTCTCCTCGGCGGAGTCCAGGTAGGCTTTCACCGCCCGGTAGCCCTCCGACATGGAGATGCCCAGGTCGCCATCGCCGTTTTGCTGGTCCAGGCTGATCAGGTAGTCCCGCTGGTCATCCATGGTGGCGCTGATCTGCTCCAGCGCCTTTTTCAGAGATTTATAGTCCATGCTTTGCTCCTTCTGGGTCACTTATTCAGGTTGGTGTAGAACGGGCTCTTGGCGGGGCTGGCGAGCAGCTCCTTGAGCTGGGCGTCCAGCTTGAAGAAGGTCACCGACAGGCCGGCCATCTCCATGGAGGTGGCGAACTCGCCGATATGGGGCATATAGACCTTCACGCCCTTGTCCGCCAGCAGCATATGCAGCTTGCGGTAGACGATCAGCTGCTCCTCCAGCGGGGTGGCGCCCAGGCCGTTGACCATCACCGAGACCTCGTCCCCCTCGCCCAGGGGCATCTCCTTGGTCAGGGTATCCACCGCCACCTGGGCGATCTCGTCGGCGGTCATCATCTGCCGCACCTCGATGCCCGGCTCGCCATGGATGCCCATGCCGATCTCGATCTTGTCCTCATCGATGCTGAAGGTGGGCTTGCCCACCTCGGGCACGATGCAGGGGGAGGTGGCCACGCCGATGGTCTTGATGTTGGCCAGGGCCTTCTCGGTGACCGCCACGACCTCCTCCAGGCTCATCATCTTCTCGGCGGCGGCGCCCGCCACCTTGAAGGCGTAGACCATGCCGGCCACGCCCCGGCGCTTGTCGGCGTTTTCCACCGGGCTGGAGGCCACGTCGTCCCGCACCCGGACCTGGGCGGTCTGCACATCGTCGAACTCGGCCAGCTCGCAGGCCATCTCAAAGTTCATGGTGTCGCCGCCGTAGTTGCCGTACAGGCAGAGCACGCCGCTGCCGTAGTCGCAGGCCTTGATCATGTCGGCCATCTTCTGGGAGGAGGGGGAGGCAAACACGTTGCCCACCGCGCAGCCGTCCAGCAGCCCCTGGCCCACATAGCCCAGGAAGGTGGGCAGGTGGCCGCTGCCGCCGGCGGTGACAATGCCCACCTTGCCCTTCTGCACAGGGTAGTTGGTGACCAGGATCCTCTTGTCGCCGTTGAGCAGCTTCACCTTGTCGCCATAGGCCAGCTCGATGCCCTCCATCGTCTCGTCCACGAAGTTCTCGGGCTTATTGATAATTTTTTTCATGATACGCCTCCATTCCCCGCGAAAGGGCGGTCTTGTGGGGTCTTATTTCTTCTTGAAGAAGTGCACCTCGCAGATGTCATCGCCCTTGGCCAGGGTCTTGCCCAGGTGGAAGTCGTAGCCCATCGCCTTGGCGATGTTGCGGTCGCCGTCCATGGCCATGTCGCACAGCTTGTCGCAGGTCTCGTCGTCGAAGCCCTGCTTCTGCCAGGCGGTGAGCAGCGGGCAGTAGTGGAAGTGGATCATCAGGTCGTCCTCGGTGAGGTTGACCACTTCCATCTCAAAGGTCTTCAGCCCCAGCTCGGGCAGGAACACCTCGGCAAAGCTGCGCAGGTCCTCGGGGTCCTTGCACTGGGCCTTGTAGCCGGCGCCGTGGAACTGGCCGGTCTTGCAGATGGCGGAGCGGATGACCTGCTCCAGGTCCATGCCGGCGGCCTTGCCCTCCACATAGGTCAGGCCGGTCCAGGTGGCGCGGTGCTCGATGGCATTGCGGTTGATGTTGATCTTCTCCTCGTTGATGGTGGGGTTGTTGTGGATCTTAGACATAATGACGCTTCCTCCTTAAATTGATGACATTCCCATGTCCCTATCATAAGGCAACCGGGGGAAAAAAGCAACCGCTTTCTCCCCGAAAGCCTCGATTTGGCGATTATTTCTTGCGGTCGAACCGGATCTGGCAGACGTCGTAGCCTTGGGCGATGGTCTTGCCCAGGGTGAACTGGAAGGCCGGGAAGGTCTCGCCGATCGCCCGGTCGCCCTCCATGGCGATCTTGCACAGGCGGTCCATCTCCTCGGGGGTGCGGCCCTGCTTGATCCACTCGGCCACATACGGGCAGTAGTGGAAGTCGATGTACAGCCGGTCCTCGTCGCAGGCCACCCGCTCCATCTCATAGATGTCGGTGTGGTGGCCGGTGCCGAAGTGCTGGGCAAACTCCAGCATGTCGGTGGGGTCCTTGATCTCCCGGAACATCTCCTGGCCCAGCTCCTGGCCGTAGCGGTAGACCGCATCCCAGGCGAACTGGTCGTCGATGCCGCGCTTTTTGGCCTCGTCGATCATGTAGCTCATGGTAGAGGCGCGGCGGGCGCAGATCTCCCGCAGGCCGTCCACCACCGGGTTGACAATTTTCGGGGTGTTTTTGTACTCCATATCCTTTTCCTCCTTATGGGTCCCCAGGCCGGCGGCCTGGGGGAACCTGCACTTATTCCAATCCGCCAAAGTAGGCGTCGATCACCTTGGGGTCGTGGAGCAGGGGCTTGGCCTCCCCCTCCAGCACGATCTTGCCGGTCTCCAGCACGTAGCCCCGGTCGGAGATGCTCAGGGCCATGCGGGCGTTCTGCTCCACCAACAGGATGGTGGTGCCCATCTTGCGGATGCGCAGCACCAGGCGGAAGATATCCTCCACCACGATGGGGGCAAGGCCCAGGCTGGGCTCATCCAAAAGCAGGAGCTTGGGCTTGCTCATCAGCGCCCGGGCCACCGCCAGCATCTGCTGCTCGCCGCCCGAAAGGGTGCCCGCCACCTGCTTTTCCCGCTCCTGCAGCCGGGGGAAGAGGCTGAACGCCTGCTCCACCCCTTCCGCAATGTCCGCCTTGCTGGTGCGGGAGTAGGCGCCCATCTCCAGGTTCTCCATCACCGTCATACGGGGGAAGATCTGGCGCCCCTCGGGGGAGAGGGCGATGCCCGCCTTTACAATGGCCGGGGAGTGGGCGTGGGTGATGTCCTTATCCATGAACTTGATCTGGCCGCCCGCCGCCTTGACCACCCCGATGATGGTATTCATGGTGGTGGTTTTGCCGGCGCCGTTGGCGCCGATCAGGGTGACGATCTCCCCCTCATCGATGTGAAAGCTGATCCCTTGGACCGCTTTGATCGCCCCGTAGTTGACCTCCAGGTTGTTGACTTCAAGCATCCGCATCGGTAATTTCACCACCCTTTCCAAGATACGCCTCGATCACCTGCTGGTTGGACTTGATATCCTCCGGCTTGCCCTGGGCGATCAGGTTGCCGTGGTCCAGCACGTACAGCCGCTCGCAGATGTTCATCACCAGGCGCATGTCGTGCTCGATGAGCAGGATGGAGTAGCCCATCCCCTGCAGCTGGCGGATAAACTCCATCAGGTCGCTGGTCTCCGCCTCGTTCATGCCGGCGGCCGGCTCGTCGAAGAGCAGCACCTCCGGGTTGGTGGCCATGGCGCGGGCGATCTCCAGCCGGCGCTGCAGGCCGTAGGGCAGCGAGGTGGCGTAGTCGTACTTGTGCTCGCTCAGCCCGGTGAGCTCCAGCACCTCCAGCGCCCGTTTCTCCGCCTCCTTTTCGGTGCGGCGGTGGTTGGGGGTGCGCAGGATGCAGTCGATCAGGTTGGCCTTGGTGCGGGTGTGCATGCCCACCATCACGTTCTCCAGGGCGGTCATCCGGTAGAACAGGCGGATGGTCTGGAAGGTACGGGCCATGCCCAGGGCGGTGATCTCGTAGGGCTTTTTGCCGGTGATGTCCGTGTCCTTGAAGAACACCTTGCCCTCGGTGGGGGTATACATGCCGGTGATATCGTTGAAGAAGGTGGTCTTGCCGGCGCCGTTGGGGCCGATGATCCCCACGATCTCGCCCTTGTGCAGCTCAAAGCTCACGTCGTTGACCGCCACCAGGCCGCCGAACCGCTGGGTGACGTTTTCGGTCCTCAGGATGATCTCAGACATTTTCCTTCCCCTCCTTCTTCGCCGTCTTTTTGCTCAGTTTGGCCACGCCCAGCCGCTGGCGGATGTGCTTGAGGTTGAAGCCGCCCAGCAGGCCGTTGGGCATCCAGACCACCATGATGGCCAGGGCCATGCCGTAGATGACCTGGCGGTAGTCGGAGAAGCCCCGCAGCGCCTCGGGCAGGATGCTCAGCACGGTGGCGCCGAAGATGCTGCCGGGGATGCTGGCCACGCCGCCCATGATGGTCATGGAGAGCATCAGGATCGACTGGTCAAAGTTGAAGGCGTTGGGGTCGATAAAGCTCATGTAGTGGGCATAGAAGGCGCCGGCCAGCCCCGCCAGGGCGGCGGAGAAGGAGAAGGCCATGATCTTGTAGGCAAAGACGTTGATGCCCATGGCGTCCGAGGCGGTCTCGTCGTCCCGGATGGCGCTGATCGCCCGGCCCACCCGGGAGTTCATGATCGCCCAGATGATCAGCACGGTGAGCACCAGCAGCACCAGCACCACATAGTATTTGTGGATCGGCTTGGAGAAGGCAAAGCCGAACAGCTCCATCCGGGGGATGCCGGAGATGCCCTGGGGGCCGCGGGTGAGGCTCATCCAGTTGAGCTCGATAATCCGCATGACCTCGCAGAAGCCCAGGGTCACGATGGCCAGGTACCGGCCCTTGATCCGCAGGGTGGGCAGACCCAGCAGGATGCCGAAGATGCCGGCCATCACCGTGCCGCACAGGAAGGTGCCCAGGAAGTTGACCCCCAGCCGGGTGGAGAGGATGGCCGCCGTATAGGCGCCCACCCCGAAGAAGGCCGCATGGCCCAGGGAGGTGATGCCCATGTAGCCGGAGATCAGGTTCAGCGACAGGGAGAGCACCGAGAACATCAGGCAGTTGATGCCCACGGTGATCAGGTACTGCTGGTTAAACACCAGCGGGAAGGCGATGGCCACCGCCAGCGCCACCAGGGAGACGGCCACGCTGTGCTGGGCCCAGAAGTTGAGCAGGGGCGCGAAGAATTTTTGTAGTTTGCTGTTTCCCATTCTGACACACCCTCCCTTACACCTTGTTGACGCTCTTCTGGCCGAACAGGCCGGAAGGACGGACGATCAGGATCAAAATCAGGATGACGAAGGCGATGGCGTCCTTGGAGCTGGAGCTCACATAGGCGGCGTAAAGGGTCTCGGCGATGCCGATGAGGAAGCCGCCCACCATGGCGCCCGGCACCGAGCCCATGCCGCCCAGCACCGCCGCGGCGAACGACTTGAGGCCCACCGCGTTGCCCATCAGGGTGTCCACGCGCTGGTAGTAGATGCCCACCAGGGTGCCGGAGATGGCGGCCACCGCGGTGCCGATGAAGAAGGTGAGGGTGATCACCCGGTTCACGTCCACGCCCATCACCCGGGCGGCGGTGGTGTTCTGGGAGATCGCCCGCATGGCGGAGCCCAGCTTGGTGCGGTAGACCAGCAGCGACAGCCCCACCATCAGGACCACCGCCAGCACGAAGATGGCCACCTGGATATTCTGGACCACGGTGTTTTCGCCGATGTTGAACCGGCCCAGCTCGAACACGTCCGGAAAGGCCACGGGGACGGTGCCGAAGATGAGCAGGATGGCGTTGTTGATGGCCGTCTGGATGCCCACCGTGCTCAGCAGCGCCGAGATGGGCGCACCGTTGTGCTTCCGGATCGGCTCTAGGGCCAGCTTATCCATCAGAGCGCCCAAAAAGCCGGTGATGATGATACTCACCAGCAGGCCGATGAAAAAGCCGGTGGGGGTGACCCGCCCGATCAGGCTGGTCATGGTGAACAGCGAAATGTACGCGCCCAGCATATAGAAGGAGCTGTGGGCGAAGTTCGTCAGCTCCAACACGCCGTACACCATGTTGAACCCGATCGTCACCAGCGCGTACGTGCTGCCGACAGTGATTCCGTTGATAATCTGCTGTAAAAACATGCTGACCTCCTTTTCCGACCATCCTCAGAGAACCATGGCCCGGCCGCCCCCCGCAGGCGTGCAAACCCGCTGCGGAGCGCGGCAAAAATCATAGAGATTGCCAGACACCTCTCGGTGGTTCGATACTAATCATATCACAAACACCGCGGTTGTCAATTCGCATTTATAGCCAGATACCGGCCCCCCGAATTGTGAACTTTCCCCATTCCTGTGGGGAACTTGTCTTTTTTCTGTATTTTTTATACATCCCACCTCCCCCGTAGCTCAGCAGTTTATACAAAACTCGTTGTGTATTTTCACAACGCCGCCCGAAGAATTTTGGCTGCCCAACCGCCCGCCCCCTCCCCCGGCCCCCGGCGGGGGCCGGGGGAGGCTATTGACTTCCCCGCCCGACTCTGATAAGATCAATCCAGGCGGGTGCGCCCCGTGTCAACTGATGTCCGACCTGGGAGGCCCCATTTCGCAAGGAGGAACCGCACATGAACCAAAAGCCAAAGCTTGTGATCCTGGGCATGGGCTTTTTGATGGAGCACCTGAAGCCCTGCTACCACCATCTCTATGGGGAGGACCTGTCCCCCTATATCGCCGCCTCCACCCATTCGGCCCAAAAGGCCCCCCAGCGCGCCAAGCAGATGGGGTTCCCGGTGGTCTGCCAGGGGGAGCTGGAGCTGCTGCGGGCCCACCAGCCGGAGCTGATCCTCTTCGCCCCCATCCCCACCGCCGCCCCCGGCCTGGTGGAGCGGGCGGTGGCCCCCTATTACGCCGGGCTGCGGGAGCAGGGGCTGCCCCTGCCCGACTTCTACGCCTTCCCCCCCACCCCCACCCCTGATTACTATCAGGAAAAACTGGGTGCGGATGTCCATATTGTAAATATCCTGCCCAATATGGCCACCACCCTGGCCGGGCGGGACATCTCCCAGGAGGGGGCCACCCTGCTCACCTTCCCGGAGGGGGCCCCCTGGCCCCAGGAGCACCTGGACCGGCTGGTGGAATTTTTGCGGCCGGTGGGGGGCACCATCACGGTGCCCCTGCGCCACACCACCACCGTGCTGGGCTGCTATGTGTGCAGCCATGTGATCCAGGAGACCGCCCACACCATCGCTGCCGCCCTCACCCAGGCGGGGCTGCCGGTCACCTACAGCCAGCTGGCCAGCGCCATGCGTTCCCGGCTTTTGCAGGTGAGCGGCCGCCGGTTCCCCGATTCCCTGGCCTGCTTTGCCCAGGCGGCCGGGGCCGCCCAGCCGCTGGCCGAGGCGGTGCTGGACCGGTTTGTGGCGGGGATGCGCAGCTTCAACCAGCAGGCGGGCATCCCCCAGGAGGTGGGGGATGCGGTGCTCTTCTCCCAGACCGACCTGTTCCTCCAGTCGGCCCAGCTGCTGGACTGGGAGGAGATCCAGGTGAACAACAGCCACCACGCCACCAAGGGGGGCATCCTGGAGATGGCCCTGCGCACCTTCCACCAGTCGGTGGAGGAGGGGCTGTTCCAGCGGGCGCTGGACTGCCGCACCGGCCGCCCCACCCCCCAGCTGGAGCAGTGGGTGGAGGAGGGCGCCCGGCTGATCTCCCAGCGGGTGGCCGAGCACGGCGGCCGGCTGGCCGGTTAACGCGACCCCCGGCGGGCGGGAGGGCTATGGCGGCCCTCCCGCCCGTTTTTTCCGCCCTTGACAAGCCCCCGCCCCCGCAGTAGGATAGAAGAAAAACGCCCGCCGGGCGGCTGCCGGGCGGGCGGGAGGATGCGGTATCATGGATATTCAGCGTGTGTTTGCGGTCTATTTCAGCCCCACCGGGGGCAGCCGGCGGTATGTGCGGGAGATCGCCCGGCGGCTGGACCCCCAGTTCCAGGAGATCGACCTGACCACCCCTGCCGGGCGGGCCCAGCCCCACCGGTTCACCCCCCGGGACCTGGTGATCCTGGGCTCGCCGGTGTATGCCGGGCGGTTGCCCCGGGTGGCGGGGGGCCTGTTTGCATCCCTGGAGGGGGACCACACCCCCGCCGTCTTTACGGTGAGCTACGGCAACCGGGCGTTTGACGACGCCCTGGTGGAGGAGCAGGACCTCTGCCAGGCCCGGGGGTTTGTGGGTGTGGCGGCCGCCGCCTGGATCGCCCCCCACACCTTCTCCAGCCGGATTGCCGCCGGCCGCCCCGACCAGGCCGACCTCGCCCAGGTGGACGCCTTTGTGGACCGGCTGCGCCAGGCGCTGGCCGGGCCGCTGCCCCAGGGCCTGGCCCTGCCCGGCAACCGCCCCTATAAGCAGGTCTCCCCCATGTCCTTCCACCCCCAGGGGGGCGAGGGCTGCACCCGCTGCGGCCGGTGCGTCCAAAACTGCCCGGCGGGGGCGATCCCGGCGGAGGACCCCCGGGTCACCGACCCCCAGGCCTGCATCGTCTGCCTGGCCTGCATGAAAAACTGCCCCGCCCATGCCCGCACCGTCCCCGGCCCCGGCCTGGAGGCGGTCTGCCAGAAGCTGGAGGGGCTGCTGCTGGCTCGCCGCCAGGAGCCCCAGTGGTATTTTTAAGGGGAAACAAAGGGGGGGCCGTCAG
>DXES01000070.1 GCA_019114825.1 Candidatus Anaerotruncus excrementipullorum
CCCGCCGCCCAGCGCGGTCCCCTACCTCTCCGCCGCGCAGCAGCCGATCCGGGGGGCGCCCCCCGTTAGAAAGGATGGACAAGCCCATGGAACTACAAGCGATGTTGGAAAACCTCTGTGCCGCCCCCGGCGTCTCCGGCCGGGAGGAGGCCCCCTGGCAGGCCGCCCAGGCGCTGCTGGCCGGCTGCGGCCCCTGTGAACGCACCCCCCTGGGGTCGCTGGTCTGCCGGGTACATCCCGCCGCCCCCGGCGGCCCCCACCTGCTGCTCAACGCCCATCTGGACTCCATCGGGCTGGTGGTGAGCTATATCGAGGAGAACGGCTTTTTGCGGGTGGGCAACTGCGGCGGGGTGGACCGGTCCACCCTGTTGGCCGCCCAGGTGGTGGTCCACACCCGGCAGGGGGCGCTGCCCGGGGTGATCGGCACCCTGCCCCCCCATGTGCAGACGGAGGACGGCCAGCTGCCCAAGGTGGACCAGCTGGCGGTGGATGTGGGGCTGGATGGCCCGGCCGCCAGAGCCCAGGTGCGCCCGGGGGACCGGATCAGCTTTTGGGGCGCCCCCCGCAGGCTGGCCGGGGAGCGGTTCACCGCCCCCAGCCTGGATGACCGGGCGGGCTGCGCCGCAGTGATTTTGGCCGCCCAGCAGCTGGCCGGGCAGCCCCTGGGCTGCGGGGTGACGGTGGCCCTGAGCAGCCTGGAGGAGACCGGCGGCCAGGGGGCGGCCACCGCCGCCGCCCGGCTGGCCCCCACCCATGGGATTGTGGTGGATGTCTCCTTTGCCCAGACGCCGGGGGTGCCCCGGCCCAAATGCGGCCTTTTGGGGGGCGGGCCGATGGTGGGGTATGCCCCCATTTTGGATGCCGCCCTCTCCGCCCGGCTGGAACAGGTGGCCCAGGAGCAGCAGATCCCCCACCAGGTGGAGGTGATGAACGGGGACACCGGCACCGATGCGGACGGCATTGCCGCCGCAGGGGCGGGGGTCAAATGCGCCACCGTCTCCATCCCCCTGCGGTATATGCACTCCCCGGTGGAGCTGGTGGACCTGGAGGACATCCGCCGGACCGCCCAGCTGGTGGCGGCCTGGGCGGTGGCGGAATTTGGAGGTGAAGGGCAATGAACTGGGCATTTTTACAGGAGCTGTGCGCCCTGCCGGGGGTCTCCGGCCGGGAGGAAGCGGTGCGGGAGGCGCTGCTGCGCCGCCTTGCCCCCGCCTGTGACTGCCGGGTGGACCCCCTGGGCAACCTGATCGCCTTTAAAAAGGGCAAAAAAACCCCGGAGAAGCGGCGGATGTTCTCCGCCCATATGGACGAGGTAGGGTTGATCGTCACCTATCTGGAGGAGGACGGCCTGGTGCGGTTTTCCCCGGTGGGGGGGATCGACCGGCGGGTCCTGGTTGGCAAGCCGGTGGAGGTGGCCGGGGTCCCCGGGGTGGTGGGCTGCAAGCCCATCCACCTGCAATCCCCCAAGGAGCGGGATACCGCCCCCCAGTGGGAGGAGCTGTTTATCGACCTGGGGGCGGCCAGCCGCCAGCAGGCCGAGCAGCTGGTCCACCCCGGGGACCGGGGGGTGTTTGTCTCCCCCTATACCGGCCTGGGGGAGGGACGGCTCCAGGGCCGGGCACTGGATGACCGGGTGGGGTGCGCCCTCTTGGCGGAGCTGCTCCTCTCCGACCTGGAATATGACACCTGGGGGGCGTTCACCGTCCAGGAGGAGACCGGCACCACCGGCGGCCGCACCGCCGCCGCCCAGATCCTGCCGGAGCGGGCGGTGGTTTTGGAGGCCACCACCGCCTGCGACCTGCCCGATTCCCCGCCCCAGCGGCAGGTCTGCCGCCTGGGGGAGGGGCCGGTGGTCTCGTTTATGGACCGGGGGACCGTCTACAGCTGGGGGCTGTATGAGCTGGCCGGGCAGGCCGCCCAGGCGGAGGGGATCCGCTGGCAGCCCAAACAGGGGATCTATGGGGGCAACGAGGCCCGGTCGGTACAGCTGGCCGGGGGCGGCGTAGAGGTGCTGGCGGTGTCGGTGCCCTGCCGCTACCTGCATACCCCCAGCTGTGTCATCCAAAAGGCGGATGTGGAGGAGACGGCGCGGCTGCTGCGGGCGCTGGAAGCCCGGCTGTGATCCGGCTGGCGGAGGGGCCGCTGGCCCCTCAATTTTGGCAGCTGGCGGAGCAGTGGGGGATCTTTGGCACCAAGCTGTATGCCCAGGGGCGGATCTACGGCCTCTCGGGCGGGCCGCTGGAGGTGTGGCTGCTATTGGCGGGGGAGCGGCCGGTGGGGGCCCTCTCCCGGCTGGGGGGCGTCTTCTGCCTGGCCGGCGGCCGGGCGGCCCCGGCCCAGGGGCCAACCCAGAGGCCAATCCAGGCCCCAGCCCAGGGGCTGCCCCAGGCCCAGCTCCAGGAGCTGGCCCGGTTCCTCCCCCTGGTGGGGGGCCGTTGCCTGGAGGGGCCGCTGCCCGCCGTCCAGCAGCTGGCCGCCCTTTTGGGGGGCCGGCTGGAACAGTCCTGGGTGCTGCAGGCGGGGCGGCCGCCCCTGGGGCAGCTGTGCCCCCCGGCGGAGGAGGGGGCCCAGCCCCGCCGGGCCGGGCGGCTGGCCCCCCTCTGCCAGCTGCACCAGCTGGCCACCCCCGGCTTCCCCACCGGGGAGGGGGCGGACGCCTGGCTGGTGGATGCCTCCTGGCGGCAGCGGCATGGGTTCTCCGACTTCTATCTCCTGGATGGAGAAACAGGGCCGGTTTCTACTGCGGGGATTCTCTTTAAGGGGGCCTCCCGGGGGATCCTGGGGGCGGTGGCCACCCACCCGGCCCACCGGGGCCGGGGGTATGGGGCCCGGGTGACCGCCTACGCCCTGGCCCAGGCCTCCGCCCAGGGGCTGGAGCCCTGGCTCTGCACCGCCAACGACCTGTTGGAGGGGTTCTACCGGCCGTTGGGGTTCGCCCCGGCGGGGCGGTGGGGGCGGCTGTGGCTCCCCGAATCACAACAGAATGGAGAATAATCCCCTATTTCTACAAAGAGTATCGAATTTACAGGGGCAAAGGCGGCCCAAGGCAATCCAAATTGTAAAAAACAGCCTATTTCTACAGATTGTAAAGAGAGAAAGGATCGCGAGGACATGGTAGAGCAATTTTTCCCCCTCCATCCGGCGCTGGTAAAGCTGGGGGAGCAGGCGCTGGAGGACTGCCGGGCCCAGTTTGACCGGATCGACCGGGTGGCGGAACACAACGCCTGCAAGGTGCTGCGGGCGTTTATTGACAACCGGGTGAGCGAGAGCCACTTTGCCGGCACCACCGGCTACGGCTACGGCGACCGGGGCCGGGAGACGCTGGACGGGGTGCTGGCCCAGGCGGTGGGGGCGCAGGACGCTTTGATCCGCCACAACTTTGTCTCCGGCACCCATGCCATTGCCACCGCCCTGTTTGGGATCCTGCGGCCGGGGGACCGGATGGTCTGCCTCACCGGCCTGCCCTACGACACATTGCAGCCGGTGATCGGCATTGTGGAGGGGGGGCATGGGTCCCTCAAGGAGTTTGGCATCCAGTACGAGCAGCTGGATCTGCTGCCGGACGGCACCCCCGACTATGCAAACATCCCCCAGGCGGTGGCGGGGGCCAAGGTGGCCTACCTCCAGCGTTCCCGGGGGTATTCCCTGCGGGAATCCCTGCCGGTGGCGGAGATCGGCCGGATCGCCGCCCTGGTGAAAGAGGCCAACCCCCAGGCCATTGTGGTGGTGGACAACTGCTATGGGGAATTTGTAGAGGAACAGGAGCCCACCCAGGTGGGGGCGGATCTGATCATCGGGTCGCTGATTAAAAACCCCGGGGGCGGCATCGCCCGCACCGGCGGGTACATTGCCGGGCGGGCGGACCTGGTGGAGCTGTGCGCCTGCCGGCTCACCGCCCCCGGCGTGGGCAAGGAGGTGGGCTGCACGCTGGGGGAGAGCCGGAACATGTTCCTAGGCCTGTTCCATGCCCCCACCGTCACCGCCGCCGCCCTGAAGACGGCGGTGTTTGCCGCCGCCCTCTTCTCCCGGCTGGGGTACCAGGTCTATCCGGCGGCGGATGCCCTGCGCACCGACATCATCCAGGCGGTGAAGCTGGGGACCCCGGCGGGGCTGTGCGCCTTCTGCCAGGGGGTCCAGCGGGGGGCCCCGGTGGATGCCTTTGTCACCCCCGAGCCCTGGGATATGCCCGGCTATGACAGCCAGGTGATTATGGCGGCGGGGGCGTTCACCATGGGGGCCTCCATCGAGCTTTCGGCGGATGGGCCCATGCGGGAGCCCTATGCCGCCTGGCTGCAGGGGGGGATCACCTGGCCCAGCGGCAAGGCGGGGGTACTGCTGGCCGCCCAGTCCCTGCTGGAGGCCGGGGAGCTGCATCTGGAGGGGTAAGCGCCCCAGCCCGCAAAACAAATAGCCGGCCCAAAAGGGCCGGCTATTTGTTTTGCAACCGGTGGGGTGGGGTTATCCCTGGGCCGCAGGGGGCATCAGCTCCTTGGCCTGTTTGCCGGTCATATGCTCCACCGTGATCTCCACCATGCACAGGGACGGATAGGAGCGGTTGATCCGGTATTGGCGGTAGTCCTCCGGGTCGTTGGGGACATATTTTTTGGTGAACAGGGTGATGGCCGCCCGTTTCTCGGCCTCCTCCTCCAAAATCCGTGCCCGGCCAAAGAGGATCACGCTGGAAAAGAGGGTGGTGTAGTCCGCGGGGTAGATCTCATCCCGGTCCACCACACACACCGACACCTTGGGGTTCTGCCGGATGGCGTCAAGCTTCTGCCCCTGCTTGGCGCAGTGGAAATAGAGCTTCCCATCCTGATAGACATAGTTGAGGGGGACTGCATAGGGGTAGCCCTCCGCCCCGGAGACCGCCAGGACACAGGTCCTGCCCCGCTCCAAGATGGCTTGGCACTCCTGGGGGGAAAGGGCCTGTTTGGCCCGCCGCATCGCTGGAAACATGTTGGATTCCTCCTTCTGCGCTGTTTTCTTCAGTTTACCAGATGGCGCCCCCCATGGCAACCCCCCACTGGGCGATTGACGGACGGCGGCGGATGTGGTATGATAGAGGGGCGGATTGGGCGGACTGCCCCGCCCCGGGCCACCCTCCCCGGGAAAAAATAGGGGACATCTAAGCGGATTGGGCGAAACGCCCCGCCCCGGGCCACCCTCCCCGGGAAAAAATAGGGGGTACCCTGGCGGCCCCGGCCGCCCAAAGCTGCGGGAGTGGCGGAATGGCAGACGCGCTGGTCTTAGGAACCAGTTCCTTCGGAGTGTGGGTTCGACCCCCATCTCCCGCACCAAAAATCCCGCCACGGTGTGCCG
>DXES01000071.1 GCA_019114825.1 Candidatus Anaerotruncus excrementipullorum
AGCCGCCGCAGTCCCTCCAGATCCAGCGCCCCCTGGCAAGCCCCCTGGCGCACCTGCACCAGTTGGGCGGCGATGCTCACCGCAATCTCCGCCGGGGTCTGCCCGCCGATGGGCAGGCCGATGGGGGCATAGATCCGCTGGAGCAGTGCCTGGGGGTAGCCCTGGCGGGCCAGCTCCTCCAGGACAGCCCCCACCTTCCGGCGGCTGCCGATCATCCCCAGATAGGCAAACGGCCTCTGTAGGATCTGCTCCAGGCAGGCCCGGTCGTACTGATGGCCCCGGGTGACCACCACAAAGTAGCTGGAAGGTGTGTGGGGGACCTGTTCCAGCGCCTGCGCAAAGGGGGCGCAGACCACCCGCGCCTGGGGAAACCGCCGGGAATTGGCAAATTCCGGCCGGTCATCCAGCACGGTGACCGAAAACTCCAAAAGGGCTGCAATTTGCGCCAGGGGAAGGGAGATGTGCCCGCCGCCGCAGATCACCAGCTGGGGCGGGGCAGCCAGCTGCTCGCAGAACAGCCGCACCCCCTCCCGTTCCCAGAGGCTGGGGAACGGCCCCTCCATAGCGGGAACGCCCGCCCAAAAATCTGCAAAAGCCGGATCGGAGGGGAGCTCCTCCCGGGGGGTACGCAGCAGCTTTTGGGCGGTCAACTCCCGGCCGCCTGCCCGGCCGGAGAGGGCGGTGAGCAGCTGGACCTGCTCCCCCCGCTCCAGCGCCGCCAATAGAGCCTGCCAAAATGTCCGGTTCATACGATCCCCCTCTCCCGCAGTAGGTGCAGCAGCGCCTCCAGGGCGCCCCCGGCGATTGCCCGGGCCTTGTCGGAGATGGTGTCGCAGTAGGCGGGAATCCCCCGGGGGTCAATATCCCCCGCCTTCATCCCCCGGTGGACGGGGGTGCCCTGGGGCAGCAGCCCCCGCACCACTCCGGAGATGGCCGCCCGCACCGGCTGGCCATCCACCGTGGCCACCAGCTCCCCAGCCTGTACCAGCTGGCGTATCTGGACCACCGGCTGCCAGCTGCCCTCGCCGCAGGCGCGGATCACCCGCTCGGCCCCCACCCCTTCGATGACGCCGGGGACGCCGGTGTTGGGGATCGCCCGGCCGGTATAGAGGACGCTGCCCAAATAGTGCCCCCGCTTGGTCTCCACCACCGCATGGCAGTCCTCCCCGGCGCAGAACCCCGGCCCCAGGGCAATTACCACCGGGGCGTCGGTGATGGCGGTGCCCAGATTCCGTTTGGCGATCACCCCGTCGATGACCGCCGTGGGGGCCAGCAGTTCCACCAACTTTGCCCCGGGGTCCACCGCCACCGGGATCTCCCCCCGGCCCAAAACCGCTCGGATGGCCGCAGGGGTGTCCGCCCGTCGGGCGGTCACCCCCTCCACCGTGGCCTGCCCCTGGTAGACAACGGTGGAGAAAGCCACCGTACAGCGGACGGTGGTGGGCTGGGGGATTTCGGTCATCACCACCGGAAAGCCGCACTGGTGGAGCCGGTGGGCAACGCCGGTGGCCAGGTCCCCGGCGCCCTTGATTAAAACAAGCATTCCTTTGCCTCCTGTCTGAGAGAAGCGGCGGCCACCATCCGGATGCCGCCCTGATGCAGCCGCCCCATCAGCGTTTCCCAATCCTCTGGCCGGGCGGTATCGGTCTGGTTGAGTAGGATGGTGGGCCGGTACCGCCCATACCCCGCCAGCAGCAGTGCTGCCATCACCTGGGGGGTAACCGGTTGGGCGGGGGAGAGGCCCAGTTCCCGGCAGGCCAGCTCCCACCGGTGGCAGACCTCCTGCAGCGGCCTGCCTAGGGCGGAGAGCCCCGCCACCACAATCACCCGGGTGGTCTGAGGGGGCAGCACCGGTTCGGTGGCGTTGGGGAACTTGATGGGCAGCTGCCGGGACCCGTCCGCCTCTATCAGCAGCAGGGCCCCCTGTCCATGGAGCGCCTGGATCAGCTGGGGAGCGGGCGGCCCCAGCCGCCCATCCGCCCGCCGGCTGCCCACCACCGGTACCCGGCCGGCCGCCCAGGCCCGGGCGGCCTCTGGAACCTCCTCCACCAGTGGGAACAACGCCTCTTGGGGCGGCTGGATATGGGTGGTGGTCAACAGGGCGGCGGGGATACCCCGGATTGCGCACTGCCGCCCCAGGTAGTGGAGCAGGGAGGTCTTTCCGCCGGAGCCGGCCAGGCAGATCATCCGTTCCTTTTCCAGCTCCAGCCAAAGCCGCTGCAGCAGATCCATGCATCCCCCTCCTCCCTTTGAAAATCTCCGGTCCCCGCCAGCGCCGGGGCCGCTCTATGGCTATTATACCAGATTTTCCCGCGGAAGTCAGCTGTCCCGGCCCTGCTCTTGTTTTTTTCGGTGCAAAGGCGTAAAATAGAAAAAGAAACCACAGGGAAGGAGGGGTGCGCCATGGCAGAACGGATTCCATTGACCCAGCTGACCAAATTTGCCGGTTGAGCGGCAAAAATAGGGCCGGGTGTCCTATCCAACATTTTAAGCGGGCTGCCTAAAGCGGCGGACCCCAACCTGCTGGTGGGGTTTGACCGCAGCGACGATGCCTGCGTCTACCGCTTGACCGACCAGCTGGCGCTGGTGCAGACGGTGGATTTTTTCCCACCTATGGTGGATGATCCCTATCTATTTGGCCAGATTGCCGCCGCCAACGCCCTATCGGATGTGTACGCCATGGGCGGCGCCCCCCGAACTGCCATGAACCTGCTCTGCTATCCCGCCTGCCTACCGCCGGAGATGGTGGGGGAGATTTTAGCGGGGGGGCTGAGCAAGGTCCAGGAGGCGGGAGCGGTACTGGCGGGTGGCCACACCATCCAGGACGAGGAGCCCAAATATGGGCTGTGCGTCACCGGCCTGGTGGACCCCAAACGGGTGCTCACCAATGCCGGCGCCCAGCCGGGGGATCTGCTGGTTTTGACCAAGCCCCTGGGCACCGGGATTTTAACCACTGCCCTGAAGGCGGGGATGGTCTCCCCGGAGCAGTTTGCCCCGGCGGCGGCCAGTATGGCGGCTCTGAACCGGCGGGCGGCAGAGATTGCCCAGGCGTTTCCGGTCCATGCCTGCACCGATATCACCGGGTTTGGCCTTTTGGGCCACGCCTATGAGATGGCGGCGGCCTCCGGGGTGAGTATCCGGCTGTTTGCCGGGCAGGTTCCCCGGTTTGCCCAGGCGATTGCCCTGGCGGAGATGGGGCTGCTGCCTGCGGGGGCCTATGCCAACGCCGCCTATCTGCAAAAGCGGTGCATCTATGCCCCCCAACTATCCCGGGCGCTACAGGACCTATTGGCCGATCCCCAGACCTCCGGCGGTTTGCTGCTGGCCGTCCCGGCTGCCCAAGCCGGGGAGCTTTGCCGCCGCCTGCAGGAGGAACTGCCGGAGGCCCGCCTGGTGGGGCAGGTGGAGGCTTTCCACGAGGCTGCCCTGTGGGTGGAGTAAAAAACGAAACGATGGGGCCCGGAATCCTTTTGGATTCCGGGCCCCATGCCAGTTGCAGTTTACTCCAAAACCACCTGGTAGCCGTTTTTCCGCAGCAGCTGGAGCACCTTTTGCCCATGTTCGCTGCCGCCCACCTCGCAGGCCACCTGGATAACCGTTTCCCCCAGGTGTAGGTCGGAGTGGCGGCGGTCATGCTGGAGCATGATGATATTGGCCCCCGCCTGCCCCAGCAGGCCGGTGAGGCTGCAGAGGGTGCCGGGGGTGTCGGGCAGTACGGTATGGAACTGCAGCTGCCGCCCCCGAGCCACCAGGCCCCGCTCCACAATCTTTTGAATAAAGCCCATGTCAATATTGCCGCCGGAGAGCAGGCAGACCACCCGTTTTCCGGAGAGGTCCACCTTCCGGTTGATCGCCGCCGCCAGCGAGGCTGCCCCAGCCGGTTCCACCACCAATTTGGTGCGCTCCAATAGCAGCAGGATTGCCTCTGCAATCTCATCATCACTGACGGTGACCATCCGGTCCACATATTGGCCGATCAGCTGGGTGGTGATCTGGCCGGGGGCCCGTACCGCAATACCATCAGCAATCGTCTTGGAGGAATCAGTGGCGATATATTGGTGTGCATTGAAGGATTGGACAATGGCATCCGCCCCCTGGGCCTGGACGCCAATCACCTGGATGCGGGGATTCACCTGTTTGATTCCCAAGGCAACGCCCGCCAACAGCCCGCCACCTCCGGCGGGTACCAAAATCGCATCCACAGTGGGCAGATCCCGGAGAATTTCCAGCGCGATGGTGCCCTGCCCGGCGATCACATCCTCGTCATCAAAGGGGTGGACAAAGACTGCGCCGGTGGTCTCCTGGAGTTCCAATGCCTTTTGATAGGCATCGTCATAACAATCCCCAAAGAGGACTACCTGTGAGCCATAGCCCTCTGTGGCGGCAATCTTTGCCAGAGGTGCGCCGCTGGGCATCACAATGGTGGACTGGATCCCCAGAGCGGAGGAGGCGTAGGCCACACCCTGGGCATGGTTGCCCGCGCTGGAAGCTACTACCTGAGAGATTCCGCCCTGCTGGACCAGCTGGGCAATCTTGTTGTAGGCGCCTCGTACCTTAAAGGACCCGGTCTTTTGTAAATTTTCACACTTCAAATAGAGCTCTGCGCCGCTCATTTGAGAGAAGGTGCCGGAGGAACTGACAGGGGTGCGATGGATCACGCTGCTTAGGCGGGAAGCCGCCTGTTCGATTTCCCGAATTGTCATAATGAGGACCTCCTGAACCATTGATGCCCTGCCCATATCCGGGCAGAGATGCTGTCAATTTTATTATACGCGCTTGCGCAGGTGGTTGCAAGGGATTTTCTGCATATCAAAGACAAAAAATTTATAAATGTATTTATGCAGGGGACGATTGCTGCCCCTGCAAGGATTTTTAAGATGATTTTTGAAAAGAGAGAAAAGGGCTTGCAGAAATCCAAAAAAATTGCTATAATAGCTAAGTAATTTGCCGGTGTGGCGGAATGGCAGACGCACCGCACTCAAAATGCGGCGGGCAACCGTGCCGGTTCGAGTCCGGCCACCGGCACCATCTATTATGGTCAGTTTAGATCGGATGCGTGTAAAAGCGCATCCGATCGGCCTTTTCCGGGGTTTTTCTGGCCTCGATTTCAGCTGAAAAACAAAAGATCGGCAAGCCGCTTTTTGGGAAACTGATGGGACTTGAACCCATACGCTCCCCAAAAAGCATCAGGCGCCCTTTTCCCGGCAGGGTCCTGCCAGGAAAAGGGCGCCTTCATACTTCGCCAACGGTATTCTGCAGAGCTACCAGGAATCCCTGTTTACCGGCCAGGAGGATTTGGAGGAGGAGGATTTGAATGAGGCGGAGGAGTGGGACGAATCCGATCCCTTTTATTTTTCCGAAGGGCCCAAACTGTGAGGAGGCGAAACTGTGAATCAAGAACAACTCAAAGGGATGCTGGGCGGCCAATATCAATACCGGCGGATATTGACGAGCGACGAGGTGCTCCATCTGCAGAAAGAAAACCCGCCCTGGTTCACCGGCCAGATCGCCGCGTCCCTCATCGCCGGCTGTGTCCGGCTGGACGCAGTGCTTTTCCGTGACGGCAACGCACTGCGGCTGGGGTACGATCTGTTTGTCAAAGACCGGCCGGATTCTCCCGAATGGGTTTGCTACGACAATCCCGAGGAGGCGGTGTGCCTGGAGGAGGACGCCATGTGCGCCGCGCTGGATAGGCTGGTACAGGGGCACAGGATCTCCTATACCGAGTGCTGTTTTTCCTCTCTGGATGGGAAAACGGTGAAGAAGTGTCCGCACGATATAGGGCTGGGCCTCCGTTGACTTTCTATCGGGACACCGATATAATGAAGCTGGTGATGGATATGACACTGCAGCAAGTGATGAAAGAAAAGGGCCTGACCCGTTACCAGCTTTCCAAAACCAGCGGTATCCCCTGGGCGACCCTGTCCGATATCTGTTCCGGCAGGACGAAGCTGGAGCGGTGCAGCGGCAGTACGCTGATGAAGCTCTCTGGCGCCCTGGGCCTCTCCCTGGAACAGCTGCTGGCGTTGAAGGTGGAAGAAAAGCGGCTGCCAGCTGAAACAGACGCGCAGGAGGCCGGGCTCCCCGCAGACCTGCAAAAGGCCATCCGGGAGTATCTGGAGGGGGAACGCACCCACTCCAAGCATCTGGACTGCCTCT
>DXES01000072.1 GCA_019114825.1 Candidatus Anaerotruncus excrementipullorum
TGTGGTGGCCGCCGCGGAACAGTACCATAAGACCTCCGCCGTGGTGACGGCGGCGCTGGGCCGCCTGCTCACCGCCGCCTCCATCATGGGTAGCCAGATGAAGAACGAGGGGGACAGTATCACCCTGCGGCTGGCGGGAGGTGGCCCGGCGGGGACGCTGATTGCCGTCTCCGACAGCTCCGGCAACCCCCGGGGCTATGTGGAAAACCCCATCGTGGAGCTGCCCCTGAACCCCCTGGGCAAGCTGGATGTCTCCGGCGCAGTGGGGAAATCCGGCACCCTCAGCGTCATCCGGGATGTGGGAGGCAAGGAGCCGGCCTCCGGCTATGTGCCCCTGGTCTCGGGGGAGATTGCGGAGGACATCACCAGCTACTATGCGGTGAGCGAGCAGATCCCCACCGTCTGCGCCCTGGGGGTGCTGGTCAACCCGGACCTGACGGTGCGGGCGGCAGGGGGCTATCTAATCCAGCTGCTCCCCGGCGCCGGGGAGGGGACCATCGACCGGATCGAAGCGAACCTGAAAGGGGTGCTGCCGGTCTCTACAATGGTGGACCGGGGGATGTCTCCGCTGGAGATCGCCCGGACGGTACTGGACGGCTTCGATCCCCAGGTGTTGGAGGAGTATCCGGTGGCCTACCGGTGCAACTGCTCCCGCCAACGGGTGCAGCGGGCGCTGCTGAGCCTGGGGCGCCAGGAGCTGGAGGGGCTGCTGGCCAAAGAGCACCAGGTCCAGGTGGAGTGCCACTTCTGCGACAAGAAGTATACCTTCACCGCCGCCGAGCTGCGGGCGCTGCTGCACAACTGAACCCCACCGCTATACCAAAGGGCGAACGGCTTTAGCCGTTCGCCCTTTTTGCGCAAACCGGTTCTTTTTTCAGGCGCAGTACCGCCTCCAGGGGGAAGTGGTCGGAGGGGAACCGCCCATCCACCGGGGTGGTGACCACCTGGGTCTCTACCACCTCGAACTCATCCGAGACAAAGATGTAGTCGATGGGTTTGGCGTTGGCCTTGTACTTCCCGCTGAAATTGTGGAGGGTGTTGTATTGGTATTGGGGGGCCAGGCGGCTGTAGACATCGGTGAGATGGATCCCCCGGTCGGGCAGCCCCTGGCGCAGCAGCCGCAGGGGGCGGCTCTGGGGCTTGGCGTTGAAATCCCCCATCAAAACGGTGGGCAGTCGCTGCTCCCGGTTGAGCTGGGCCATATAGTCCAGGATCACTTTTACCCCCAGCACCCGCGCCAGGCCGCACAGATGGTCCATATGGGTGTTAAATACCCGGATGGTGCGGTCCAGCCGGCTGAGCCGCACCTCCGCCACCGTACAGATTCGGGGGAAGGCGGCATAGTAGGCCCGGGAGAGCCGTTCCGGGCTCTTGGAGAGCCAGAAGGTCTTTACCAGCTGGGCAGTGGCGGACTCCTTCTTCACCAAAATATCGCTGTGTTCGTCCTCCTTGGGGCGCAGCCCGGAGAACCGCCCGCTGCCCAGAATGCTGTAGTCCCCCAGCAGCTTCCCCACATCCTCCCGCATCTGGGGGAGCAGCTCCTGGACACCGATGATGGTGGCCCCGCTCTCCCGGATCAGCCGGGCGGCCAGCTCCCGGCGGTTGCCCCACAGGCGGCTTTTGTGCAGCGGGATGCCGAAGTCCCGCTTGAGATTGAAGGAGAGCACCCGAATGCATTCCTGTTCCATATCCGCCACCTCGATTCCTAAGAGATCTCTATGATACCATGACGCGCAGCGGAAGGGTACCATAGCACATTAAAAGCCGGTTGCCAGGCTGGCGCTAGCCAACCCGGCAGGGCATTGCGCAAAAACGCATCATGGCCCCGCTGCAGATATGATACCATACCCAGTCTAGCGGGACAATGTGAAAAAACCGTAAACGCCGGATGAAATTTCCGTACACCGGCTTTTTGGCGGATTTTTCCAGCGGTTGGCCGTTGCAACCCCATTCCCCAGCCGGTATAATGGAAAAGAAAGGGGTGGGGAGCTGGATGAAGCTGGGGGAAACACTACAGAGGACGCAGGAAAAGCAGCGCCCGCGCCGGGGAAAGCGGGCAGCCGGAGGGCTGCGGGGCTGGGCTTTGGCGCTGCTGCTGCCGCTGTCGGGGGCGGCGGTGGCGGTCGCCCGCGCCAACCCCCAGCTGGTGGAGCGGCTCTATAGCCAGGGGCTCTACCCGGTTTTGGCCCGTGCCATCGGCGGCCTCACCTCCCTGGTCCCCTTTTCGGTGTGGGAGGGGCTGCTGGTGTTGCTGGCTGCTGGGGGCGTGGCGCTGTTGGTCTGCCTGGCCGTTTCGCCCTGGCGGCGCAGGCTGCTCTCCCGGAAATTTTTCCGGGTAAAGCCCCTTGCCTGGGTACGCCGGGGCTGTGGGTTGGCGGGGGTGGCGGCCTTTCTGTTTGTCTTTCTCTGCGGCCTCAACTACTACCGCCTTCCGTTTACAGCGTTTTCCGGCCTGACGGTGCGGGAGTCCTCCCTGCAGGAGCTGGCGGCCCTCTACCTGGAGCTGGCGGAGGAGGCCAACAGCCTGCGCCCCCTGGTGGCCGAGGATGCCCAGGGGGTCATGGTGCTGGAGGGGGCGTTCCCCCAGGTGGCCGGACAGGCCCGCCAGGCCATCTCCGTCCTTTCGGAGCGGTATGCGGTGCTCCCCGACCTGCCCCTAAACCCCAAGCCGGTGGCCAACTCCTGGCTGATGAGCCGGGCCCAGCTCACCGGCCAGTTTACCTTTACCTACGAGGCCAACATCAATATCCTGGCCCCCGACTATACGATTCCGGCCACCATCTGCCACGAGCTGGCTCATACCCGGGGGTTCATGCGGGAGGATGAGGCCAACTTCATCGCCTATCTGGCCTGCCTGGAGAGCCAGGTCCCCCAGGTGCGGTATAGCGGGACCATGCTGGCCCTGGTACATGTGGACAACCGCCTCTATACCGCCGATCCCCAGCTGCTCTCCCAGCTGAGCCAGACCCTCTCCCCGGGGGTGCGCCGGGATTTTGCGGACAACAACGCCTATTGGGCCCAGTTCGAGGACCAGGTGATCGCTCAAGTTTCCGAAACGGTGAACGATGTCTATTTGAAGGCCAACAACCAGCAGGACGGCACCCAGAGCTACGGCCGGATGGTGGACCTATTGCTGGCGGATTTCCGCCAGCGCCACGGGCTGGAATAGAGGGAAAGCGGGATTCGGACGGCTGTCGTCCGAATCCCGCTTTGTGGTGTCGGGTCTATTCCACCGGCTCCCAGGCCTGTAGCTGCAAATAGGGCATCCCGTTGAGCCGCCCCAGCCGGAAGGTGAACCGGGTGGCATGGCTGGGCTGCCCGGCCTCATCCAGATATTCCACCTCGTAGGAGATCCCCCCCTCCGCCGTTCCCTGGGGGGAGGCGAGGGCATAGCGGGGGGATTCGGCCTCCACCAGCGGATAGCGGTAACAGGCCCGGTCGGGGTCGTAGAGGGTGGAATCGGTGGCGGTGAATCCCTCCAGCCCCAAAGTCCGCTGGGCAGTCTCCGCCACCACTGCGGCGGGGATCAGGTAGTTGCCCTCCTGCTCCTCAAAATAATAGCCATACAGGTCCTTCTGCCGGTTGGCCAGCTGCATACAGAACTGGAGCGCCTGCTCGGAGGGCAGGTCCTGGGGGGTGCCGGCCTGCTCCTGGTCGGGGAAGGCGGCGGCAAAGACGTTGATCTGGTTCAAAAGCAGCTGCAGGTCCGCGTCGGAGAGCTCGGGGAGGGGGTAGGTCTCCTCCGCCTCCTGCTGGGGCTGGGAACTGGGGTCCTCTTCCGGCGGGGCGGATTCTGCCGGGGCAGAGGCAGCGGAGGAGACCGGGGCAGAGGAGGAGCTGGAGGCAGGCTGTGCCTCCCCCCGGGAGGCGCAGCCGCCCAAAGCGGCGCAGAGGGCGGCGCAGAGGCAAAGCGCGGCAAATCGTTTCATAAAAAGGCCTTCCTTCTGGTAGGATGCCTCCATTGTACCACAGGCGGCCCGCCCCGTCAAACCGGCGGGCAGGCGGAGTGTCCGCTGGGAGGGGAAATTTTGGAAAGAGGTGTTGATTTCGCCGGGGGGAAGTGTTATGATAGTAAAAATCCCTCGTGCGATTTGGGTTGTCAGAGGAAGAGAAGACGGTATTTTGCTGTGATGAGGAAGATTGGAGGACGTATGCTAAACACGAACGAGAGTGAGAAATTTGTCAAAGAAGGGCTCACATTTGACGATGTTCTGCTGATTCCCGCCCGCTCGGAGGTGGTCCCGGCGGATGTGGATGTGTCCACTGAGCTGGTGCGCGGGGTCAAGCTGAACTCGCCGTTTTTGACCGCCGCTATGGACACGGTCACCACCTCCCGGATGGCCATCGCCATCGCCCGGGAGGGAGGGATCGGCATCATCCACAAAAACATGTCCATCGAAAAGCAGGCGGACGAGGTGGACACGGTGAAACGCTCGGAGAACGGCGTCATCGCCAATCCCTTCTACCTCTCCCCGGAGCACTATGTCTATGATGCGGACGAGGTCATGTCCAAGTATAAGATCTCCGGCGTCCCCATCTGCGAAAACGGCAAGCTGGTGGGCATCCTCACCAACCGGGACCTGCGCTTTTTGGAGGACTACAGCATCAAGATCAAAGAGGTGATGACCAAGGAAAATCTGGTCACCGCCCCGGTGGGCACCACCCTGGACGACGCCCGCCAGATCCTGCGCAAGCATAAGATCGAAAAGCTCCCCATCGTGGACAACGAGGGTTATCTGCGGGGGCTCATCACCATTAAGGACATCGAAAAGGCGGTCCAGTACCCCAATTCCGCCCGCGACAAGGGCGGCCGCCTGCTGGCAGGTGCGGCCATCGGCATCACCAAGGACTATATGGACCGGGTGGACGAGCTGGTGAAGGCGGGGGTGGACGCCCTGGTGCTGGATTCCGCCCACGGTCACAACATCATGATCTTCGACTGCCTCAAGGGCATCAAGCGCAAATATCCCGAGGTGCCGGTGATCGCCGGCAACGTGGCCAC
>DXES01000073.1 GCA_019114825.1 Candidatus Anaerotruncus excrementipullorum
CACCGCCCAAAAAGCCGCCGGTGCATCTGCATGCACCGGCGGCTTTTTATCCCTTCCGGGGGTGCGGCCCACCACCCACGGCGCCGGCAGCCCCGCCGCTCGCTAGGAAGGGTGTGATACCCAACCACCCGCGATGTCAACGGGGGCCTGCCGCCCGCTAGGAGGGCGCGCCTCTAAGAGCACAATAACAGAGGGAGTCCCCTTTTGTCAAGGGCAGCTCAGCCCACCTGGGTGCCGGGGTAGTAGTGGGTGAGGATGTCCACATAGTCCCAGCCCTCCTCGCTGGCGTAGAGGTCAGCGCCGGTCTGGCTCATGCCCACCCCGTGGCCGTAGCCGTAGGTGGTGAAGGTGAACTCCTCCCCGTCACAGTCGATGTCAAAGGCGGCGGAGCGCAGCCCCAGCACATTCTCCCGCAGGTAGCGGCCGGAGACCACCTCGTCCCCCACCCGGATGCGGGCCACATAGCTGCCCCCCTCGGTGTAGTCCTCGATCTCGAACCAGTCGTCCGGGTCGCCGCTGTAGTCCCACAGGTCCACATCCATCGCCCGGTCCACCCGGTCGGCCACCGTGTCGGCGTCCAGGGTGACCTCCACCTCGTAGTTGCGGGCCTGCTCATCGATCTCGCTATCCACCGAGACCAAATAGGGGTAGCTGCCCCCCCACACCTCGGCGGAGGAGACGGTGACCCCGGCGCTGGTGGCAAAGAAGGGGGTGAAGGCCAGCGCCCCCCGGTAGTAGACCGCCTGTCCGGCCACCGCGTCCACCGCCCGCTGGACGGTGGCATTGGGGGTGCGGGTGTTGAAGGAGGGGGTGACCCCGCCGGCGTTCTGGTGGCAGATATAGGTATACACCGCCACCGCCTGGGCCTTCAGCGCCTCCATCTGGAAGCTGGAGCCCATCTCGTTCATCACCACCATGGCCACAATGTCGGTGGCATCCCCGGTGGTGCGGCGGCCGTTGGCGTAGATGGTCAGCTGGTCATCCCCGCTGCCGCTGGGCTGGAACTCCTCGTCCTCCCAGTTCTCCTCCTCCTCGTCCTCCTCCGCCTGTTCCCACGCCTCCTCCCAGGCCTGGGCCTCCAGCGCCTCCTGGCGGATGGCCGCCTGCTCGGCGGCGATCCGGGAGGCCACCTCCGCCCGGGAGGCGGCTGCCTGGCTGGCCGCTTGGGCGGCTGCGGCCTGTTGGGCGGCCAGCGCCGCCGCCTGGCTGGAGGCGGCTGCCTGGGCTGCCGCCTGGCTGGCTGCCTGGGCCGCTGCCAGGGAGGCCGCCGCCTGGCTGGAAGCTGCCGCTTGGGCCGCGCTCTGGGCCGCCGCGCTGCTGTCCTCCGGCTGGCTGGCGTCCTCCTCTTCCGCCGGGGCCGGTGTGGCCTGGCCCCGGGCCTGGGCCAGGGTTGCCGCCGCCAAATCCACCCCCAGGGCGGCGGTCTGGGCTACGGCCGCCTGCTCCTGGGCCTCGTCCAAGCACTGCTTGGTGGCCTTTAGCGCCCGCTGGGCGGCCTCGTAGGCGGTCATGGTGGCCTCCCCCTCGTCCGTTTGGAAGAGGGCCTCCGCCTGGTCCCGCACCTGCCGGGCCTGCCCATAGAGCGCCTGGAGCTGCTGGCAGAGCCGGGTGGCCTGGTTGGCTGCCTGTTGGGCCTTCTGGGGGCTGATGGTGTGCTGGGCGTCCAGCGCCGCCTGGGCGGCCTGCTGGCGGGCCAGCTGGGCCTGGCCGGAGAGGTCCTGGGCCTGGGCCAGGGCCTGGGCGGCCTGGGCCTCCACCTGGGGGGCGGCGCTGGCCGCGGCGGAGGCGGCCTGCAGCCGCTCCCAAAGGGGCAGCCCCTGGGTCACCCCCAGCCAGCCTGCCGCCCCCAGCCCGGCCAGTACCAGCAGGATCCCCACCACCCGCAGTACCCCCCGCCCCCGGCGGGGCTCCTCCTGGGGGGCGGGGGCAGATTTGGCGGCCCGGGCGGTGGGGAGCATCCCCTCCACCGCCGCCCGGTGGCTCTGCCCTCCGGGCAGCCCGTCCGGCTGGGCCAGATAGTCCAAAACCAGCCGCAGCCCCGCCTGGCAGGCCAGCAGCCGGGCGGCCTCCGGGTCCTCCCGGCGGCCGGGCAGCTCCTGCTGGCGGGTCCAGACCGACTCCCCATCGCAGAGGGCCGCCCAGCAGGGGCCAGTCTCCTCCCCGCTGGGGCAGCAGACCGCCAGCCCCAGGGAGGCGCCCCCCTGCTGCATCGCCCCCAGGGCCATGGCCGCAGCGGCCTGGGAGCTGGTGGGGCCATATTTTTTGAGCAGCCGCTCGGGCACCAGCAGCGCGTCCCGGCGCAGCCGGTGGGAGTAGGCGGAGACGGCAAAGGGGAGCACCTTGCCCGCATTGGGCAGCGCCTGGAGCTGCCCGGCCAGCAGGCCGTTGGTGCCGCTCTCCCCCAGGGCCACCGACTGGCCGGCGGCAAATAGGGCTTCGGCAACCACGCCGGCGGGCCCCGCCTGCTGGTCAAAGCCGCAGGCTGCCTCCCCCAGGGTGAGGGAGACCTGTTGGCTCACCAGCTGGCAGACCGCCTGGGGGTGCTCCTGCGTCCCGTCGCAGTCCACCCGCACCCCCAGCCCGCCGGGCAGGGGCACCACCTGTAGGCTGACCCCCTCCGGCGGGGAGAGGTCGGCCAGCTTCTGGGCCAGCGCCGCCTCCGATACCCCCCAGGCGTTCACCAGCCGGGAACAGCCGGTGGGCGCCGGCTGGGGCTCCGGGCGGGCCTGGGGGGCCTGCCACAGGGGCAGCAGCCCCCGCTGGAGCATGGGCAAAAATTCCTCCGGCCGGGCGGGCAGCAGGGCCAACACCCCCCCAAGGGCGGGGAAGGCGCAGCCGGGCAGGATCGAGCGCACCCCCGGCAGGATGGTTGCCCCCTGGGGGAACCGGGCCAGCAGCTGGGCCGCCGGGGGCAGCTGCCTGCCCGCCTTCTCGTAGGCCGCCCGTACCCGCCGGTCGGTGGCCGGGTCGAAGACCCAGGGCAGCTTTAGCCACCCCTCCAGCGCCCGGCGCACCGCCGGGTCGATGCAGGCGCCCCCCAGCACCACCGCCGCCTGCCCCTGCGCCAGGGTGGGGGAAATTGCCTGGGCCAGCTGGTCCAGCTGGCAGGTACACCGCCCCTGGACGGTGTGGCCCGCCTGTTCCAGCGCCTCCACCGCCTGCAACACTGCGCCGGACAGCTGGTCCGGTGTCAGTTGGGGGCTGTGAAGCCCCACCACCTGGATCTGCAACCCGGTTCCCTCCCTTCCTGGCCAGCGGCCTTTCTGGTCCTAGTATCCCATGAATTGGGCATCTTGTCAATGAATGGAAAATTATGCCGGAAAAAAGCCGCCCACCCTGCGGCGGGCGGCTCTTGGGGAAACCGCTCAGTTCACCCGGATATAGATGTCGTCCCTGGTGGAATCATACCGGCTGCTGGAGGGGTCGAACACAAATTCGTAGTAGCCGCTCTCCCGCACCCGGGTGCTGTCGCTCTCCCGCCACTCCAGGCTGCCGGAGACCCGGCGGTCGGTGTCGTCGTCATAGGCCTTCACCGCCCGGCGCAGGTCGCTGCGCAGGTCCCGCAGGGTGTAGTCGTCCCCGTCCACCTCGATGTCGTCGATCTCCAGGTAGTAGTCGTAGTCGCTGTCATCGTCGTCCACCACCACCCGGATGGAGCCCCGGACGGTGTCATACCGGCTGCTGTTGGGGATAAAGCGGAAGTCGTAGGAGCGGGTGCGGCTGACGGTGGTGTTCCGGGAGGAGACCCACTCCACCTCCCCATACACCCGGCTGCCGTTGTGGTAGGCCCGCACATTGTCCTCCAGCTGGTCCTCCAGGTCCCGCAGCCGGTCGCCGTCGTCGGCATAGATGGTGGAGGTCTCCAGCCGCAGGTCGCCGCCATCGTCCTCCA
>DXES01000074.1 GCA_019114825.1 Candidatus Anaerotruncus excrementipullorum
AAGCCGGACATCATAAACCGGAACAGATCCCCGAAGGTGCGCACCTCCTTCTGGTCGGGGGCCAAAAGGGAACCGGTGCGCAGCCAGGCCAGCAGCTTTTGGGGGGTGGGGCCCTCCAGCGCCAGCTCCACCAGCGGCTGGGCAAACATCTTGGACCAGACGTTGGTGTCCACCATCCCCTCGCAGAGGGCCACCGCACAGGGGATGCCGCAGACCTTCACCTCGTGGACCACCAGGTCCATGGAGGCGCCGAACATCGCCCGCAGCTCCACCAGGTTTTCCAAAAGGGACCCGGTCAGCCGCCGCTCCTCCGCCGGGTCCCGGGTGGGCGGGCGGTAGGCCGGCCCCGGCCGGAAAATCCCTGTTATCCTCTCCTGCAGCCCCATCTGGCCGCCTCCTTTGCAAAAATTTCGGACGGCTATAGTATTGCCGGAAAACCCGGCGGAATATCCGGCGGGTTTTCCGGCACACTAGGGCCAGTGGAAAAAAGGAGGCGGCGGTTTTGCTGATCGTATTTTTCCGGGTGCTGCTGATCTACCTGTTGATTACCGCCTGCCTGCGGCTGATGGGCAAGCGGCAGTTGGGACAGCTGCAGCCCGCCGAGCTGGTGGTCACCATCCTGGTCTCCAACATCGCCACCATGGCCATCGAGGACGCCAACGTGCCGCTGCTCAGCGGGGTGGTGCCCATTTTGGCGCTGGTCTGCTTCGATGTGCTGGTCTCCGCCCTGGCCCTGCGCTCCAAGCGGGTGCGGGAGCTGGTCTCCGGCAGCCCCAGGATCATCATCCGGGACGGGCAGATCGACCAGCACCAGCTGCGGGAGCTGCGGTTTACCATCGACGACATGATGGAGCAGCTGCGGGCCAAGGATGTCTTCGACATCCGCCAGGTGGCCTTCGCCATTGTGGAGACCACCGGGGCGTTTTCGGTCTATCTGAAGCCGGAGGCCCAGCCCGCCACCGCCGGGATGCTCCAGCCAAGCCCCGCCGGCAGCCCCGCGCCCCCGGTGGTGGTGATCTCCGACGGGGCGGTGATCGAGAGCGCCCTAAGCTACTGTAACCTGCGCCCCCAGTGGCTGCAAAAGGTGCTCCAGCAGGAGGGCTACCAGCCCCGGCAGGTGTTCCTCATGACCTGTGACCGCCAGGCTCAATACCTGATCGTACCCAAACAGGCCGGGAGGGCGGCCGGATGAAGCGGGTGTGGATCGCAGTGGGCCTGGTGGCGGTGATTTTGGCGGGGGGAATGCTGGCCCTCTGGCACCTGGAGGGGATCGCCGGGGGACTGCAGGCCACCCTGGACCAGCTGGCCCAGGCGGTGGAGGAACGGGAGGACGGGCGGATCCTGGCACTGGCCCGGCAGTTCCAGGATCAGTGGGAGGGGGTGGAGCCGGGCATCCGCCGGTATATCCACCACGACGAGCTGGACGCCATCACCGGCGGCTGTGCCCGGCTGGCCGCCCTGGCCCGCTACCGGGACTACGGGGAGCTGGCAGCGGAGACCGACCGGATGCGCCACCTGGTGGCCCACATCCTGGAGTCGGAGCGGCCCACCCTGGGCAACATCCTCTAGGGTATGGAAAAGGGGCGGGGGATTTTCCCCCGCCCCTTTTGGGACAAAACCGGGATCTTATACGGTTTCCAAAAGCTTCTCGGTAATGCGCAGGGATACCTGGGCATAGTAATTGGCCTCCTGGGGGGTGAGGGTACCGTCGTCCAGCGCCTCAAACTCCTCCATCGCCTGGGCATAGCGGTTCATGAAGTCGCTGTAGTCGGCCAACATCTCCAAAACATTGTCCGACTGGGCATAGGACTGCATAAACGCCACATACTCATCGAAAAATGCCTCATAGCTCTCCATCGCCTGCCGGAAGGCGGGGCGGATACCGTCCGCGGGAATGGGCTCCGAGGCGGCGGGCTCCGCCTCTGGGAGGGACTCCGGCGCGGACGAAATTTCCGGCAGCGGGACGGATTCCGGCTCCGGAACCGCTTCCGGCTCCGAAGGCACCTCCGGCTCCGAGGTCAGTTCCGGCTCTGGCGCAGTGGCCTGAAGGATCCTGTCCACGTCCGTCTCACCATCATAGAAACCTCTCCAGACGTCCGAATAGGTGTCGTAGGTGCTGCTCCAGGCGTCTGAATAGGCCTCATACATGCCGGACCAGGCATCAGAATAGGCCTCATACATCTCCGACCACCGGTCCGAGTAGGCGCTGTGGGGCGCGTCCTCCAACAGGGTATCGCACCGGTCATAGAGCTCTCCATAGGCGTCATCCCAGGCGTCGTAGTAGTCCTCCATCCCATCGTCCCACACGTCATAGAAATCCTCCAGGGCGCTGTCCCAGGTATCATAGTCCTCCACCCCCTGGGCCGCCACACACCGGAAGTAGTCCAGGCTCATCGCCTCGAAAGCGGCATATAGGGCCTGGGCATCCCGGAGGGATCCGCTATAGAACTCCGCCACGGCGGCACCGTTGGCCTCGTAGGTGTCGTAGGAGTCCCCCAGGGCCTCCAGCAGCAGGACGGATTCCTCCTCCACCGTCTGGGCGGCAGCTTCGGCCTCTGCTGTGACCGCGGCGAGGATGCTCTCCAGGTCCCGGCTATCGTAGGCGGGGGCGGGGCGGCGGCTTATGGACGCCTCCGCCTGGGAAGCGGCGGTGGAGACGGCGGCAGCGGAATGCACCCCACTGGCGGGCGCCGGTTCTCCAGAGCAGGCTGCCAACAGGCAAGCCAACGCCAACAGACAGGCAAGCACATCCAGATGCCGATGGCTCGGATGGCCGATCTTCTTTTTCATAGGATCTCCCCTTTTAAAAAATGAATTTATATCCTTTTCGGATATACAATACATTTTTAGAGGGGAGGGGCTGCCATGGAGATTGATTATCAGGCGATCGGCATCCGGGTGCGCCGGCTGCGCAAGGAGAAAGGCCTCACCCAGCAGGTGCTGGCTGAACAGGCAGGGGTGGAGCCCTCGAACATCTCTCACATCGAGCGGGGGGCCACCAAGCTGAGCCTGCCCACCCTGGTATGCCTGGCCAACGCCCTGGGCACCACGGTGGACGGGCTGCTCTGCGACAGCCTCCCCCAGGCACGGCAGCCATTTTTAGGGGAGATCGCCGGGCTATTGGCGGACTGCGACCACCGGGAGCTGAAGATCATCACCTCAACCCTGCGGGCGCTGCGGATGAGCCTGCGGGAGGAGGGCTGAGGGGGCGTCAAAAAGGGGCGGG
>DXES01000075.1 GCA_019114825.1 Candidatus Anaerotruncus excrementipullorum
GATCGACTGCCGCCCCACCATCATCAATACCAACTTCGATACCGCCACCCTGGGGGAGCGGTATGGGGACCGGATCCTCTCCCGGCTGCTCTGCGCCTACCATCCGCTGCAGTTCTATGGCCGGGATATTCGGAAATTAAAGCGGTTCGGCGTCTAACCCTGCAAATGAAATGCCCCCGGTTTTGCCGGGGGCATTTCATTTGTCATATTTTTGTAATGTATTGTTCATTAAATCCACTTGGTAGTGATTTAACATCGACATTGTTCTAAAAAGTTTAGTATCAACTTTTTTATTAGTTAAAGCGAAATAAGCAAATGCAAAAACAGCGCCAGCCGAAATACCATTACTGGATAAGTAATCAGAACTAAATTCACTTGGCAGTCCTGTCATTTGCGGATTCATCATTGCTAATTTAAATCGTGCATATATATTAGGACTGCTTATAGAGAAACTATTTAAAATATGGCAACAAACAGCATCAAAATAATTGCGACGAGCATCAAGATATAATTTGTTGATAGTTTCATCAGATATGTTCGGGTCATTTGCGCTATTTAGAAAATCTTTTATTGCAGTGTCATATTGGGGAAGTTCGTTGATGCAGGCATTTTTTATAGTCTTTACCAAAAGCTCCTGCTTTGATAAGCCGAACATATTATTACCCTCACTACATAACAAAATTATGATATATTGATTATTATACTCAAAATAGCTGCACGGTCAAGGCAATTAAAGTATTTCTAGATCTTTGCTCTAAACCTAGCAAATAGAATTGTAGGTTTGTCAATGAAGTGTTACAGAGTCATGACTCTCAGCTAAGCCGGGAGCTTGTGTAGACCCTAGAAGGGCATCGTACCGGCAAGCCTCTCAAGAGGCACTGAAAAATTTGCTACTTGCATCACTTGCCCCGCAACCCGTAAACGGACGCTGTTTATCTAAGATCAACTTCTTAGCAATAGTAAAGCTTTTACTCTCCCCAGCAGAGCTGGGGGCTCATTTTGCTAAAGCATACAAAAGGGAACGCCGGGCAGCTCCCCCAAGGGGGGAACTGCCCGGCGCTATTTTTTAACCCTCTGGAAAAAAACTCCCTGAATCGCTTATTTCACCGCGACGCACTCGATCTCGAACAGAGCGGCCTTCGGCAGAGCGGCGATCTGGACGCAGGAGCGGGCCGGGGTCTCGCCGGTGAAGTACTTGGCATAGATGGCGTTGATGGCGGCGAAGTCGTTGATGTCCGCCAGGAAGACGGTGGTCTTGACCACGTCGGCATAGTCCATGCCAGCCTCGTTCAGGATGGCGCCCAGGTTCTTCAGAGCCTGCTCAGCCTGCGCCTCAACGCCCTCGGGCAGATTGCCGGTGGCGGGATCCATGCCCAGCTGGCCGGAGGTGTACAGCACGTTGCCGCACAGTTTCGCCTGAGAATAGGGGCCCAGAGCCGCGGGAGCATTCGGGGAGCAGATGATCTTGTTCATTGTAAATTCCTCCATTCTATTTTGTCGGGCGCAGGTTCCCCCGGCGCCTTAGAAAAAGGCGCAAAGGGGCAAACGGCACGCCGCCGCCGCTTACTCACCTATTATAGCAGATTTGCCGGTCAAATCCTAGTATTTTCTTAGAAAACTAAAATACGGGAAATTTTTTATCGCATTTCTGACAAATTCCCGGGCGTTATTTGGCGGATTTCACAATGGCCCCCAGGGTTCCCCCCGCTGGGCAGCCTGGTAAGCCTCCTCCACAATCCGCTCCATGGCGTTGAGGATGTTCTGATAGCCGGTGCAGCGGCAGAGGTGGCCGGAGATCAATTTCCGCAGCTCCTGGCGGGTGTACCGCCGGCCGGTACCCACCAGCTCCACCGCCGTCATAATCAGCCCCGGCGTGCAGAAGCCGCACTGGACCGCTGCCTCCTCGATGAAGGCCTGTTGGATGGGGGAGAGCTCCCCATTGGGGCCCAAAAGCCCCTCGGTGGTGAGCACCCGGCGGCCGTCCGCCCAGAGGGTCAGGTAGATGCAGGAGTCCACCGCATGCCCGTCCACCAGGACGGTGCAGGCGCCGCACTCCCCCACCTCGCACCCCCGCTTGACGCTGGTGAGCCCCAGCCGGTCCCGCAGGGTGTCCAACAGGCTCTCCCGGGGGTCCACCGCCAGCTCCACCGGCTTCCCATTGACCTGCATCCGTATGATCTCAAGCATCCAGCACACCTCCCGCCCGTCTTACCGCCTCCGCCAGCGCCCGGCGGCTCAGCTCCCGCACCAGCTGCAGCCGGAACTCCCGGGAGGCCCGCCAGCTGGTCCGGGGGTTCACCTCGGCGGCTGCGGCGTTCCCCACCAGGTCCAGCAGCACCCCATCCAGGCGGTGGTCCGCCGCCTGTGCCTCGGCCCCATGGCACCGGATGGGGGTGGGGGCCGCCACCCCAAAGGCCAGCCGCAGCGCCTCCACCGCCGTTTTCTCCGGGTTCAGCTTCACATGGACGGCGCACCCCAAAGTGGCGATGTCCATGGCGTTGCGCTGGGCATATTTGATATAGTGGCCAAAAAAGCCCTCGTAGTCCGCCCGGGCGATGCGGATGGCGGTACACAGCTCGGCGGGGTGTAAATCCACACGGCCGGGGCCCAGATAGAACTCCGCCAACGGCGCCCGGCGCACCCCCTGCGGGCCGGTGAGCTCCACCACCGCGTTGAGGGTCAGCAGTGTGGGGGCACTGTCCGCGCTGGTGGCGCCGTTGCAGACGTTGCCGCCGATGGTGCCCACATTGCGCAGCTGGGGGCCCCCCGCCTGGTCCACCGCCTCCCCCAGGGCGGGCACCAGCCGCTGGATCAGCGGGTGGCCGGTGACCTGGGCAAACGGCACCGCCGGGCCGATCACCAAGGTGCCGTCCGGCTCCAGGCGGATCTCCGACAGCTCCGGCAGGCCGTGAATGCTCACCAGAGGGCGGCCTGCCAGCTTGCCCTCCCGGATACGGATCAGCACATCGCTGCCCCCGCAGATCACCACCGCCCGGGGGTCCCGCTCCAATGCGGCAATGGCGTCCGCCACCCCCTTGGCCCGGTAGATGCGCTCCAGATCATACATGCTCGGTCCCTCCCTCCGAAATCAGGCCGGCGGCCATAAACTGCTCCACCAGCTTCTGGGGATTGAGCGGCAGGCTGTTCACCGCCACGCCGGTGGCATGGAGCACCGCATTGCGGATGGCCGGGGCCGGCGGGATGGCCGGCGGCTCCCCCAGGGCCTTGTTGCCGTAGGGGCCGGTGGGGTCCCAGGTCTGGACGAACTGGGCCTGCAGCTCGGGGGTATCCAGGGCGGTGGGCAGCTTATAGTCCAGGAAGTTGCCATTCAGCGGCCGGGCATTCTGGTCAAACAGCAGCTGCTCGCTGAGGGCATACCCCAGCCCCATGCTCATCCCCCCGTGGACCTGGGCTTCCGCCAGCTTGGGGTTGATTAAAACACCGCTGTCGTGGACGTTCAGGATGTTCAGCACCTGCACCTTCCCCACCGGGATATCCACCTCCACCTCCGCAAAGCAGGCCCCAAAGGCAAAGGTGTTCTGTTTGCAGTGGTAGGTCTCCTCGGCGGTGATGTGTACCGACCGCTCCAGGCTGTAGAAGGCGTTCATGGCCAGCTCCTCCAGCGGGAGCAGCGGGACGCCCTCCAGGTCTGTGACCTGGCCCTTTTGGATATCCAGTTCCGCCTGGGGGCGGCGGAGCAGCCAGGCGGCATATTCCAGCAGCCGGGAGCGGAACACCTCGGCGGTCTTTTTCACCGCCATGCCGCTCACATAGGTCTGGCGGGAGGCATAGGCCCCGGTATCAAAGGGGGCGGTGTCGGTGTCCTGGAAGGAGACGATCTGTACCAGCTCCTCCGGCACCCCGATCGTCTGGGCAGCCATCTGGGTGAACACCGTATCCGCCCCCTGACCGATCTCGGTGGCCCCCAGCTGCAGCTGGCAGCTGCCGTCCTGGTTGAGCACCAGCCGGGCGGAGGCGGTCTCCAGGGAGATGGGATAGACGCCGGTCTTGTAGCTGAAGATGGCCATCCCCACCCCCCGGCGCACCGGGCCGGTCTGGTGGGCATAGGCCCGGCGCTTCTCCTCCCAGCCGATGGCCTGCTGCCCCTGGCGGATACACGCCTCCAAGCCGGTGGAGTGGCAGGTGATCCCGGTGCCCGGGTCCACATACCCCAGGCGCATGCAGTTTTTCAGCCGCAGCTCCACCGGGTCGAGCCCCAGCGCCTGGGCGATATCGTCCATATGGGCCTCCATGGCGAAGTCGATCTGGGGGATGCCATACCCCCGCATGGCTCCGCCGGAGGAGAGGTTGGTGTAGACGGTGTAGGCATCCAGCTCCAGGGCGTCCCGTTCCCGGTAGAGATGGCGGTAGCCGTTCACCGCATTGGCCACGATGGAGTGGCCATGGGAGGCATAGCCCCCCTGGTTGGAGTGGGCCACGCACTTGCGGGCCACCAGCTCCCCCTCCGGGGTCACCGCCGTGCGCAGGGCAAAGCGGATGGCATGGCGCACCCGGGTACAGGTGAAGGTCTCCTCCCGGGTGAGCTCCAGCTTCACCGGGCGGCCCCCCACCTGGAGGGTCAAAAAGGCGTTCAGCGGTTCGTAGAGCACCTCCTGCTTGTTGCCGAAGCCGCCGCCGATGTAGGGCTTGATCACCCGCACCCGGCCCCAGGGGATCCCCAGGGCCTGGCCCACCACCCGGCGGACGATGTGGGGGATCTGGGTGGAGGTGACCACCACAATCCGCCCCTTCTCCTGGTAGGCCCAGGAGACCGGCGCCTCAATATGGCAGTGCTGCACCGTCTGGGTCTGATAGACCCCCTCCACCAGCTTGAGCCCCGGCTGGGCAGCCGCCTGGTCAAAGGGGAGGGCGCCCTGCCGGAAGCTGGTGTGGGCCAGGACGTTGTCCGGCTTCTCCGCATGGATGGGGGTGGCCCCGGGGGCCATGGCCTGCTCCACTGTGGTGATGGCCGGATACTCCTCATATTCCACCTGGATCAACCGAGCCGCCCGGGCTGCCGCGACCTCATCCTCCGCGACAACGGCGGCAATATCGTCCCCATAGATGCGCACCCGCCGGTTTAGGAGCTTCCGGTCGGCCACATCCTGGTGGGCCTCCTCCACCGACCAGGGATGGCCGGGGGTGGGGAACTGGATGTCCGGGACATCAAAACAGGTGACAATCTTCACCACCCCGGGCACCTGGAGCGCCTGGCTCAGGTCAAACGACTTCACCAGCCCGTTGGCGATGGTGCTGCGCACCACCTTGGCCACCAGGCAGTTTTTGGGGCGCAGGTCGTCGGTGTAGCGGGCAGAGCCGGTCACCTTTTCGTAGGCGTCCACCCGGTTGATGCTGGTTCCTATGCCCATAGGCCCCCTCCTCTCCGCGCAATGCGCAGGCGACAGTCGGATAAAATAGCTGTATTTTTTTCTTACTAATGAAAACTATTGACCATTTTATGGAAAAGTCATACTTTTCTGTCTCTACTATACCACATCAGCGGCCGCCGCGCAACCACCCTCGCCCCTCTCCCTTGTAAATTTTTGACGGGGCTTCTATAATATAAAAATATCAGGAAAAAGGGGGGAATTGCTGTGGAGCCATCCACACCGCGCCTGCGCACCAATCCGGACACCGGCCTGCTCAAGCTGGTGGCCGCCATCGCCATGCTGCTCGACCACATAGGAGCGCTGCTGCTGCCCGGCCTGCCCTGGCTGCGGTGGGTCGGGCGGATCTCCTTTCCCCTCTTTTGCTACTGTATGGCGGTGGGGCTCTGTTATACCCGGAATTTCCCCCGCTACCTGGGGCGGATGGGGATCTTTGCCCTGCTTTCCCAGCCCTGTTGGGCGCTGGCCCTCTATCCCGCCGCCCCTTGGAAAAATTTTTGGAGCAGCCTCAACATCTTTTTCACCCTATTTTTTACCCTGCTGGCTGCGGGGGGCTGGCGGCAGCGCCGGTGGGGATGGGCGCTGGCAGGGGTGGCCGCCCTGCTGGTGTTCCCCTGCGATTACCACGCCTGGGGGGTGTGGCTGGTGCTGCTCTTCCGATTCTGCCAGAGGCATCCGGCGGCAGGGGCAGCGGGCTACGCCCTCTCCTACCTGCTCACCGCCCTGGTGGGCAGGCGGCCGGGGGAATTTTTCACCTTCACGGTGGCTGGGCGGGCGGTGGGGTATGAAATTTTCGCCCTGGCCGCCCTGCCGCTGCTCCTTTTCCCCGCCCGGGGAGGCCTAAAAATCAGCAAGTGGGGCTTCTATGGGTTCTATCCCCTGCATCTGCTGGCCCTGGGGCTCCTGCGTCTGGCCCTGAAAATCTGATCCCAAAGCACAGAGGCGGGGCCTCCCCAAATTGGGGAGGCCCCGCCCATCCGATTTTAAGGGTTCCGAGGGGCAGAGCCGGCCGCCGGCCTGCCCTCCACAAACTTCCGCACCACCGCCCGGCGGTCGTCGGAGCAGAGGTAGCAGAGCCGCTCCAGCCGTTCCAGGCTGCTCAACGGCTGGGGATGGGGGTAGGCGCTGTCCTCCAGCACCACCGCATCAAACGCCCAGCCCGGCTCAAACCGGCCCACCTGCCCGAAGAAAGCGCCGCCCCCAGCGGTGGCCAGCCAAAATGCCTCCGGCAGGGTCAGCGGCCGGGCGCCGCCCTCCACCAGCCGCCACCGCAGCTTGGAGACCTGTACTGCATCGGCGATTGCCCGGAGGATGGAGAGGGTATGGCCCCCCGCCACATCCGAGCCCAGGCCCACACGCACCCCCTCCTCCAAGAACGCCCGCACCGGGGCCGCGCCAGAGGAGAGGTTGGTGTTGGACTGGGGGCAGTGGGCCACCCAAACCCCCTGCTCCTTCAGCAGGCGGCGCTCGGCGGCATCCGAATAGACGCAGTGGGCCATAACGGTGGGGCAGTTTTCCCCGCCCAGCAGGCCGCGGCGGAGATAGGCCTCCCCATAGCCGGCGGCGTCGGGGCAGAGCTGGCGCACCCACTCCACCTCCGAGGGGTTCTCCGACAGATGGGATTGGACCGGCAGCCCCGTCTCCCGCTGGACCGCCGCCAGCCCCGCCAGCAGCTCATCCGAACAGGAGGGGATAAACCGGGGGGTGAGGATGGGGCGGGTGTTCCGGAACCCGGCGCAGGCCTCCAGCCACCGGCGGGTGGCCGCCAGGGAGGTCTGGGCGGAGGGCTCCCGCAGGCTGTCCGGGCAGTTGCGGTCCATGTTGACCTTGCCCACCCGGGTCACCAGGCCGCTCTTTTCCAAGAGCTCCATGAGCAGCAGGGTGCTCTCCCGGTGGACGGTGGCAAAGACGCAGGCCCGGGTGGCGGCCCCAGCCTGTAATTCCTGCACAAACAGCCCATACGCCCGCCGGGCATAGTCCAAATCGGCATAACCGGCCTCCTCCGGGAAGGTGCGGGCCTCCAGCCAATCCAGCAGCTCCAGATCCATCCCCAGCCCCCGGAAGGCATATTGGGGGGCGTGGGTATGCAGGTCGGTGAGGCCGGGGATGATCAGGCGGCCGCTCCAATCCTCCACCGGAAGATGGGCGTACCGGTCGGGGAGGCGGGGAAAAACGCCCGCCACCCGGCCGTCCTCGCAGACCAAAAAGTGGTCTTCCCGGCAGCGCAGCTGGGTGGGCGAGGCGCTGTCCACCAGGTTTCCCCGCAGGGCAAAGGCGGTGTTCGGTTTCATAGGGACCTCTCCTTCTTTGGAAAACGGGGCGGATATAAAAATTCCGCCGCCCCTGGCAAATGGGTGGGTTTTGTGGTACACTAGGGGGAGAACATGCAGAAAAGGGGAAGTTATCCACATGCCGGAATATCATCTGTCCCATCTGGGGGGAAAGCTCATGTCCACCCAGGTCAGCGCCCTGTTGATCCGGGAGCTCAAGGAGGGGGCCTATGCCCAGGCGGAGCGGCTGCCCTCCGAGGTGGAGCTCTCCGAACAGATCGGCGTCAGCCGCACGGTCATCCGGGACGCCCTCTCCGATTTGGAGCGGGAAGGGCTGATCGAACGGGTCCGGGGGATCGGTACGGTGATCAACCGGGAGATCGTCAAATTGAAAAGCCGGTTGGACCTGAAGTTTGAATATAACGAGCTGATCCAGGAGGTGGGCTACCAGCCCCACACCGATAGCCTATTGCTGCGCCGGGAGCGGGCGGACGGGGAGCTGGCCGGGAAGCTCCAGATCGACGAAGGGGACCCGGTACTTGTCTGCGAAAAGCGGATCTTGGCGGGGAACCGCCCGGTGATCTATTCCATCGACTACCTGCCCGACGCCCTCTTTGGGGGACGAAACTACAACGATATCGACTGGTCCCGCCCGGTCTTCGATATTTTGGACCGGTACTGTGGGCTTACGGTGGTCACCGATATCGCCCAGGTCCAGGCGGTGGTGGGGGACCCAGACATCCGCAGGAGGCTGGAGGTGGCGGAGGGGGAAGCCCTTCTGCTGCTGGATGAGGTGGGCTACTGCAAGCTCTCCCGCCCGGTGATGCGCTCCTTCGAGTTCTACACCAGTTTTTTTGCCTTCACCCTGCTGCGCAAAAAATTTTGACATGCAAAAGCCGCCGGCGCCAAGCGCCGGCGGCTTTCCCGTTTTTCGCTCAGATCCCCCTGGGGGGTCAGCCCTTCCCCTCCTCCGTCGGCGTCTTAGCCTGGGAGGGGGCGGGCTGTTCCGGCTTGGGGGCGGCTGCCTTTTTGCGGGCAGGCCGCTTCTCCCCGGTCTTGGCGGCGGGTTTTTGGGCGGCTTTGGCGGCGGGCTGCTTATCCGCCTTGGGCGCGGCGGGCTTTTTGGCCGCAGGCTGCTTGTCCGCCTTGGGCGCGGCGGGCCTTTTGGCCGCGGGCTGCTTGGCGGCAGGCTCCTTTTTGGCGCGGCTGGCGGGCTTTTTGGCTGGCGCTTGGGCGGGCTGTTCCGCCAGCTCCGCCGGCTCCAGCAGCTTCCAGAGCTGGTTTTCCCCGTCCAGGTCCTCCCAAATCTGCAGGCTGGCGCCCTCCTCCTGGGAGATGCCCACCACGTCCAGGCATTTGCCCGAGGGCTTGGATTTCAGCTTCCAAAGCCCCTCCCGGGCAGGCTCCAGGGCCCAGAGCTGGTTGTCCGCCTCCAGGTCCTCCCACTGGTGGAGCTGAGCGCCGTTCTCCACCCCGGCCAGGATCACATCCGCCACATCCCCGGTGAAACGGTTCACCAGCTTATACCACTCCCCCACCGGCACAAAGGCCCACTGCTGGTTCTCCCCGCCGGCAGCTTCCCCCATATAGAGCCGGTTGTTCACACCGGCGGTGACCGCCTTGCCGCTGTGGGCCGAGACGATGGCATAATAGACGCCTGCCTGGGGCGCGGCAAGCTGGCTGTTCTCCTTTTTGGGCACTGGGACCCCCTCCTTTTGCAGTTCCTGTTGGATACCGTCCCTATTATAGGCGGGAAACGGCCGCTTGTCAAATTTTCCCCGGATTCCCCCATTGGATTGACAATTTTTTCTCAAATTTGGCAAAATCCGCCCGGGCGTATAACCGCGGCGCCTTCGGAACATCCTAGCCACAGCCGGCGCACATGCGGCAAAACACAAATGCCGGCCCGGGGCTGCGGCGCAGCCCCGGGCCGGCGCGGCGGCTTACAGCCGCCGCAGCTGTTCCACCGCACGGCGAATCACCTGGGGCGGAAGAAAGCCGCCCGCCCGGTCCAGCGCAGCCTGCAGCGGCAGGCTGGAAAACCGCCCCAGCAGAGGGCTTTCCAACAAAAAGCCATAGCGGCTGCGCCGGATCATGGCGCGCGCTTGGGGATTTTGGAGGATCTCCCCCAAGGTCACCTGGCCGCCCTTCAAATCCATGAAACTCACCTCCACAGCCGGGATACCCCTATCTTATGCCCCGGCTGGGAAAGGGTGCGCTTTTCCATGGGCGGCGGGCTGCCCTGCGCCGGCCCGGCCCGCCAAACTTTTTAGGCAGGAGGTCTTTGCCATGTCCCAGCAGTTTGAAAACCCGCGGATCCAGGGCTATTTTGACAACCTGCCCGTCTATCTGCAGGAGTCCATCCGGCAGAGCGGCATCCCCATAGACACCGAGGCGCGGCTGTGCCGCCTGGTCCAGGAGCTGACCCAGGAGCGGGGCAACTTTTGAGCGCCCGGAGGCCCGGGAAAATGCAGGGGCGGAAC
>DXES01000076.1 GCA_019114825.1 Candidatus Anaerotruncus excrementipullorum
CGCCGGGAGCGGGTGGCGGCGCTGCTGGCCCAGTGCGGCCTGGAGCCGGAGCTGGCCGCCCGCTACCCCCACCAGCTCAGCGGCGGCCAGTGCCAGCGGGCGGCCATCGCCCGGGCGCTGGCGGTGGAGCCCCGGGTGCTGGTCTGCGACGAGGCCACCAGCTCCCTGGATGTGACCGTGCAGCAGCAGATCCTGGCCCTTTTGGACCGGCTGGGGACCCAGCGGCAGCTGTCCTTTCTGTTCATCTGCCACAACCTGGCCCTGGTCCAGGCGTTTTGCAGCCGGGTGCTGGTGATGCACCAGGGGCGGGTGGTGGAGGAGGGCCCCACTGCCCAGGTGATCGCCGCCCCCCGGGACCCCTACACCCGCCAGCTGGTGGAGGCCGCCCTCTGAGCCCCCAGGGCATCCTGCAAAGCCCCCGCGAAAGCCCCCAAAGCACCCGCAAAGCCCTCCGCAAAATCCCCCAAAGCCCTGCGGGCTTCCCCCGAAAACCCCACAAAAAAGCGCCCCCGCGGGGGCGCTTTTTTTGCTTCCTTTTTCTTCTTTTGGGGGGCTCAGCCCAGCCGCTCCCGCAGCCAGGCCACATATTTGCCCCGGCCGTACATGCCCAACAGGTACTTTTTCCCGTTTTTCAGGACGATCCGCACGCCATAGGGGAAACAGGGGGGCACCAGGCATTTTTTCACCTTGGCGATCTCCCCCAGCTCCACCTCCCAAAAGGTGTCCCGGGCCACCAGCACCGAGGCCTCGAAAAACACCCGCTGGTCGGTGAGGTAGAGTTTGCCGGGGACCTGGTGGTTAAACAGCTGGTCCGGCTGGTTCCAGCAGTCCACCTTGATCCCGTCGGCGAAGATCTGTTCCCCCTCCCGGGGGAGGAATTTCTCCTTTTTGGCCATGGTTGGCGTCCCTCCTGAAAAATTGGTTGCTGCTATGGGCGGATTAAGCGGCCGCCTGGATCTCCTGCACCGCCAGCATGGCGGCCCCCAGGTCGGCGCCGATCTGCTCCATCTCGGCGGTCATGGCCGCCCCCTGCTGGGCGTACTCCTCGCTGGTGGGGTCCACGCTGCCGTCCAGCGCCCCCTGCAGCAGGTCCACATACCGGTCGATAAAATCGGCGAACCGGGCGCTGGCATCCGCCAGGGCGGGGTGGGCGGCCTCATAGCCGGCGGGCGGGGTGACGGCGGCAAACTCCACAAACGGCTGCTTGGTGGCCCGCACCGTCTCCAGGGCCGCGGGCAGCTGGGCCACGTCGCTGACCCCCATGGCGTTGATCAGCTCCAGGGCAAAGTCGGCGGCGGCCTGGTTGAGCCCCTCCACCTGGGTCAGGTAGGCGGCGGCATCCCCGCTGGCTGCGGCCGGAGGCTGGCTGGCGGTGGCCTCCCCGGTGGCGGAGGCCTCGCTGGCCGCAGGGGCTTCACTCTCGGCGGGGGCTTCACTCTCCGCAGGGGCGCTCTCCGCAGGGGCCGAACTCTCTGCGGCCTCGCTCTCGGCAGCTTCGCTCTCAGCGGGCTCGCTTTCGGCGGCGCTGCTGGCGGGGGCGCTGCTGGCAGGGGCCTCGCTCTCCGCGGGCTCCCCGCCGCCGCAGCCGGCCAGGGAGAGGGCCAACAGGGCGGACAACAGGATCGCTAGAACCTTTTGCATCTTCTTCTCCTCCTAATTCTAAGCAGAGTGCCCGGCTCTCCCGGCGGGGGAACCGGGGGTGGGGCAATCCGGCCCGCGCGCCCTCTGGAGGGCTGGCAACCACCCGCCCAGACGCGCCCGGAGGACTGTCCGGTTTGTGGTTTCGCACCGATCGCGCCACCACTTGCCCCCAAGTTTACCACAAATTAGACAAAACCGCAAGGGCCCCGGGGCTGCCGGGGCAAAGTTTTCGCCGCGCCGTGGACGGCGGGGCCCCCCGTCGGAAGACGGCAGAGGAAAAGCCCCCGGAGGCGGGGGCTTTCTCTCAGACCCGGTAGAGCAGGTCGGTATAGGTGGGGATCGGCCAGCGGTCGTGGCCGGTGATCGTCTCGGCGGCGTCGCAGGCGGTGCGCAGGCCGGCCATCCGGGGCAGCACCTGGTCCCGCATAAACTGGGCGTGGGTTTTGGAGCCCTCCAGGGCATGGGAGCGGGCCACCGCATCCCGCAGCCCCTCCAGCTCGCTGTCGATCTGGTCGGTGAGGGCGGCCAGGGTATCCAGTAGGCGGCTGGCGGAGCCGGAGTGGACCCCGGCGGTGCGCATCTGGCTCACCGACTGGGCCACCTCGCCGGTATACCGCAGCAGGGCGGGATACACCTGGCGGCGGGTCATCTCGACCATGGTGGCCGCCTCGATGCCCAGCACCTTGGCGTACACCTCCAACAGGATGTCATACCGGGCGAAGCACTCGTCCCGGGTGAGCACCCCCTGGCGGGTAAACAGCTCCACGCTCTTGGGGTCCACCAGGTACTCGTAGGCCTCCACCGCGGAGCCCAGCACCGGCAGCCCCCGGCGGCGGGCCTCCTGGACCCAGGCGGCGGAGTAGTTGTTGCCGTTAAAGATAATCCGCCCGTGGTCCCGCAGCACATCCGAAAGGATCCCCCGGATCTCTGCCTGGCGGTCGCCGGCCGCCTCCAGCCGGGCGCTGAACTGGTCAAACACCTCCGCCAGGGCGGTATTGAGCACCACGTTGGTCAGGGCGATCGACTGGGAGGAGCCCACCATGCGGAACTCAAACTTGCTGCCGGTGAAGGCAAAGGGGCTGGTGCGGTTGCGGTCGCTGTCGTCCTTCACCAGCTCGGGCAGGGCGGCCACGCCGGTGTTTAATAGCTGCCTCTGGGCATGGGGGGCCTGGCCCCCATGGGCGGCGGCCACCAGCTGGCCGGTGAGCGCCTCCCCCAAAAACACCGAGATGATGGCCGGCGGCGCTTCAAAGCCTCCCAGCCGGTGGTCGTTGCCGGCGCTGGCGGCGCTGGCCCGCAGCAGCCCCGCGTACTCATCCACCACCTGCAGGAAGGCGGCCACCATCAGTAGGAACTGCAGGTCCTCCCGGCCGTCCTTGGGCGGGGAGAGCAGGTTGAGGCCGTCATCGGTGGCCAGGGAGTAGTTGTTGTGCTTGCCGGAGCCGTTGATGCCGGCAAACGGCTTTTCCGCCAGCAGGCAGGCCAGCCCCTTTTTCTTGGCGGTGGTACGCAGGATCTCCATGGCCAGCTGGTTGTGGTCGCAGGCGATGTTGGCCTCGTTGTAGACCACCGCCATCTCGTGCTGGGCGGGGGCGGTCTCGTTGTGCTTGGTCTTTACCGGCACCCCCAGGCTCCACAGCTCCTCGTCCACCGCCTTCATAAAGTCGGCCACCCGCAGGCGGATCCGCCCGCAGTAGTGGTCCTCCAGCTCCTGGCCCTTGGGGGGGCGGGCCCCCATCAGCGTGCGCCCGCAGATCTTCA
>DXES01000007.1 GCA_019114825.1 Candidatus Anaerotruncus excrementipullorum
AGCTCTCCAGCTGGGGCGGCACATAAAATTCATAGTTTGCCTGGGTGTCCAGGTACGCCTGATAGAGGGAGATGTATTTGGGGCTCTCCAGTTCCTCGATGGCCTTCGGCAGTTCGTTTTCAAAGGCGGCCCGGGTCACCGGCATGTAGCCCGTTCGGGTCACGAACTCCACGTTGTGTTCCGGTTCGGTCAGCCACTTGAGGAAGGTCACGGCGGCCTGCTCCCGCTCCGGGGTGGAGCGTACGGTGCAGAAACCAGCCCCCCGCTGCATGACCAGGTTTTCCCCGTTTTCAAAGACCGGACAGGGGTGGGAAACGATGGTGATCTCCTCGGAGGTATTGTCCGGATAGGTCACCACATCGCTGTAATAGAGGATACTGGCCGAAGATGCCACGCTCACAATGCTGTCTCCGGTGCGGATCGATTCTGTGGCGTAACCGCCCTTGAGCCAGACGCCTCCGTGAAGCGCGGCCCGCGCCAGCGGCTCCCACGCCGTCTGGAAGGCGGGACCAAAGGCCAGCTCATCGCCCCGGAAGAACTCCTCGCCCAGAGATTCCGCCCCCACCTGGAAGTAATTGAAGTAGTAGTCGTGAACGAACATGGATTTGGCGTCGCCCGGAATATCCGGCGTCTGCGCATCCGTCCAGTCTGCATAGCTCTCCGCGGCCTTGAAAAGGCCCTCCCAGGTGTCCAGGTCCTCCAGCGTCACGCCGGTCGCCTGGGAGAAGCGGTCGAAGATGGTCTGGTTGATATACATGATCTCTGTGGATTTCGCCACGGGAAGGACGACCAGCCGGTCATTGACGATCCCCTCTTCCAGGAAAGCCGGCAGGAAAGCGGACAGTTCTTCCTCGCTGAAGTAGTCCCGATAGTCCACCAGGATGCTGTCGTCGGGCAGCGCCATCACCGTCTTGGGATAGGATACGAAAAGGTCGGGCAGCTCCGGAGCTCCCGGCTCTCCGTTGGCGGCTGCCAGCACCAGCTCGTGGATGGTATTGGTGTTGGACACGGAGGTGACCTGCAAATTGATCTGTTGCTCTTTTCCCACCGTTTGGTTAAACTGTTCGATCAGATCGTTGAGCGGAGAATCGGTCTGCCCGCCATAGACGTGCCAGACTGTGATGGTGGTGGGCGTTTCTTCGTTTTTTACCGTGCTGGAACAGCTCGTGCAAAGCAATAACGCAGCAATCAGCAGCAAAATGCAGCTCCTGCATTTCATATATCCAGCCCCCTCATATTTGGTGATCGCGCCAATGGTCAGCAACCGCCAGAAAATGCTGTGTTCGGGTTTATGCCTATGGTTGTTTTTTTAGTATAGCACAGATTATAGCCTCCTTCACTACCCGTAGTGGGTAGTTTTCAGGCAACCCGGCAAATCATTGTTTCAACGGTATTATAAAAGCTGCAAGCAGGTATTACAAGCACAGCGGCCTTATCTGCTCCAGTGTAGAGGCTCTGCACGGCCCCCTTTGGTTTGCGATACTCTGAATCCGGAGAAGCATCTGGTGGTAGGCGGCCTCATGAATGATGCCCCGGCGGTAAAGGGTTTGATTGAAATAGTTCAGCCATATCTGAGAGGCAACAGAACTGTGGAGATTGTTTGTCATGGGAAGCCCCCTTTCTGCTTATCGTTTCCGATTGGAGGAGGAGCTATACCGCACCTTCCGGTAAAAGGTGGACTTACTCATGCCCAGCTGTTTCATAGCCTGGACGGCGGTGAGTTCACCGCGCCTCCACCGGGTACACACCTGGTCAAAATCCGGATGGACAATGGGTTTCCGTCCCTCATACTTCCCCTGACGCCTGGCCAGCTCAATCCCCTCCCTCTGGCGCTGGAGGAGGTATTCCCGCTCCAGCTCGGCCACTGCGCCGAACACCGTAAGCATGAATTTGCCGGTGGCCGTGGTGGTGTCGATGGCCTCCTTCTGCGAGACAAACTCCACCCCTTTGGCGTGGAGCTGTCCCACCAGCTCCAGAAGATCGCGGGTATTACGGGCAAAACGGCTGATGGACTCCACAATCACCGTATCCCCCTGGCGAACAAAGGACATCATTTCTTTGAGCTGGGGACGATCCCTGCTCTTCCCGCTCATCTGGTCGAGGTAGATCTGTTCCACACCCAAAGTCTCCATCAGCACCTCCTGGCGGAGCGGATTCTGTTCCCGGGTGCTGACCCGGATATAACCGATTTTCATATGTTGTCAGGCTCTCCCTTCGACATGATTTATGATCTACTTCTGATATACTGGAAACAAGATAACAAAGAACATAACAGTTGTGACTTGATTTCACTTATTGATTTACTTTCTTATGTTGTTGTGATAACATGAGAACAAAAGGAGGGATCGGTATGCTGGATCAGGAATTCTGGGCGCTGCTCCGCCGCATTCAGGCCAGAAATTGCGAGGAGCAGACGGTAGAAGTAAAAACAGCCGCCCGGGGCTGTCCGGAGCGGCTCTATGATACCTTTTCCGCGTTTTCCAATCAGGATGACGGAGGAGTACTGGTCTTTGGACTGGACGAGCGGCAAAATTTTGCAAAGGTGGGCGTCTACGACGCCCAGGACCTGCAAAAGAAGCTGATGGAAGTGGGCGAGGAGATGACGCCGGTGGTTCGGCCGGTGCTGTCTGTTTTTGACGAGAACGGTCTGGTCTTTGTGACTGCGGAGATCCCCCCCACCGATCTCACCGACCGGCCCTGCTTCAAAACCGCCAAGGGCCGCCTGAAGGGCTCCTATGTCCGGGTGGGAGACGCCGACAAGCCCATGACCGAGTACGAGGTGTACAGCTATGAGGCCTACCGGCGCAACTACCGGGATGACATCCGGTCGGTGGAAGGGGTGGCACTGGCCGCACTGGACCAGACCCGTCTGGAGCAGTATCTCCTCCAGCGCCGGGTAGACCGCCCGAACCTGAACACGGTGCCTGTGGAACAGCTCTACGAGCTCACCGGGATCACCCGGAACGGTCAGGTCACGCTGGCGGCGGTGCTGCTGTTCAGCCCCTATCCCCAGGCTTACTTTCCCCAGCTGAGTATCATCGCCACCCGGGTGCCGGGCGTGGAGCTGGGCCTGGTGGATGAGCAGGGGCGGCGCTTTTCCGACAGCAAGCGCCTGGAGGGCACGCTGCCCGAGCTGCTGGACGGCGCCGTGCGGTTTGTACAGGGCAATATGCGGACTGCCCTGCGCATCGATCCGAAAACCGGCAAGCGCAGCGATCTCCCCGAGTACCCCATGGACGCGGTCCGCGAGGTGGTTCTCAACGCCCTGGTCCACCGGGATTACAGCCGCTATACCGAAAACATGCCCATCCAGCTGATCCTGTTCTCCGACCGTCTGGAGGTCCATAATCCGGGCGGGCTTTATGGCCGCCTAACGGTGGACCAGCTGGGCAAGATGCAGCCGGATACCCGAAATCCCTTCCTGGTGACCGCGATGGAAGCCATGGGGCACACCGAGAACCGCTATTCCGGTATCCCGCGGATCTGTCACGCTATGGCCGAGGCCGGACAGCCGGAGCCGGTGTTCCGGAACGAGCGGGGCGAGTTCTCCGTCACGCTCTATAACGGGCCGGACGCCCCGGATGAGGGAGTAAAACCAGCCGCCAGACCGGAAGAGCCGGGGGATGAAAAGGGACTGCTGGCCTTCTGCGCGGTACCCCGGACCCGAAAGGAGATCGCGGCCTTTCTCGGAATCGCCTCCACCCAATATGCCATCCGCCGCTACGTGGAGCCGCTGGTGCAGCAGGGCGTGCTGAAGCTTTCCCGGCCGGACCATCCCAAAAGCCCGAAGCAGACTTATACGGCTGCCGTCCAATAAGAATATCGGTGTCCCATTAAGGTCCAGCTTTCCTTTGAGACGTTTCAGAACAAGGAAAGGGACCTTAATGGGACGATTTTTACCCGTCCCATTGGGGTATACCCCAGTGAGACGGGCTTAGCGTTCTGCGAAGCTTTCCACCAGGAGGCGCACGGCGGTGGAAAAGCCCACCCGGAAGGCGTGCTCCAGCATGAGGTCCTCCCGCCGGGCACAGGCGTCCAGAAGGGCCTCCAGGAGCCCGGCATATTCCTCGGGGAACTGCTCCTCCAGTCTGGCGACGGCCTCCGCCGCCTCGCGGTATGCGCGCCCCGGAGGGGCCTGCCGGCACACTTCCAGGGCCTCATAGAGCCGCCGGATCACGGCTCCTCCGGCAGGCAAATGATCTGCCCGCCCAGGCGGAAAAAGACCTCGGGGCTGTGAAAGCGCTCCTCATACCGGACCAGCTGCTCCTCGCTGAGGCTCTCAAAGGAGTCCCCATCCGGCGGGGCGGCGCAGAGAAAGAAGGTCCCGTACACGATGTCGTACAGGGTCCCGTCCTCCGTCCGGAGCCCGCGGTTCAGGGGGAGGCCCAGCAGCTTGCCCTCGTCGTTGCACACCAGGGCCACCGGCTCCTCAAAGGGGTAGATGGCCTGGATGAGGCCTCCCACCGCCTGCTGCATGGCCTCCAGGGTGTCCGGCAGTTCCACGGTCCGGGGGTGTTTCGACGGATCCACCAGCAGCACCCGGAGTAATTCCTCACCATTCCTGTTCATAGAGTACCTCCTCGATCTCATCGGTGGTAAAGCCCCGGGCCAGCAGGGCGTCGATCTCCCAGGGCGCGTAACCCCAGGCGGCCGCCACGCTTTTCAGCTCCCGGAGATAGGCTTGCTCTTCTGCCGTGGGGGTCTGTTGAACAGCAGCCCGGTGCCAGCGGCGGAAGCGGAGACTGGTCCAGTCCGGCTCCGGCATGTGGAAGGTGTCCACCGTCCTGGAGCCGTCCGGGCTGAGCTTCAGAATCTCCCCGTCCGCTACCGGGATCTCCTCCTTCTTCTCCTTGGCCAGCCAGGTCCCCTGTAATCCAAGGTTCAGGATCTCCTGGGTGGAGGCGTAGAGATAGAGCCCCAGGTGCGGATAGTGATACAGGCACAGGGGGTTGTCCCCCTTGACAAAATAGAGCGTGTTCCCCTGGTCCAGCACCGTAAACGTAAACGAGCCCTCTACCGACTCCGCCATGTACTTCAGGCTGGAGAAGGAGAGGGCTTTCTTCTGCTCGATGAGCTGGACCGCCACATAGCTGTCCGTCTCGATTCTGGTGTTCGGGAGCTTCCGGGTCCGGCGCAGGGTGTCGTCGTTGTGAAGCACCCCGTTGTGAGCCAGGGCAAAGCGGGTGCCCGGCACCATGCCGGGGAAGGGGTGGTTGTTGCACAGGCGCTCAGCGCTGCCCTGGGTGGCCATGCGGGTGTGGCCCATCACCACCCGGGCCTCCTCCGGGAGGCGCAGGCGGAGCTTGTGGGCGGGCAGGGGTTTTTTGCGGATGTGGAGCTTGCCGCCGGCGTTGTAGGCGATGCCGGTGGCGTCGGTGCCCCGGAGCTCGCAGGCAACGGCCAGGGGCTCCAGGATGCGGGTGCGCTGCCGGGCGGTGAGGGTACCCCGGCAGTCCATCAGGCCAAAGAGACAGCACATCAGAGCTCCACCTCCCCCGCCACCAGCTCGTTGACGTAGAGCCGCCGCTCCTTCAGGTATTGCACCAGGTGGGGACACTGGCTGGGTTGGATGGAGGCCACAAAGGTGGTCCAGGCCATAGACTTCAGCTCCTCATCCGAGAGGTAGAGGGCGGCGTCACAGATGCGGTCCACCAGCTCCAGGGTGGCTAGGACGGTGTTGCAGTTGAGGGTGCCACGGAACATGCGGAACTCCACCGTGGTGGGGTTCTGGAGGTTGATGCAGGTGTAGCGCCCGCCGTGGCGGCCTTTCTTGGCAAAGTCCAGGATGTCCATGGGCTGCTCCTGGTAGCCGTAGCGGGCCGCCCAGCGATCCAGCTGGCGCTGGGTGCGGCGGCTGAACTTCAGCAGCTCCTCCCAGTGCTTTTCGAAGAAATAGAGGATGCGGGCGATGGCCCCGTCCTGGCGGGCCTCGGTCTCCCCAAACGCCCGGCGACTCACATGGATGTGCAGGCCGCAGGTGCCGGGGCGGTGGCTGCGGTAGCCCAGAGACACCGCCTTCCGGCACAGCTCCGCCCAGGGCATCCGTTGGAGCTGGAAGTCCAGGCTCATAGGGTGGGTCACCAGCTCCAGCCCCTCGTCCAGGGAGCCGTCGTGCTTGATGTAGGCCAGGGACCCGGCCCGGTTGGCGATGCAGAGCAGAGCCCGGGCGTTGTCCGGGTCCTCGCCCCCCTGGTCCATCTCCAGCTCCACACCAAAAAACCGGGGCCCCGTTCCGTAGAACTGGGGCTCCGGTTTGTAGTAATAGTCGTGGATGGGCTTGTCCCGGAAGAGCGCGTGGTAGCACTCCGGGCAGTAGGGCCGCTCGTCGTAGTCGTCGCCCTCCTGGTAGACGGCGGCGTCCTGGTGGAGGAGGACCCCGCAGCGCTCACAGGAGGTGTAGTGGTCATCGTAGCAATCCTGGCAGAGAGGGTGGTTGTCAGTACCGGCGTTGTCGCAGTTCCAGATCCGCTCGCCGCAGTGGCGGCACAACACGGTGTTTTCCTCCAGGCATTCCGCGCACAGCTCCTGACCGTCGAACTGGACCTGCTGGTCCATAGGCAGCTCCCGGCCGCACCGGCGGCACTCAAAGGTTTCCTTCATTCTGGCATACTTCCTTTCGATAAAAGTGAAGGCCCCGGGGAATTACCCCGAGGCCTTCTACTGTTATAATATATACGTCACTTTACAACAAATACGGAAGTTTGCCGTTGAAATATACTTGTATCTCCGTCCGGTACTTACAT
>DXES01000077.1 GCA_019114825.1 Candidatus Anaerotruncus excrementipullorum
GGTAACCGGCAGAAATCTATGGGAGAATGCCCTGCTTTTCCTCAGAAAACAAAACCAGAATCCCGCGGCGGTCAATAAGGGCAAAAAGACAGCGGAAGGAGAGCGGATGGTATGGCTTTGGAACCCAGCAATGGCAGTGTGGGCCTGTTGGAAGCTTTGCACGCCCAGATAGGCTGTATGTATTTATCCGACCTGCCCAAGCCGGAGTTTTTTCCCCTGATCCAGCAGGAGCTGTGGGAATATACCCCGGAGCAATTCAGCCTCCAGGAGTGGTGCGACGCGGTACACTACCTTACCGGGGAGCGGCGGACCTTTGCGGATCAGCAAACGGCGGCTGAATTTTTGCGGAATTATGAGGCCTCCTCATAAGGATGGGGAGAGGATGCGAGGGGAGACACTGGCGGCCTTTTCCCAACGCAAAAAGCGGATGGCCCTGCTTGCTGAATGGGACGCGCCCGCCAATCTCCCCCTATCCCCCGATACAGTCGCCCATGGGAGCACAAAGAAGGTCTGGTGGAAGTGCGCCAACGGGCACCGCTGGCAGGCGCAGATCCGTTCCCGGGTAAACGGCAGCGGCTGCCCGGTCTGTTCCAACCGCAAACTTGTCCCCGGCGTCAACGATTTGGCCACGCGGTTCCCCCGTTTGGCGGAGGAATGGCACCTCACAAAGAACGGGGACTTGACGCCGGACGCCGTAACCTCCGGTTCCAAGCGGAGAGTCTGGTGGATATGCTCAAAGGGCCACGCATGGCGCGCTTCCATCCAAACCCGCGTGCTGGAGCACACCGGCTGCCCGGTGTGCGCGGGACGGGTTGTCCTGCCGGGAGAAAATGATCTGGCTACCCGCTTCCCCGAAATCGCCCGGGAATGGCACCCCCATAAAAATGGAAGCCTTCTGCCCACGCAGGTTTCCCCCTACACCAAGCGGAAGGTCTGGTGGCGCTGCCCCCAGGGCCATGCCTATCCGGCCTCCGTCGGGGACAGGACGGCCAAGCACTCGGGCTGTCCCTACTGCGCCGGGAAAAAGGTGCTGGCAGGGTTCAACGACCTTGCCACAACCCACCCCCAGCTTGCGGGGCAGTGGCATCCCGATCTCAATGCCCCGCTGACGCCGCAAATGGTCGCTGCCGGATCGCATAAACAGGTCTGGTGGATCTGTCCGGAAGGGCATGTCTGGAAGGCGTCCGTCTATTCCCGCACTGGCAAGCAGCAGCGGGGGTGCCCGGTATGCGCGGGGGTCGTCAACGGGAAACGGAAACTGCGCTATGAAAAAATGATGGCGGAAATCCGGGCTGGACGCATTGCCGGTATCCCGCGCGATTAAATTTCAAAGGCAGGCCGGTTGCCGCGAAGCCGAAATTTTCCACTGTATGGCAGCCCCTTCCCGTCTCGATGATTCCTGAAATATAAAAGAGGTGGACGCTAGAACGTCCACCTCTTTTAATCTACTATAAGCATCCTACAATCTGAAGGGAAAAATATCCCATCCTCCCTGGCGCCCCCACCCCCAAAATTACAGGAGCGCATTGCCCATGACATGCTGTTCCAAATATCTTTGAAAGCTGTCATATTCATCCGGGGAGATGCCCCTGGGAAAGGACATCACCACCAAGGGATGGCCGCTATTTTCCCTGTGGTAGGGGGGATGCAGATGGGGATAGGGGTTTTCGACAAACCCGTTCCGGATATAAAAGCCCTTTCGCCGGATGGAGATTGCGTCCACTGGGGGATCGATCTCCAGGATCACCAATTTACCGGCCTGGCCGAGCAGCGTCAAGGCCTGCTGGCCGTAGCTTTGGTTGCGCAGCTCGGGTGCAATACACAGGTGCTCCACATAGAGAAACCGTTCGGTTTCCCAGTATAGGGCCAGGCCCACAAAGCTGCTGCCATCGCAGAGGAGGGAAAAGTGGTAGGCCGGGTCCCCCAGAATGTTGGACTGGGAGAGGGGACTTCGCTGTTCATGGGGTGGAAAGCTGTGCTGGTATAGCTTTAAAGCGGTCTCATACAGGGGGTGGCAGCCGCTGGATATGCGCTCAAAATGCATCGGGAGGCCTCCGCTGTGTTTTTTGTTCCAAAGGGATTTGATCGGGGAGCGGGGGGCCGGTCACTGATGCTCGGATTCCGCCGCAAGGATCAATTCGGCGGCCGCTTGTAACAGGCGGCCCACCTGTGGTTGATAGATGGCCGGAAGGCTTTGCAGCCGTGCAATTTCTTCCGCCCAGGCCTCCGGCTGCATCTCATCCCCAAATAGGATGCTGTCGCTGCTGCAGGAGAGGGCCCGGCAGAGGGAGATCAAGGTGTCCAGGCTGATGCTGGAATCTCCGGATTCGATATTGGCAATAAACCTGGGGGACAGGGCGGAAAGGCCGCTCAGCTGTTCCCGGGTGTAGCCCCGCTTTTCCCGCCAGGCGCGGATGCGTTTTCCCATTTCTTTCTGCTTTTGCTGTTCCACCCAATCCACCTCCCGGTCCCTTTTAGTGTACCGGTTCAGGAAACATCTTGAAATGCGATAATATCACAATTATAATATGTGATATTAAGTGATAGATTTGCAAATCCAAAGACTCGATTGGTGCCCATCCGTTTAGCGGGAAGCTGGAACTTGCTTCGCACACCATGCCGCTGTGGGAACCGTCTGCCAAAAGGAAGTGGAGGCTTGCTTTTCGGGCGGAGACCTGCTATAATTTAAATACTATTTTTTAATTATTGTATTTAAATTGGTGAGGTGAGGTCCATGGCGCGAAAGTCCTATTCCGAGCAGGAGCGGGAGCAGGTTAGGGAGCAACTTTTGCAGGAAACCACCCGCTGTATCGTAGAGCGGGGGCTGATCCACAGCAGCGTGGACCTCCTATGTAAAAGAGTCGGGATTTCAAAAACATTCTTTTATTCCCTCTACCCCTCCAAAGAGGAGCTGGTGCTCCAAACCCTGCGGCATCAGCAGCCGCGTCTCTTGCGCCGGGCCCAGGCCCTCATGGATGATCCGACCCTCACCTGGCGGCAGGGGGCGGAGCAGTTTTTGCGGGACTGCTGCTATGGGACCAAGAGCAGCATCGCAGTGCTGTCCATTGAGGAGGAGCAGGAGGCATACCGCTGCCTGGCCCCGGAAAACTTCCAGGTGTTCCGCCGGGATCAGCTGGTCTTTTTCGGGCAGGTGCTGGCCATCTTTGGCATCCCCGCCGGGACGGTGGACCCCCGGCTGTTCGGAAACCTTGCCCTGAGCATGATGATGGTCTACAAGGCCATCCCGGACACCATGCCCTTCCTCTTCCCCGAGGTGGCCGAGGACATGGTGGAGTTCCAGATCCGCGCTCTGGTGGATGAGATGGAACAGGCCCGGGAACGGGCCGAGATAACCCCCTAACTTCCCTCCAGGTGGTGAAAATCCATGCCCAGCCCTACATTTTCCGGCGGGCTTTGCCTGCCGGTTCCTACTCCGGTTGATCGGGCGGCCCGGGCCGCCTGGCTTTTTGCGGCCTTTTCGCGCCCTGCGTCAGCCTGCCCAAATGGCAGGGTGCCGTGGGGTATTTTTATTGTTCAGAAAGAGGTGGCCTGCTATGAATTTACCAAAACGAAATAGTGCGGACGGGCGCTGTTACTGGATGAAGCCCGAGGTGCAGGAGGAACTGCAACCGCTCTTTGACCAGTGCATCCAGGATGCCATTGACGGGAGAATCACGCGGCTTGATTCCCTCTGGCCTCCGGTGGTGGTCAGCAGTGAAGGCGCGCCCTTTGAGGTACATGATCTGCTTAGGGCATGGACCGAGACTCAGCGGGCCGAGATCCTTGACGCGGAACAGGCCATCGCCTTCAGCGAAAACCTGCGCCGCCAGAGCCGGTGGGGTGAAATTGCCTACTATTTACTTGGCCTGTTGGAGCGGGAGTTGGAGGAGAAGTATTTTGTCGTGACAGGCAATGAAGATGACCACTTCTGGGATCGGGAGTATTCCCTGAAACCAGGTATCC
>DXES01000078.1 GCA_019114825.1 Candidatus Anaerotruncus excrementipullorum
CGGCTGGAGGACGGCTACAGCCAGGTGATCCTGGTGGACCAGGGCCGGGAGAGCGCCGACCTGAAACTGGTAAACCTGCTGCGCCCCGGCGACCTGGTGGTGACCCAGGACTACGGCGTGGCGGCGGTGGCCCTGGGGAAGGGGGCCCGGGCGCTGCACCAGAGCGGGGAGGAGTACACCGGGCAGAATATGGATCTGCTGCTGTTTCAGCGGTTTTTGGGGCAGAAGATCCGCCGGGCGGGGGGCCGGGCGGGCCGGCTGCATAAGCGTACCCCCCAGGAGGACCGGGCGTTTATCCAGACTTTGGAAAAAATTTTGGCCCAGATGCAGCCCGCCCCCGGGGAAACCTGTCCCCAACCAGGGGAAAAGATGGTATAAATGGTAGGAGCACCCACCCTCTTTTTTGGAAGGAGGCATCTCTATGAAACTTTATAACCGTTTTGCGGCGGCGCTGGTTGCCTGTCTGACAGCGGTTTCGGCGGCGTTCCCTGCCGTTTGGGCGGAGGAGTTTGCCCATGTCCCGGGCTGCCCGGAGGCCCAGCTGGCCGCCAGCCTGCACCAGAGCCCGGAGGACTGCAATTCCGCCATCGACCGGGCGGCAGTGGCGGCGCTGTTGGCCCAGATCGCGGCCCTGCCCTCTCCGGAGACGGTGCCGCCCTTCACCGCCCAGCAACGGGCGGATATCCAGGCGGCCCAGCTCGCCCTGGAGGCCCTCCAGGCCCGCCGGGCCAATCTCCCGGCGGATGGCTCCCTGCGGCCGCTGGATACCCAGGCCGCCGGGCAGCTGGATGCCGCTCAGGCGGATCTGGCCAAGCTGGCCCAGCTGGTGGAGCTGGCGGCCTTCACCCATGCGGCCGGCTGCCCGGAGGAGGGGCTGGACACCAGCGCCCACCGCTCGGTAGCCGACTGTGAACAGGCCATCTCCGACCATCGGGCCGCCGGGCAGTTCCAAGAGCAGCTGACGGCGCTGGCCGAGGAGCTGGGGGAGGCGGCCGCCCTCACCGATGCCCAGCGGGCCCGAGTCCAGACGGTGCGGGAGGCCTGGGAACAGCTCTCCGACGGCGCAAAGGCCCTGACCACCCAGGAGGCGGCCCAGCTGGCGGCGCTGGAGGCGCTGCCCTTCGCTCACTGGTCGGATTGCCCCGAGCCCCAGAATTCCGCCCACCGGACGGAGGAGGACTGCCGGGACGCCCTGGCCCGGCAGCAGGCGTCCGCCTTCCATACCCGGATGGACGCCCTGCCCACTCCGGACACCGTGGAGTCGCTGACCGCCCAGCTCCAGCAGCAGGTCCAGGAGGCCCGCGCCTTCTATAACACCCTGGATAGCCGGGCGGTAAGCTTTGTGGACACCACCAAGGTGGACAAACTGGCGGCCTTGGAACAGAAGCCCCTCTTTGCCCACCTGGAAAACTGCCCGGACCAGCAGGCGGACCACCGGACCGCCGCCGATTGCCAAGCGGCCATCGACAGGGCGCAGGCGGCCCGGGACCAGCAGGCGGCCGAGGCGTTTATGGAGCTGGTGTCGGCACTGCCCGATCCGGCGGTGGCCGGCCCGCTAGCTTCGGACCAGCAGGAGCAGGTGCGCCAGGCCCGGGAGGCCTACGAGGCGCTGACCGGTGAGGCCAAGGCCCTGGTGGCCCCGGCCCAACTGGAAAAGCTGGCGGCTTTGGAGGCCCGCCTGGAATTTGTCCACCTGGAAAACTGCCCGGACAAGCAGGCGGACCATAAAACCGCCGAGGACTGCCAGGCTGCCATCGACGAGAAGGCGTTGGCGGATTTTCGGGAGGCGCTGCGGGCGCTGCCCGATCTTGCCCAGGCTGCGGAACTCACCGATACCTTAAAAGCGCAGCTGGAACAGGCGCTGGAATGCTATAACGCCCTGCGCCAGGAGGCGCGCGGCCAATTGACCACCGCAGAGCAGGCCAAATGGGAGGCGCTGCGGTCGCTGCTGGATGAGGGTAGCGGCCCGGTACTGCTCACCAGCCAACAGGGCGGCCGCAGGCGGTTCGAAACGATAGGACAGGCGCTGGCAGCCGCCGTCGCTGGGGACACCTTGACCCTAAACGGCGGCAGCTACGCCGAAAATCTGATCCTCTCTATGCCGGTGACCATCCAGGCGGCCCCCGGCGTGCGCCCCCAGATCACCGGCAGCTGGACGCTGGCGGCCGGTGTGACCCTCCGGGGGCTGGATTTCTCCGCCACAACCGATGGGGCGGTGCTCCAGGTGGCCGCAGGGGCGGCGGTACAGCTCCAAGACCTGGGGATCGACCAGCTGGGGACCGGCAGCGGCATCCAGCTTGGGGACGGTTCCGGTGCGGCTACGGGCGCTCAGCTGGTGCTGGACAGCGTCTACCTGCATGCCAACCAGGGCGTCGGGCTTCTGGCGCGGGATCCTGCGGCCCAGCTGACGATCCAAAACGGCAGCCAGCTCTCTGGGCAGACGGCGGTGTGTTTGGAGTCCACAGCGGGGGAGGTCCCCCTGTGGGTGGTCTCCAGCACCCTCACCGGCGTTCAAACGGCCCTGGAGGTGAAAAGCCCCGCCCATCTGCAGCTGCAAAACAGCACCCTCACAGGAGAGCGGGGGCTGGTGCTGGCGGCAAAGGGCATCCAGGCCCAGGCGGCCAACTCCACCCTGGAGGGTGGAACCGGCGGCGCCCTCTCCCTGGCAGCCCAAAACTGTAAAATCACCATCGGCGGCGGTTCGGTTTTGAAAAACCGCGCCGCGGATCAGGCGCTGATCCGGCTGTCCGGCGAAGCTGCCGGCAGGGGGGAACAGGTGGGCTTGGAGCAGGTGAGCCTGCTGGACAGCGCCTCTGGCGGCGAAGGGACGCTGATCGACTATGGCGGCGAGATATCCACCCCCATTTCGGTCACCTCCCAGACCGCCTTCTCCCTCTCGGACGGCAGCGTCCCCATCCTGGAGCGGGCGGCAGAGAACACCCTGCGCAACGCCTACCGCAGCCTGGAGGAGGCGGTCTCCGGCGCGGCCCAGGGGAGCCTATTGGAGCTGCCCGCCAAAACCTATGCGCTGGATACGCTGGCGGTAAAGACCAGCGGCCTGACGATCCAGGGGCAGAGCGGCACGGTGCTGCGTACTGCGGGCGGCATCCAAGTCACAGCGGACGATGTGTCGCTGGAGGGCCTGCGGATCACCTATGCCGGCAGCGGGGAGGGCTGCCCGCTATCCTATACGGGCAAAGGCCAGCAGCGGCTGCAGGGCGGCTCCCTGGTGGGGGTGACCCTCGGCGGGGGCGGCCTACAGGTGCGGCAGGTGCAGAACCTGCTGGTGGACGGCCTTGTGGTGGAGGAGTCCTCCCAGGCCGGCATCCTGGTGGAATCCGCCCAGCTCACCTTGAAAAACAGCCTACTCAGCGGCGGGGAAAGCGCCCTGGTTATGAAGGCGGGTGAGACCCCCACCCGGGTAATTTTAGAGGCGGGGAACCGCTTTGACCCGCCGCTGCTTTACTCCGATTGGGCGGATGGCGCTTCGGCGGACGCCAACCAGCTGGAGGGGCTGCCCGCCTCCTGGAACGGCGTCACCGAGACGGATTCGGAGGGGGTCCGGCGGACGGCCTACCGCCCCGCCGACACCACCGCCAGCGGCCAGGTGCGCTCGGTGACCATTTCGGACGGCGGCTATACCTTCCAGGCGGTGCCGGGGGAGGGGAACCGCTACTATGCGGTGGTCTCCCAGCCGGTCACCGCGGCGGATATTCTGATCCATCCCCTTGCCCGGGAGAGCTTCTCGCCCCCCTCCTTCCTGTGGCAGGAGGCCTCGGCACAGGTTCCCTTTACAGTGGGGGAGACGGAATACACCCTCTATCTGCGGCAGCGGGCGCTCCAGGGCAGCCTCTATCTGCTGGACGCCTCCGGCCGGGAGCTGGACCGGGAGACCGGCCGCCATCTGGCAGAGACCCTATTTGTGGACCGCCTCTCGGTAAGCGGTCTGGCGGGCAACGCGGACCTCTATGACGTGGCCAAAGACGCCTCCCGTTTGGAGGTGCGCCTGACCGCCCAGCGGTTTGCCCCCCGGGGCTCTACCGGAGTCCCCACAGAGGCGGGCCTGCCGGAGGAGCAGCGTCAGCGGGTGGAGCGGTATCTCTCCCAGGAGGGCTACCGGATTGGGGAACTGTTCACCGTCCGGGGGGCGGTATGGGCAGATGATCGCCAGAGCGCCCTGCAGCTGCTGCACCCCCTCTCCTATGCGCTCACCCTGCCGGAGGAGGCCCGGGAGCAGGAGGGTTACCGGCTGCTCTATCTCAATGAGACCGGCGGAGTGGACCTGCTGCCCTTCCAGCGCAGCGGCTCCCGGATCACCTTCTCCAGCCAGGAGGAGGGCCCCTTCCTGGTGGCCTATCTGCCGGAGACCAGTTCGGGCAGCTCCGGCGGCGGTTCCTCCGGCGGCTCTGGCGGCGGTGGAGGCAGCTCCGGCGGCCCCAGCCCGGAGGAACGCAACGAGGCGTTTTGGGCGCAGGTCAAGGATCGGATCAAGTCGGCGGAGGATGGGGATATCATCCGCGCCAACGCCAGCCAGATGCTCTATGTACCCGCCGGGGTGCTGCGGGAGCTGGAAGGCCGGGAGGTGACGCTGGTGGTCTCCTACAAAGGGGAGGAGACCGCCATCTACGGCTGGAATATGCTGGAGGTCCCCAAAAACCGGGTGTACTATTCCTTTGAAGAGCTGGCCCGCCTGTATGAGGAGGCGGACCTGGACCCGGAGGTCTCTCAGTCCCAGCTGCCCGGGGAGATCTATTCCCCCCATACAGGCGGCTACCAACCGGGAGTGACCCAGCCCACCGTGGAGGTGGATCCGCCGGCCGGGTCCACCCCGCCCAGCTCCTCCGGGGATGCAGAGTCCTCCCAGCCGGAGGAACCAGAGGAACCGGAGGAGCCGGAGGCCTCCCAGCCGGAGGCGCCGGAGCCCGACACCTCCCAGCCGGACCAGCCGGCCAGTGCCCAGCCGGAGTCCCCAGCTGGCCCCTCCTTCCGGGCGGGTTGGATCGTAGCGGCGGTGATGGCTGTCCTGGGAGTCGCGGCGGGGGTGGTGGCAGCCATCCTCTACCGGGGCCGCCGGGGGGAGTGACCTGTTTTTTAACCCTCCCTCCCTCCCGCAAGGGAGGGAGGGACAGCAAAAAAGAAGGCGTACCGAAAACGGTACGCCTTCTTTTCATACCCCGAAGGGCAGATCAGTCGCTGGTATAGGGCAGCAGGGCCAGATGCCGGGCACGCTTGATCGCCACGGTCAGCTGGCGCTGATGCCGGGCGCAGGTGCCGGTGACGCGGCGGGGGACAATCTTGGCGCGCTCGCTGAGGTATCTTCTCAGGCGGGGGACGTCCTTGTAATCGATCTCGCCCTGGCGGTCAACGCAGAAGGAGCAAACCTTCTTGCGGCCTTTTCTGCCGCGGGGGCCTCTGTTGTCTCTATCAGATTTCTCGTAAGCCATAGTTCCAACCTCCTTACAGTACAGATCTTTCAGCAGATGGGATGTGTGTCAGAAGGGCAGATCATCGGAATCCCCGTCGATCGCAGCGAAATCTCCCGTATCGCCGCTGGAATAGGACACAGCGCCGTCGGCGGGAGCGCCGGCAGAATCGCTGGGGGTTTCGGAGGCCTCGGCGGCCGCGGGGGCGGCTGCCGGCGTGGGCGCCATAGAGGCGGCGTAGTTCTGGGAGGCACTCTTGGTCTCGCCGAACATGCAGTTGTCAGCCACAATCTCCACAGCAGTGCGCTTGTTGCCGTTCTTGTCCTCGTAGTTACGGGACTGGACCGACCCCTCCACGATAATCATTTTGCCCTTGCTGAAGTACCGCGAGACAAACTCCGCGGTGTTCCGCCAGGCGACGATGTCCAAAAAGTCGGTCTGTCTCTCGCCGCCGCGGCCGCTGTAGTTGCGGTCCACGGCGATTCGGAAGGAGCAGACGGACACGCCGTTGGGGGTCTGCCGCAGCTCAGGGTCGGCCACCAGCCGGCCCATGAGGATCGCTCGATTCAGCATCGCGGTTCACCGTCCTTACACTTAGGCCTCGGGCGCCTGGGGCGCTTCGGGCTCTTCGGCTTTGGGCTCCTCGGGCTTCTTCTCGTCGCCCTTCACCACGATCAGCGACCGCAGAACGCCGTCGGTGATCTTGTAGATCCGGTCGAGCTCGGCCGGGAAGGCGGGGCCGGAAGTAAACTCCACCACCACATAGTAGCCCACCGTCTCGTCCTCGATGGGGTACGCCAGGGTTCTCTGCCCCCAGGTATCCACCTTGGTGATGGTGGCGTTCTCGCTGATGAGAGCGTTGAACTTCTCCACCAGGGCGTTGACGCCCTCCTCGCCGTTCTTCATGCTGAAGACCATGACAGTTTCGTAGTTGGCTTTGAGCTGTGCCATTTGATACACCTCCTTTTGGACTTAAGGCCCCGTCCCTCGGGCGGGGCAAGGATGGAGCCCGGCGGGCAGAACCCTGGCCGGACTAACCAATTTATTATAGCAGCTGTTTTCTTTCCCGTCAAGCACCCGCACCGGATTTTTTCAGGGATTTTCCCTGTTTTCCCTGTGGGCGGTTGTGGGGAGGCGGCGGGATGTGGTATACTGCAAACGGAGGTGATGGCGATGCGCATTTTGACCTGCAGTCAGATGAAGCAGGCGGAGAAAAACGCCTGGGCGGGCTCCCTCAGCTATGTCCAGATGATGGAAAATGCCGGGGCTGCCGCCGCCCAGGCCATCCGGGAGAAACTGCCTGGCCAGGGGGCGCGGGCGGTCCTCTTCTGCGGGCGGGGCAACAATGGCGGGGACGGCCTGGTGGCGGCCCGCCTGCTCTGCCAGGCGGGATGGGGGGTATCGGTGGTCCTCACCGACGGCGTCCCCCGGACGCCGGATGCCCAGGTGATGTATGAAAAGCTTGCAGGGCTGCCGGTAGAGGTGGTCCCCTATGGGGAGGACCCGGAGTGGCTGGCCCGCCAGCTGGCCCAAGCCAACTTACTGGTGGACGCCATCTACGGCACCGGTTTCCACGGGGAATTGGATGGCCGCCACCGGGATATCTGCCGCCTGATCAACGGGGTGGATGTGCTCACCTGTGCCCTGGATATCCCCAGTGGGGTCACAGCGGATACCGGCTGGGCGGATCCCCAGGCGGTACAGGCGGATTTTACGGTGGTGTTCGACAGCCATAAGCCCGCCACTGCGATGCCCCGGGCCGCCCGGTGGTGCGGCCAGGTGCTGGTGCGGGAGATCGGCATCCCTGAGGAGGCCCACCGAGGGCTGGAGAGCGGCTACCGGCTGACCGACCGGGCAGCGGTGTTTTCGGTCCTGAAAAAACGGGTGCGGGAGTCCCACAAGGGCAGCTATGGCAAGCTGTTGGTGGTGGCTGGGTCCCAGCGGTATATGGGGGCGGCCATGCTTGCCACCCTGGCGGCCATGCGCACCGGTGCGGGATATGTGACCCTGGCCTCCACCAAGGAGGTCTGCCGCACGGTGCTGCCCAGCCTGCCGGAGGCGGTGATGCTGCCCCTGCGGCAAAATCCCGATGGTTCGATCAGTGCGGACAGCCGGGAGGAGATTTTGCAGGCAGCCGAAAGGAGCACTGCCGTACTGGTGGGCAACGGCATGGGCCAGGGGGACGATGTCTGCCGGATCGTCTATGAGCTGGTGACCCATGTCCGGGTTCCGCTGGTGATCGACGCGGACGGCATAAATGCCCTGGCCCGGAATATAGATATACTGAAACGGGGGAATTGCCCGGTGGTACTGACCCCCCACCGGATGGAGCTCTCCCGGTTGACCACCCTACCTGTGGAGGAGCTGGCGCAGCAGGATATCCAGGCCGGGCGGCGGCTGGCGGAGGAGTATGGCTGTACGGTGGTCCTCAAGGATGCCTACACCCATACAGTGACCCCGAAAGGGGAGGTCTGGATCAATACCAGCGGCAATGCAGGCCTGGCAAAGGCGGGCAGCGGGGACCTTTTGGCGGGGATGATTGGTTCATTGGCAGCCCAGGGGTACCCGCCGGAACAGGCGGCGGCCTGTGGGGTATGGCTCCACGGCCGGGCGGCAGACTATGCGGCGGCTCAACGCTCCCAGTTTGGGATGTTGCCCCGGGATGTGTTGGACGGCCTGACCCAGCTGTTGGCGGAGGAGGGGTATTGACCCCTTCCGCTCCCCCCTCCATACGGTGGAAAACCCAGAAGTTGGAGGGAAATCCATGGCTTGGAAAGGGAAAACAGCGGTGCTGATGGCGGTTTTGATGCTGTTATGCAGCTGTGGCGGCGGCCGGGCCGACCGGCTGGCCTGGGCGCGGGTCCAAGGGAAGCTGGCAGGGGAATGGGAACTACAGGCACAGGTCTTATGGGCGGGGGAACCCCTCTCCTTGACTTTGCAGCGATCCCCCGCTGAGCGGCTGGTGTTGGCATTTGAAGCGCCGGAGAGCCTTGCCGGCCTGCGGGCGGTATTCCTGCCGGGAGAAACCCAGCTGTGTTACCAGGATCTGACAGATAGCTTTCCCAGCGGCCGCCTGCCGGAGGGTTCGGTGGCCGGACAGCTGGCGGACGCCTTGGAACGGGTATTGGCGCTGGAGCCCAGCCAGCTGGAGCTGGAACGCCGGGAGGGACTTCTCTGGGCCCGGGCGGACGGGCTGGAGCTTACCGCCGGACTGGAGAGCGGAAATATTATGACCCTCTCCATTCCGGAACAGGGGATGGAGCTGAAGGCTTTGGATTTTCGGAGCCTGCCTTAAAAACCGGAAAAGCCAGGGGGCCCGCGCCATATG
>DXES01000079.1 GCA_019114825.1 Candidatus Anaerotruncus excrementipullorum
AGGCGGCCGCACTTTTCCGAGGCCTGTTCGCCCCGGCTGCAACGTCACCGGTGGATATAGATCCTGGAGCAGATGGGTGCGTCGGTACACTGGGCCATGCAGAAAAACGCCCAGCCGTACCGCTCATAGAAGCCCACCAGGTCGGTGAGCAGGTAGACCGGCGCAATCCCCTGGGCCCGCAGGTCGGCCACCGCCCGGGCCAATAGGCGCCCGGCGATGCCCTGGCGGCGGTATTCCGGCTCGGTATAGACGGCGCAGAGGTTGGGCGCCAGGTCGGTCCGCTGGTGGAAATCGTTTTCGATGACCCCCAGCCCGCCGGCAATCCGGTCCCCAGCCAGGCAGAGGTACCAGCCGTACGCCGTCTCCCCCCGCAGGTAGGCCTCCATGCAGTCCAGATATGCCTGCTGGGGCACCCCCCACTTTTCATGAAACCAGGCGGCCGCCCGCTCCTTCCATTGGGGCTGCTCCCCCAGGCTGATCAGATGGTATCCGTCCATAGTGTCCTCCCAAATTTGTGCTTGCCCGCTAGGAAGCCGGGCTGCCACCATTCTATAATATTTTCCCCGCCGCCGCAAGCCGCCGGCCCGGCCGTTGCAAACCGGCGGCGGTTGTGTTAGAATAGAGGGAGTTTGTTGAATCCTGTGGATCTTTTCCAGAAAGGGCGGTTTTTCCATGAACTATCATATCTCCGACCGCATGGCCTCCATGCGCCCGTCGATGGTGCGGGAAATTTTGAAGGCCACCTCCGACCCCTCGGTCATCCCCTTTGCCGCCGGCAACCCGGCCCCCAACGCCTTCCCGGTGGCGGAAGTGCAGCGGATTGTGGGGGAGATTTTGGCCGAGCGGCCGATCGACGCCCTCCAGTACTCGATCACCGAGGGCTATCCCCCCCTGCGGGAGGCCCTGCGCCAGCTGTGCGCCAGCCACTACGGCATCCCCATGCGGGAGCAGGACGACCTGATCGTCCTCTCCGGCGCCCAGCAGGGGATGGACCTGGCCACCAAGGTGCTCTGCAACGAGGGGGACACCGTGCTGTGTGAGGACCCGTCCTTCATCGGCAGCCTCAACTGCTTCCGCTCCTACCATGTGAACCTGGTGGGGGTGCCCATGGAGGAGGATGGCATCAGCCTGCCCGCCCTGGAGGAGGCGCTCCGGCGGGAGAAAAATGTGCGGATGCTCTACCTGATCCCCAACTTCCAGAACCCCACCGGCATCACCACCAGCCTGGAAAAGCGCCGGGAGCTCTACCGGATCTGCGCAGAGGCGGGGGTGATGATCCTGGAGGACAACCCCTATGGGGACCTGCGGTTCTCCGGGGAGGCGATCCCCTCCCTCAAGTCGATGGACACCGAGGGGATCGTCATCTATGTGGGCAGCTTCTCCAAGATCCTGGCCCCCGGCGTCCGGGTGGGCTGGACCATCGCCCCCAAGCCGCTGATCGCCAAGATGACGGTGGGCAAGCAGTGCGCCGACGTACACACCACCATCCTGACCCAGATGCTCTGCGAGCGGTGGCTGGCCACCTGCGACCTGCAGGCCCACCTGGCCCGGCTGCAGGAGATCTACCGCCAGAAATGTGCCCTCATGCTGGACTGCATCGACCGGGAATTTTCCCCCAAGGTCACCCACACCACCCCCCAGGGCGGCCTGTTCCTCTGGTGTACCCTGCCCGAGGGGGCGGATATGCTGGATTTCTGCAACCGGGCGGTGGCGGAAAAGGTGGCGGTGGTGCCCGGCGTGGCCTTCCTGGCCGACGAGAACGCCCCCTGCCGCAGCGTGCGCATGAACTTCTCCACCCCCACCGACGAGGCGATCGTCACCGGCTGCCAGCGGCTGGGGCGGCTGACCCGGGAACTTTTTTGAGGAGGCCTTTTGATGGAACAGCAACCAACCGTCCGTAAGAAACGGATCTTCTCCGCCATCCAGCCCACCGGCATCATGACCCTGGGCAACTACCTGGGGGCGGTGCGCAACTGGGTGGAGATGCAGGACGAGTTCGACTGCATCTACTCGATTGCCAACATGCACGCCATCACCGTCCGCCAGGACCCCAAGGAGCTGCGGGAGAACACCCTGCGGCTGATGGCCCTGCTGCTGGCCTGCGGCATCGACCCGGAGCGGTCGGTCCTATTTGTGCAGAGCCAGGTAAAGACCCACGCGGAGCTCAGCTGGGTGCTCAACTGCTGCACCCAGTTTGGGGAGCTCTCCCGGATGACTCAGTTTAAGGACAAGAGCGCCCGCCACCCGGAGAACATCAATGCCGGCCTGTTCGACTACCCGGTGCTCATGGCGGCGGATATCCTGCTCTACCAGGCCGACCTGGTGCCGGTGGGGGACGACCAGCGCCAGCATGTGGAATTGACCCGCAACATCGCCCAGCGGTTCAACACCCTCTATGGCCAGACCTTTGTGCTGCCCGAGGGGTACTACCCCAAGCTGGCCGCCCGGGTGATGAGCCTGCAGGACCCCACCAAGAAGATGAGCAAGAGCGACGACAACCCCAAGGCGTTCATCTCCATCCTGGATAAGCCGGAGACCATCCTGAAGAAGTTCCGCTCGGCGGTCACCGATTCGGAGGCCCAGATCTGCTACCGGGAGGGCAAGGAGGGGATCAACAACCTGATGTCCATCTACAGCGCCATCACCGGCCGCACCCTCCAGCAGATCACCGACGAGTTCGCCGGGAAGGGGTATGGGGAGTTTAAGACCGCCGTGGGCGAGGCGGTGGCGGAGGCCCTGCGCCCGGTGCAGGAGCGGTACGAGGCCTACCGCCAGGACAAGGCCTATTTGGAGGGCTGCTGCCGCAAGGGGGCCGAGCAGGCGCTGCGCCTCTCCCAGCGCACGCTGGAAAAGGTCTACCGGAAGGTGGGGTTCCTCAGCCTTTGAGCGGGCGGGAAACCGCAAAAATACAGTCTCCCGGAGCGGCGGTGTACCGCTCTGGGAGACTGTTTCTTTTTTGACAAATTCCGCGCAAGAGGCCCCTCCCTTTGTGAAACCTGTCCTGCTATCCGGACTTTCCTACCGGATATCTTCAGACATTTCACCCATATTTTACAATTTCCAAAAGTACACTTGCACAGTTTCTCTAAATCGTAAGCTTTTGCATAGTTTGCCGTTTACTTTCCCTGTATTTTCGTATATATTTATTGTAATTAAACCGGAGACTTTTTCAGGGAGGAGGGGTATTCATGAAATCTACGGGAATTGTTCGGAAGGTCGATGAATTGGGACGGATTGTGCTGCCCATCGAGCTGCGCCGTACGCTGGACATCAACGAGCGGGATTCGCTGGAGATCTACGTGGACGGCAACCAGATCATTTTGAAGAAGTATGAGCCGGCCTGCGTTTTCTGCAACAGCGCCCTTGATGTGACTACCTTCAAGGGCAAAAATGTCTGCCTGCACTGTATCCGGGAGCTCTCCGCTCAGGATTGACCGCCGGCTGAAAAACGCATATAAAAGCACAGGGTTTTCGCCCTGTGCTTTTTTGCGCCCCTCCGGTCATTCCTGGGGCGGATGCCCGCCCGCCTCGTACTCCTGGGTGGAGTCCTCCCCCGGCTGCTCCGGCGGCTGGGCCCGCTGGCCCCGCTGGATCAGGTACCGGCCATACATGGCGAAGGCCGCCCGCTGGTAGGGGACCACATACAGGCAGACCAGCAGCTGGATCACCCCCATGACCGCCACAAACGCCCACACGTCCCGGGGGTAGCGGAAGAAGGGCAGGGCCAGCAGCCCCACCGCCCCCGCAACCGCGGGCAGGTACCACCCCAAAAAGCTGAGCCCCAGGGTGAACAGCCCGCCCCGCTGCCCCTTGGAGAGGGCCACCGCCTGGCGCACCGTCTGGCGCACCCCCCAATCAGGGTATTCGGCCAGCAGGTAGGGGGCCAGCAGGTACCGCAGGGAGAGGAGGATCCACAGCACCGCCGCCAGCGCCGTCCACCCCCACACCAATAGGGAGAAGAGCAGCCCCGCGAACCCGGGCAGCGCCCTGCCCGCCCGCTGCAAATAGAATGCCCAGAACCACCGGGCCGCCCCCAGGGGCACCGCCAGCAGCAGCCCCCACAGGGCCATGCGCACCGCCACCGCCACCTGCACCCCCAGCGCCCGGCCGTAGGCCCGGCGGGTCTCGAAGTAGTGGAAGATGGCGACCA
>DXES01000008.1 GCA_019114825.1 Candidatus Anaerotruncus excrementipullorum
CCGAAGAGCCCAGCCTGCCGGCCATGGCCCAGCCGGAGGGGGAGACCTCCCCAGAGGAGGAGGCCCCCTTAGAGGAGGACCCGCAGGCTGAGGGGGCCCGCGCCCAGGAGGAGGAACCGGCGCGGGAGGAACCCGAAACGGACGGGGAGGAAACGGAGGGGGAGGCCCGGGCAGAGGCGGAGGAAACCAGTCCGAAGCGCCACACGCTGCCCAGCCGGAGGCAGGACACCGCCCCGTCCCAGCCCCAGGAGGAGCGCCGCTCCTCCTCCGGGCTGCGGCTGGCCTGAGGCAGGGGGCGCTTATGGAGAAAAAGGTGCTTTTCTGCGCTTCCACCCTGGACCATCTGCGCCAGTTCCACCAGCCCTACCTGGAGGCGTTCGCCCGGGCGGGCTGGGAGGTCTGGGCGGCGGCGGAGCAGGTGGGGGAGCTGCCCTGGGCCCACCGGGTGGTGGCGCTGCCCCTGCGCAAAAAGTTTACAAGCCCCGAAAACCTGTTGGCGGTGGCCCAGTGCCGCCGCCTGCTGGCCCGGGAGCGGTTCGGCCTGGTGAGCGTCCACACGGCGCTGGCCGGGGCGGTGGTGCGGGCGGCGGCCTGGACGCTGCCCCGCCGCCCGCCCATCTGCTATACCTGCCACGGCTACCTCTTCCGGGAGCAGGACGGCCTGGGCAAGTGGCCCTACCTGCTGCCGGAGATCCTCTGCGCCCCGGTGACCGGGCTGCTTTTGGTGATGAACGGGGAGGACGAGCAGATCGCCCGCAGCCGCCGCCTGGGGCGGCGGATCCGCCGGATCGACGGCATGGGGTTTGATGGGGCGCGGTTTTACCCCCCCTCCCCCCAGGACCGGGCGGCTGGCCGGGCCCGGTGGGGCTTCGCCCCGGATGAGGTGGTATTCGTCTACGCGGCGGAATTTTCCCGGCGCAAAAACCAGGCCCTGGTGCTGCGGGCGTTCGCCCGGGCGGGGGTGCCCAACGGCCGGCTGGTGCTGGCCGGGGTGGGGGACCTGCGGGAGGAGTGCATCCGCCTGGCCCAACAGCTGGGGCTGTCCGGCCGGGTGCTCTTCCCCGGCGAGGTGGATACGGCGGAGCTGGTGGGGTTCTGCGACGCGGTGGTCTCCGCCAGCCACTCGGAGGGGCTGCCCTTCCACCTGATGGAGGGGATGGCCTGCGGCCTGCCCGCGGCGGTCACCGACATCAAGGGCCACCGGGACCTGGTGGAGCCGGAGGTCACCGGCCTGCTCTGCCCGCCGGAGGATGAGGCGGCCCTGGCGGCGGCCATCGCCCGCCTGGCTGGGGAGCCGGACACCCGGCGCGCCTGGGGCCGGGCCGCCCAGGTGCGTTCCGGCCGGTATGCCCGCCAGCGGGTGGTCCCCCAGGTGCTGGGGGAGTACCGCCAGTGGCTGGAGGGACGGGAGGGGGACGGCTGATGCCCAAGGTCTCTGTGTTGATGGGGGTGCGCCTGACCGATGGGCGGACCGGGCCGCTCCGGGAGGCGGTGGAGTCGATTTTAGGGCAGAGCCTCCGGGATTTGGAGCTGCTGGTCTGCCCGGATGGCTCCTCCCCCCAGGCGTTGGCGGTTTTGGAGGCGCTGGCGGCGGCCGACCCCCGGCTGGTGCTGGTGGCGGGGGACGGCGGCAGCGCCCTGCCCCAAAAGCTCAACCGCTGCCTGGCCCAGGCCCGGGGGGAGTACCTGGCCCGGATGGACGGGGACGACTGGTCCTACCCCCAGCGGCTGGAGCGCCAGGCAGCCTATCTGGACAGCCACCCCCAGGTGGGGTTTGTGGGCTGCTGCGCCGACCTGTTTGACAGCCGGCGGGGGGTCTATGGCCAGCGGCTGTTCCCCCCCGCCCCCAGGGCAGAGGACTTCCGGTTCAACATGCCGTTTTTGCACCCCGCCCTGGTCTTCCGCCGCCAGGCGCTGGAGGAGGCGGGGGGCTACAGCCTGAGCCGGTGGGCGGTGCTCTGCGAGGACTACGACCTGCTGCTGCGGCTGTACGCCCTGGGCTGGCGGGGGGAGAACCTCCAGGAGAAGCTGATCCGCTACCGGGTGGAGCCGGAGGATTGGAAAAAGCGCCGGATGGGCCACCGGCTCAACGAGGCGGTGACCCGGTTTTGCCGGTTTAGGCAGCTGGGGATGCTGCCCCGGGCGCTGCCCTATGTGGTAAAGCCGCTGGCGGTGGGCCTTTTGCCCCACGGGATGGTGGAAAAACTCAAGGAGTGGAGGGCGCGGGGATGGAAGTCGTGTTGACCATAGCGGTCCCGTCCTACAATATGGAGGCGCACCTGCCCAAAAACCTGCCCACCTACTGTTCCCCCCGGCTGGCGGGGCGGCTGGAGGTGCTGGTGCTGGACAACGCCTCCCAGGACCGGACGGGACAGATTGCGGACGGGTTCGCCGCCCGGTATCCGGGGACCTTCCGGGTACTCCACCGGCAGAGCCGGGGGTATGGCGGCTCCATCAACCAGGCGCTGGCCGAAGCCAGGGGGAAGTATTTCCGCATTGTGGATGCGGACGACTGGGTGGACACCGCCGCCCTGGAGGCGCTGGTGGACCGGCTGGAGGGCTGCCGGGCCGATGTGGTCCAGACCAACTACCGCCGGGTGGTGCTGTCCACCGGGGAGCAGCTGCCAGTGCGCTTTTCCGGGGTGGAATACGGCCGCCTCTACACCGGCTTTGCCACCTGCCGGGAAAATCCCCCCTGCATCCACTCGGTGACCTACCGCACCGGGCTGCTGCGGGAATGCGGCTTTGCCATGCAGGACGGCATCTTCTTCGTGGACGAGGAGTATGTGATCCTGCCGTTTTTACAGGTGAAGAGCCTGGTCTACTACGACCTGGACCTCTACCGCTATCTGGTGGGCAACCCCGCCCAGAGCACCTCCCCCGCCAACCGGGCCCGCTATGCCGGCCACCGGGAGCAGGTGGTGCGCCGGCTGGTGGAGGCCTGGCGTGCCGGCCAGGCGGCGGGCCCCGCCCGGGACTACTACTTCTTCCGGACCGCCCAGGCGGCGGGGGACCACCTGACCACCCTCTACCTCTACCTGCCCGACCGGCGGGCGGGGCTGCGGGCGGGGCGGGCGTGGGAACGCTACCTGAAGGCCCAGGCCCCGGAGATCTGGCGGGCGGTGGCCAAAAAGGGGTTTTTGCTGCGGCTGCTCTGCCGGGGGCATGTGAGCCTGCCCGCCTATGAGCGGCTGAAACGGGTGCTGCTGCACCGGTAAGGAGCCAAGAGAAGGATATGGAGCTGCTGCGCGCGCAACTGGAAAAGTGGAAAAAGTACCGCACCCTGCTGGGGCGGCTGGTCCAGCGGGACCTAAAGGTGAAATACCGCCGGTCGGTGCTGGGGTACCTGTGGAGCCTTTTAAACCCGCTGCTCATGATGGTGGTCATGTCGGTGGTGTTCTCCTATATGTTCCGGTACGATATCCCCAACTACCCCATCTACCTGATCACCGGCCAGATCATGTTCACCTTTTTCTCCGAATCCACCACCATGGCCATGACCTCGGTGATCGGCAACGCGGCGCTGATGAAGAAGGTGTATGTGCCCAAATACATCTTCCCCATCTCCCGGGTGCTCTCCTGCTTTGTGACGCTGCTGTTCTCGTTGGCGGCGGTGGTGATCGTCATGCTGGCTACCCGCACGCCGGTGACGCCGGTGATCATCCTATTTCCCCTACCGCTGGTGTATGTGCTGCTGTTTTCGGTGGGGGTGGGGCTGGTACTGTCGGTGCTGGCGGTCTATTTCCGGGATACCACCCACCTATACGGGGTGTGTACCACCGCCTGGATGTACCTGACCCCCATCTTCTACCCGCTGGAGGTGCTGCCCGACCAGATCCGGCCGCTGATCCAGCTCAACCCCCTGTGCCTATTCATCACCGCCTTCCGGGAGATCATCCTCTACGGCCAGCTGCCCGGCTGGGAGAACACCGCCCTGTGCCTGGGGTGGTGCCTGGCGGCGCTGGGGGTGGGGGGCCTGCTCTTCAAGCGGGAGCAGGGCAACTTTATTCTGCATATCTAGAGATTTTTTCGGAAAGGAGGTGCCGGGATGGGCCGGGAGGAGAACATTGTGGAGGTCAAAAACGTCTCCATGCGCTTCAACCTCTCTAAGGAGAAGGTGGACAACCTCAAGGAGTATGTGGTCAAGTTCCTCAAGCGCCAGCTGCTGTTCGATGAGTTCTACGCCCTGCGCAACGTGAGCTTCACCGTAAAGCGGGGGGAGCCGTTCGCCATCGTGGGGGAGAACGGCTGCGGCAAGAGCACCCTTTTGAAGGTGATCTCCGGCATCTTCTGCCCCACCCGGGGCAGCGTCACCGTCCGGGGCAGCGTGGCGCCGCTGATCGAGCTGGGGGCGGGGTTCGATATGGACCTGACTGCCCGGGAGAACATCTACCTCAACGGGGCGGTGCTGGGCTACAGCACCGCGTTTATGGATGCCAAATTCCAGGAGATTTTGGATTTCGCCGAGCTATGGGAGTTTGTGGACGTGCCGGTGAAGAACTTCTCCTCCGGTATGGTGGCCCGGCTGGGCTTCTCCATCGCCACGGTGGTGGTGCCGGAGATCCTGATTGTGGATGAGATCCTCTCGGTGGGGGATTTCATGTTCCAGCAGAAGTGCGAGCGCAAGATGCAGGAGATGATCGACCAGGGGGCCACGCTGATCTTCGTCTCCCACTCGGCCGACCAGGTGAAAAAGCTCTGCCGCAAGGCCATCTGGCTCAAGCACGGGGTGGTGCAGATGATCGGGGACGCCGCCCAGGTCTCCGACGCCTACCACCGGGATATGGAGGCGGGGGGCCGCGGCCTGGTCACCCCCGAGCAGGCCGCCCAGGCGGAGCGGGAGGGCCGGGAGACCCCGTTTTTCCTGGCGGGGGAGCCGCTGCCGCCGCCCGAGGCCCCACCCCCCGCCCCGGAGCCCCCCGCCCTGGCAGAGGCGCCAGAGGAGGCCCCCGCCCCGGCCCAGCCCCCCGCCGGGGCGCTGGAGGGCCCATCCCCCCGCCGGTTCGCCTTTTTGAGCTGGCTGCGCCTTCTGGCCATGGGGATGATCGTCTGGGACCATCTGGGGCCGTTCCGGGCCCCCGATTGGTGGCTGGGGAGCCTGGTGGAAAACCACCTGAACCGGCCGCTGCAGATCGTCCAGTCATTTGGGGGGTTCGGGGTGGTGCTCTTCTTCCTCATCAGCGGCTTTTTGCTGGCCCATGGGGCCGGGCGGGGGAGCGGCCCCGCCATGCTGGGCCGCAAGCTCTGGCGGCTGTATCCGCCCCTTTTGGCCTCCTTCGCCAGCTTCTTTGTGTTCCAAAAGCTGGTCTCCCTGCTCACCGGCCCCACCTGGTGGGAGCAGTTTACCCCCCGGCAGTGGCTCCTGGGCGGCACGCTGGGGTGCTACCTGGTGGGGGAGCCGGATGTGATCAACGGCACCACCTGGTTTTTGTTCCCGCTTATCCTGTTTTACCTGCTGGCGGCGGTGGTGTGGCCCTGGCTGGGCCGGCGGCCGGCGGCGGGGCTCTGCGGCCTGGCGGCGGGGCTCACCGCCCTGTGCTGCGCCGGGCGGATCCCCGGCGTGCCCGCCCTGGTGGCCAATGTGGCCGCCCAGAGCTGGTATGCGGCGTTCCCCCTCTGTGGGATGCTGCTCTACTATCTTTGGGCCGGCAGGCTGCGGGTGTGGCAGTTTGCGGGGCTGGGGGGGTGGCTGTGGCTGCTGCTGGTGAAGGCGGTGGCCGCCTACAAGCCGGAGTATTACGAACAGGAGCCCTACCTGGTGTCGTTTGCCTATGGGTTTTTGCTGTTCGCGGTGGCGCTGCTTTTGGAGGAAAAGCTGAAAACCCACCCGGCGGTGGAATGGCTGGGCCGGGTGAGCTATGCGGTCTACCTGGTGCATATGCCCTACGGCAGCCTGTTTTTGACCCTGCTGGCCCCCCGGCTGGGGTATACCATTTCGTTTGCCGCCACCCTGGCGCTGGTGCTGGGGGTGGCCTGGGCCCACTATCGCTGGGTCGAGGGGCCGCTGGCCCGCCTGCGCAAGAAAAACGGAGGAAACTGAACCATGTCCGACATCAAGATTTTGATCTCCTGCCACAAGCAGGCGGAGCACCCCAAAAGCGAGATCCTGCTGCCCATCCAGGTGGGGGCCGCCCGGGCGAAGGCCCGGTTCGCCGGGATGCTCCAGGACGACGAGGGGGAGAACATCTCCCAGAAAAACCCCAGCTACTGCGAGCTCACCGCCCAGTACTGGGCCTGGAAGAACCTGGACGCCGACTACTACGGCTTCTGCCACTACCGCCGGTACTTCAACTTTTCGGACAAGACCTACCCCGAGGACCCCTGGGGCAACGTGCTCTGCCCCTATTTGGACGATCGGGCGGCGGAGCTGTACGGCCTGGAGGACGGGACCATCCGCCGGGCGGTGGAGGGGTACGACATCCTCACCACCACCCGCAAGGACCTGCGGAAGATGGGCTTTTCCTCGGTGGCCGACCAGTACCGGAAGGCCCCCCGCCTGCACGCCCGGGACCTGGACACCCTGCTGGCCATCATCGATGAGAAGTACCCCGCCTACAGCCAGGCGGCCCATGACCACTGCCAGGGGCATGTGACCAGCTTTTGCAACATGTACATCCTGAAAAAGGAGCTCTTTTTCGACTACTGCGCCTGGATGTTCGATATCCTGGCGGAGTTCGAGCGCCGCACCGACATGTCCCACTACAGCCGGGAGGCGCTGCGCACCCCCGGCCACCTGTCCGAGCGGCTGTTTGGCATCTACTACCTCCACCTGACCCGGCGGCGGCCGGAATTGAAGGTGCGGGAGCTGCAGTGCGTGCTGTTCGGCCACACCGACCCCCAGCCCCCCCTGGCCCCTGCCTTTTCCCAGCGGGAGGTGCCGGTGGTGTTCGCCGCCAACAACAACTTTGTGCCCATGGCCGCCACCTGCATCCGGTCCCTTTTGGACCACGCCTCCCCCCAGTGGAACTACGATCTGGTGCTGCTGGAATCGGACATCACCCCGGAGAATAAGCAGATCCTTTTGGGGATGGCGGCGGGGCTGCCCAACGTCTCCCTGCGGTTTTTCAACGCCGCCCGGCTGCTGAGCGGCTACAAGCTCAAGGCCAACGCCCACATCACGGTGGAGACCTTCTTCCGCTTCCTGATCCAGGAGATCCTGCCCGGCTGCGGCAAGGTGCTCTACCTGGACTGCGACCTGGTGGTGCTGGAGGACGTGGCCCAGCTCTACCAGCTGGACCTGGGGGACTGCCTGCTGGCGGCCGCCCGGGACCCGGACTTTTTGGGCCAGATCAACGGCGCCAACCCCGCCACGCTGGAATACTGCCGCACCGAATTGAAGATGCGGGACCCCTACAACTACTTCCAGGCGGGGGTGCTGCTGCTAAATACCGGGGAGATGCGAAAGGCCCACACCCTGGACGAGTGGCTCACCTTCGCCAGCCACCCCTACAAGTACAGCGACCAGGATGTGCTGAACCTCTACTGCGAGGGGTGGGTGAAATACCTGGACATGGCCTGGAACCTGCTCTCCGACTGCGACCACTACCGGGTGGAAAACGTCATCACCTACGCGCCGGAGGCGGTCTATGGGGAATATCTGGCCGCCCGCCAGGCCCCCAAGATCATTCACTACGCCGGCTTTTTAAAGCCCTGGCACCGGCCGGACGAGGACTTCGCCACCGTCTTTTGGCAGTACGCCCGGCGCACCCCCTACTATGAGCAGCTGATCTTCCGCATGGACGAGGGCAACGCCTGGCATGTGGCCCACGGGCTGGACGGCCAGCGGGGGGCGCGCCCCGCCCTGCGCCGGCTGCTGGGGCTCCCCCGGCGGATTGTGGATCATTTTCTGCCCAAGGGGACGGTGGGCCGGGAGCGGCTGAAGAAGGTCTACCATCTCTTTGTAAAACCCAAGCCGTAAGGAGGTTTTTCTGTGGCATACGATGCGATTGTGGTGGGGGCGGGCTGCTCCGGCGCGGTGGCCGCCCGCTGCCTGGCCCAGGCCGGCCGGCGGGTGCTGGTGGTGGAAAAGCGCCCCCAGATCGGCGGGAACGTGTTTGACGGCCCGGATGAAAACGGGGTGCTGGTCCACTGGTACGGCCCCCATATCTTCCACACCTCCTCCCAGCGGGTGTGGGACTATGTGCAGCAGTTCGCCAGCTGGCACCCCTACGCCCACCGGGTGCTGGGCCGGATCGACGGCCGGCTGGTGCCCATCCCCTTCAACCTGGACTCGCTGGAGGCCCTCTACCCGGCGGCGGAGGCCCGGGCGGTGGAGGGGAAGCTGCGGGAGCGGTTCCCCGGCCGGCGCACCGCCTCGGTGCTGGACCTGATGCACGACCCGGACGCCCAGGTGCAAAAATTTGGGGAGTTTGTGTTCCAGAAGGTGTTTTTGCACTACACCGCCAAGCAGTGGGGCACTCCGGTGGACCAGGTGGACCGGTCGGTGATCAACCGGGTGCCGGTGGAGCTGGGCCGGGACGGCCGCTACTTCCAGGACACCTACCAGGCGATGCCCGACGGGGGGTTCACCCCCCTCTTCCAAAGGATTTTGGACCACCCGGGCATCCACCTGCGCCTAAATTGCGATGCCCGGGATCTGCTGCGGCTGGAAAGCGGCAAAATCTACGCCGAAGGGGCGGAATTTTCCGGGCCGGTCATCTATACCGGGCCGGTGGACGAGCTGTTCGGCTACGCCTATGGGCCGCTGCCCTACCGGTCGCTGGACCTGCGGTTCCAGCAGCTGGAGCAGGACCAATTCCAGCCGGCGGCGGTGGTCAACTACCCCAACGAGGAGGACTTCACCCGGATCACCGAGTTTAAACAGCTCACCGGCCAGGCGCTGCCCGGGCGCACCACCATCCTGCGGGAGTACCCCCTGGCCTACGACCCGCTGGGGGAGCGGGGGAACATCCCCTACTATGTGATCTCCAACCCCCAAAACCTGGACCTCTATGGGAAATATGCGGCCCTGGCGGCCGCCTATCCCGGCCTGCGCCTCTGCGGGCGGCTGGCCGAATACCGGTACTACAACATGGACGCAGCCATCCTGCGGGCGCTGGAACTCACCCAGGGGCTGCTGGCCGGACAACAGGAAAGGAGCTGTCAATGATGATCCGTTTCAACTGCGACTACACCGAAGGGGCCTGCCCGGAGATTTTGGAGCGGCTCTGCCAGACCAACTTTGAGCAGACCCCCGGCTATGGCACCGATGACTACTGCCAGCAGGCTGCCCAGAAGATCCTGGAGGCCTGCCAGGCCCCCCAGGCGGCGGTCCACTTTCTGGTGGGGGGCACCCAGGCCAACCTGACGGTGATCTCCGCGGTGCTGCGCCCCCACCAGTGCGTGGTCTGCGCCGAGCCCGGCCACATCAACGTCCACGAGACCGGCGCCATCGAGGCCACCGGCCACAAGGTGGTGGGGCTGCCCAGCCCGGACGGCAAGCTCACCGCCCAGCAGGTGGCCGGTTACTGGGACGGCCACTGGGCGGACGGCAGCCATGAGCACATCGCCCAGCCCAAGCTGGTCTACATCTCCGACTCCACCGAGCTGGGGGCAGTCTACACCAAAGCCGAGCTGGAGGCCCTGAGCCAGGCCTGCCGCCAGCGGGGGATGCTGCTGTTTTTGGATGGGGCCCGCCTGGGCTACGCCCTGGCCGCCCAGGAAAACGACCTGACCCTGCCCGACCTGGCCCGCCTGTGCGATATCTTCTATATCGGCGGCACCAAGCAGGGGGCCCTGTTCGGGGAGGCGGTGGTGATCTGCAACCCGGCGCTGCAGGAGGACTTCCGGTACCTGATCAAGCAGCGGGGCGGGATGCTGGCCAAGGGGCGGCTCTTGGGGCTGCAGTTTGATACCCTCTTCACCGACGGGCTCTACCTGCGGCTGGCCCGGCAGGCCGACCAGCTGGCGGTGCAGCTGCGGGACGCTTTGCAGGAGCTGGGCTGCCCCATGCCGGTTGTGAGCGGCAGCAACCAACAGTTCGCCGTGCTGCCCGACCGGGTGCTGGCCGAGCTGGGGAAGGACTACGCCTATTCCCACCAGGGCCAGGTGGACCCGGAGCACAGCCTGGTGCGGTTCTGCACCAGCTGGGCCACCCGACAGGACCAGGTGGACCGGCTGATTGGGGACCTGCGGCGGCTCTGCCGCTAAGGGGGAGGACGGCGCGGCTTTTGCAGGATTGGCCGCGCCGTCCTTCACAAATTTTGTGGAAAACTCTGGATGATTTTCTGGCATCTCTCTGGTTGACAGGGCGGGGGATTTCCCGTATAATGTTAGCAACGCAACAATTTGGGGAGGTGAATGGATGCCGGAAAATTATCCCATCGGGTTCCAGATTCGGGCGGTCTCCAACCTGATTAAGCGCAAGATCTACGAGATCCGCCCCGACGGTCAGCCCCTCCTCACCGACCTGCAGGGCCGGATTTTGGGCTTCCTCTACCACAACCAGGACCGGGAGATTTTCCAAAGGGACATTGAAGAACACTTTTACATCCGCCGCTCCACCGTCTCCCGCCTGCTGGCGGGCATGGAGGAGCAGGGGCTGCTGCAGCGCATCCCAGTGCCCCGGGACGCGCGGCTGAAAAAGCTGGTCATGACCCCCCAGGCGGTCTCCCTCCACGAGGAGATCACCCGCCGGCTGGACGAGATAGAGCGCCTGTTGGAGCGGGGGCTGAGCCGGCGGGAGCTGGAGGAATTTCTGCGCATTCTGGAAAAGATCAAGCGCAACGCCTCCTAGCGGGAGGCCACAGGGATACCGGCGGGGAAACCCGCCAGAAAAGGAGGAATTTATTTGATTAAACGCTTGGCAATGTCCATCCGCGAGTACAAGCGGGCGTCGGTTTTGACGCCGCTATTGGTGGTCGTGGAGGTCATCCTGGAGTGCGCAATCCCCTTTGTGATCGCCAACCTTGTCAACCAAATGCAGGCCGGCTGTTCCATGGGCGTCATCGCCCGGTACGGCGCGGCGCTGATCGCCATGTCGGTGGTCTCCCTCATCTTCGGCGGCGCGGCGGGCGCCACCTGCGCCGAGGCCTCCACCGGCTTCGCCCGCAACCTGCGCAAGGATATGTTCTACAAGATCCAGGACTACTCCTTCGAGAACATCGACAAGTTCTCGGTCTCCAGCCTGGTCACCCGCCTGACCACCGACATCACCAACGTGCAGATGGCGTTCATGATGATCATCCGGATCGCCATCCGCGGCCCGCTGATGCTGGTCTTCTCGTTCATCATGGGGTTTGTGATGGGCGGCCGGCTGGCCATGTTCTTCCTGTTCACCATCCCCATCCTGGGCATCGGCCTGGCGCTGGTGATCCGGGCGGCCATGCCCCTGTTCCGCCGGGTGTTCCGCAAGTACGATGCCCTCAACGACTCGGTGCAGGAGAACGTCCAGGCCATGCGGGTGGTCAAATCCTTCGTGCGGGAGGAGTATGAGAAGAAGAAGTTCGGCGCCGCCGCCGACGATGTGCGCCGGGACTTCACCCGCGCCGAGCGGATCATGGCGTTCAACAACCCCATGATGCAGTTCTGTGTCTACTCCGGCATGGTGTTCGTGCTCACCTACGGCTCCTACGCGGTCATCACCAGCCGCGGCCTGGACCTGAATGTGGGCCAGATGTCCGCCATGCTCACCTACAGCTTCCAGATCCTCATGAGCCTGATGATGCTCTCGATGGTGTTTGTGATGATCACCATGGCCGCCGAGTCGGCCGAGCGGATCGTGGAGGTGCTGGAGGAGGAGAGCGCCCTCAAGAGCCCCGAAAACGGCCTGACGGTGGTGCCGGACGGTTCGGTGGACTTTGAGGATGTGAGCTTCAAATACTCCCAGAAGGCCGACCGGATGGCCCTGGCGGGCATCAACCTGCACATCAGATCCGGCGAGGTCATCGGCGTGCTGGGGGGCACCGGCTCCTCCAAATCCACCCTGGTCCAGCTGATCCCCCGCCTCTACGACGCCACAGAGGGGTGCGTCAAGGTGGGCGGCCAGGATGTGCGCCGCTACGACCTGGAGGCGCTGCGCAACCAGGTGGCGGTGGTGCTGCAGAAGAACGTGCTCTTCTCCGGCACCATCAAGGACAACCTGCGCTGGGGCAACCCCCACGCCACCGACGCCGAGCTGGAGGAGGCCTGCCGGCTGGCCCAGGCGGACGAGTTTATCCAGCAGTTCCCGGATAAATACGACACCTGGATCGAGCAGGGGGGCACCAACGTCTCCGGCGGCCAGAAGCAGCGGCTCTGCATCGCCCGGGCGCTGCTGAAAAAGCCCAAGATCCTGATTTTGGACGACTCCACCAGCGCGGTGGATACCCATACCGACGCCCTCATCCGCCAGGGCTTCCGCCAGTTCATCCCCGAGACCACCAAGATCATCATCGCCCAGCGGGTGGCCAGCGTGGAGGACGCCGACCGGATCATCCTGATGGACGGCGGCCGGATCAGCGCCATCGGCAACCACGAGGAGCTGATGAAGACCAGCGAAATTTACCAGGAGATCTACCGCTCCCAGAACCGGGTAGGAGGTGAGCAGAATGCCCAATAACACCAGTATGCGCGGCCGCCGCGCCCCCAAAGGGGTGCTCCCCCGGCTGATCCGCACCCTCTTCCAGTTCTACCCGGTGCTGCTGCCGGTGACCCTGGGCTGTATCCTCATCAACGCCGTGGTCAGCGCGGTGCCCTCCATCTTTATGCAGAAGGCCATCGCCGTGGTGGAGGAGTTCTTCCCCACCGGGGATTGGGCCACCGCCGTGGGCCGGATCACCGGGCTGCTCACGGTGCTGCTGACCATGTATGCCATCAGCCTGGTGGCCGGCATCTGCTATACCCAGCTGATGGCATTCATCACCCAGGGCACCCTGGCCAAGCTGCGGGAGAAGATGTTCGACCACATGCAGGACCTGCCCATCCGCTATTTCGATACCCACAACCACGGCGACATCATGAGCTTCTACACCAACGACATCGACACCCTGCGCCAGATGATCAGCCAGAGCCTGCCCCAGATGCTGATCTCCTGCGTCACGCTGCTCAGCGTCTTCTGCATCATGCTCTACTACAGCGTCTGGCTGGCGCTGGTGGTGCTCTGCGGGGTGCTCATCATGCTCATGGTCACCCGCTATGTGAGCAGCCGCTCCTCCAAATACTTCCTCCAGCAGCAGCTGTTTATCGCCCGCACCGAGGGCTTTATGGAGGAGATGATGAACGGCCAGAAGGTGATCAAGGTCTTCTGCCACGAGGAGGGCTCCAAGGCCGACTTCGACAAGGTCAACGACGCCCTGTTTGAAAACTCCCAGAAGGCCCACCGCTACGCCAATATCCTCATGCCCCTGCTGGGCAACCTGGGCAACGTCATGTATGTGGTGGTGGCCCTGGTGGGGGGCAGCCTGCTGCTCTTCCAGGCCCCCAACCTGAGCATCTCGGGCATGGCCCTGAGCATCAGCATCGTGGTGCCCTTCCTCAACATGACCAAGCAGTTTGCCGGGGCGATCGGCCAGGTCTCCAACCAGATCAACATGGTGATCATGGGCCTGGCGGGTACCCACCGGATCTTCACCCTGCTGGATGAGCAGGCGGAGAGCGACGAGGGGTATGTCACCCTGGTGAACGCCCGGGAGCGGGAGGACGGCAGCCTGGAGGAGTACCCCGAGCGCACCAATGTGTGGGCCTGGAAGCACCCCCACAAGGACGGCACCGTCACCTACACCCGGCTGCAGGGGGATGTGCGGTTTGAAAACGTGGACTTCGCCTACGAGGAGGGCAAGACCATCCTCCACGACATCAGCCTCTACGCCAAACCCGGCCAGAAGGTGGCCTTTGTGGGGGCCACCGGCGCCGGCAAGACCACCATCACCAACCTGATCAACCGGTTCTACGACATCCAGGATGGCAAGATCCGCTACGACGG
>DXES01000080.1 GCA_019114825.1 Candidatus Anaerotruncus excrementipullorum
GTTCGAATCTCTCCATCTCCGCCAAAGGGGCACTCCGAAAACCCTCCTGTGTTTTCGGGGTGTTCCTTTTTTTGCATATAACCTAAAAAATAGAACCACCAGTTTTACTGGTGGTTCTATTTTTTAGGCGGCTTCTCCTACTCCATCCCCAGTTGAGCCACGGTGAGTTCCTAGACGGTATACCGGTCCAGATTCTGGGTACCCCAGTAGTCATAGACCCCCTCCAGGCTGGAGGAAGAGCCGGCAACCCGGTGCTGGGAGAGGTCCACCTGGCAGCCGTCCTGTCCCACCACGATGTCGTAATAGGCCACTGGGAAGTAGCCGGGGCCGTCGTAATCCGGGCCGCCGTCAAACGACACATGGGCGGTATAGACCAGCACCAGGATGTTTTCATAGTTGGCGCCGAACTCGGCCCCTTTGCTGGTGAGCAGGTAGGCGGTGACAAACGACGGGTCCCCGTACTCCAGGTCCCGGCTGAAGAAGCTCACCCAGCCGCCGTTTACATCCTCCATCATATCGTAGTCGTTGGCCGCCAGCCGGGCCTGCAAAAGGTCGGTGGCGTCCTGGCGGATGGCGGCGGCGGTATCGGCATCCAGCTGGGAGATGTCGGTGAGCATCTCGTCCAGCCCCTCCACCGTGAAGGTGTAGGTGTCCGACTCCACCAGGTAACCGGCCTGTTCCGCCCGGTTTTTGTTGTAGGTGGCGGTGATGGTGACCTCATCGCCGTTTTTCAAATTTTCATAGGGATCGGCCTGGTAGCTGACCTTTTGTAAAAAGTCGTGGGCGTCCTCGCTGCGGGAGAGGGTGACCCGGCCCCGTGGGGAGGCGCCGCTGAGTTGGATGTCAATCCCTTGGAACAGATCCAAAGGCTCGGCCTCCCGCAGGCCGGAGACGGTGAATTCCTTCTCGGTCTCCTTCAGGCGAAAGCCCTGCTCCTCGGCCTCCTCCTCATCATACAGCAGCGTGGCAGTCACCTTGTCGCCGTTTTGCAGCCCCTCCTTTTGGGAGAGCTCCACCCCCTCAATCACATTGGATAGGCGGGAGGCCTCCTCCAAATAGACCAGCCGGTCCTGCAGGTCGTCGGGCATCTCCCCCAGCACCGCCGTGGCCAATTCCTCTATGGCCCCGGCCTGGATGGTGGCGGTGGCCCGGCCCTGGGTGTCCAGGCCGCTGAACTTTACCTCCACCAAATCGATCAGGTCCACATTTTTGGTGCCGCAGCCTCCCAAAAGCATCAGGCCGGCGGCACAGGCGGCCAGTGCCACCCATCTCCTTGCGTTTTTCATGTTCCTCAAGCTCCTTTTCACAGATTTTCAGCGGGTTCTGATGCGGCCTCGGCCACGGGTTCTGCCTCGGCAGCGGGTTCCGTCTCGGCGGCAGGCTCGGCCTCGGGGGCGGGTTTGGCTTCGGCGGAGGGTTCAGCCTCCGTCACGGGTTCGGCCTCCGTCACGGGCTCGGCCTCGGCGGTGGGCTTCGTCTCGGTAGCGGTTTCAGCCTCGGGGACGGTTTCAGCCTCGGCAGCGGGTTCGTCCTCGGCAGCGGTTTCAGCCTCGGCAGCGGGTTCGGTCTCGGCAGTGGGTTCGGCCTCGGCAGTGGGTTCCGTATCGGCCACGGGCCCCGTCTCGGCTACAGGTTCGGTCTCAGCGGTGGGCTTCGTCTCGGTTACGGTTTCAGCCGCAGGGGCGGACTGGTAGGGGTTGGGGATGCCAAACAGCTGCACCCAGTAGAGCCGCCCATCCGCCTGGTAGCAGCCCACGCCCATGGATTGGTAGCCAGCGCCCAGGATGTTGGCCCGGTGGCCGGGGGAGTTCATCCAGCCCTCCATCACCGCCTGGGGGTCGGCGTAGCCGTTGGCGATGTTCTCCCCCAGGCAGAGGTAACCGGCGCCCCCATCCATGACGGTGAAGCAGTCGGTGCCGTCCGGCCGGGTGTGGGAGAACAGCTGCACCAGTTCCTGGGCCCGCAGCTGGGCGGCCTGGGAGAGAGCGGCCACCTCCTGCACCGGGGCGAGGCCGTTGGCCGCCCGCTGCTGGTTCACCAGCGCCACCACCTCATGGGCAAAGGCAGCGGTGTCCGGCCCCTGCTGGCTGGGCTGCTGCTCCTGGCTAGGTTGCTGCTCCTGGCTAGGTTGCTGCTCCTGGCTAGGCTGCTGCTCCTGGCTAGGTTGCTGCTCCTGGGAGGGCTGCTGCTCCTGGCTGGGCTGCTCCGGCTGGCCGGTCGCCAGGCCGAACAGCTGCACCCAATGGAACCTGCCATTTGCCTGGTAGCAGCCCACACCGATGACTTCGGCGTCCGCCCGCAGGATGTTGGCCCGGTGGCTGGGGGAGTTCATCCAGCCCTCCATCACTGCCTGGGGGCCCTCATCGTAGCCGTAGGCGATGTTTTCGCCCCGGTAGCGGTAGCCCTGGATACCCTCCATGGCGGTGGAGCAGGAGCTGCCGTCCGGCCGGGTGTGGGAGAACTGCTGCACGATCTCCTGGGCTCGCACCTGGGCGGCCTGGGAGATGGCGTCCACCTCCTGGAGCGGGGTAAGGCCGTTGGCCGCCCGCTGCTGGTTCACCAGCTGTACCACCTCATGGGCATAGGCGGCGGTATCCGGCTCCTGCTGGGCGAGCTGGCCCCCTTGGGCGGCGCCGTCCCCGTAGTTGGGGGCCACAAACCCCTCAATATATCCCCGGGAGACCTGCCCGGTGGCCAGGTCCAGCACCTGCCGGTCGCTGGTGCGCACCATGTCGTTGGAGTTGCCGTCCAGTGTGACGATGGTCAGCTGGCCGCCATTTTTCTGCTCTTCAAAGAAGAAAGCGGTGTGGTCCTTGGTGGGCTGGCTGTCCTTTTCCCCCCAGCTAAACAGGAGGATATCCCCGGGGCGGGGCTGGAAATCGCCCCCGGCATAGACGCTCTCCTCCCAGGGGTGGTACTCCCCGCCGAAGGCGGCGGCGTTGGCCGAAAGGGCGTTGCCCACCACGCTGGTGGGGATCCCGGCCTGGCGGGCGCACCAGGCGGCAAATTCGGAGCACCAGCCGCTGCCGGCGGAGCCGAAGTAGTAGCCGTACTCGCTGTAGTCGCCGCTGCCCTGGGAGGTGCCGTCCAGCTGCCGGAGGTTGTCCCCCTCGTGGTAGCCCAGCTGGGACTGGGCCACCGCCAGGATGTCCGTCCGGTAATCGCCGGTGAGCTGCACCTCCATCAGCCGGTCATAGTAGACGCTGCCCCGGTATGCCAGGGAAAACTGCCCATTCCGTAGGCCGGTGGCGCCGCCGTCGCTGTCGTTATCGCTGTCGTGGCGGTTGGAGCTGTGTCTGCCGCCGGAGGAGGATTTGCCCCCGCCCGAGCCAGAGCTGCTGCTGGTTTTGACCACTACGGTCACCTTCCCGGCGTCCTTCTCTGTGGCAGCCTGTTTGGGGGTGGGCTGGCTGCTGCCCGTGGGGGACTGGGTCGCAGTACTTTTGCCGGCTTCGCCTTCCGGGACCTTTTCTTCGGCCTTCCCGCCGGCCTGCTCGCCGGTGGGTTTGCCTTCAGCGGCTTCGGGCTTTGCCTGGGTGGCGGCCGCCCGCTGGACGGTGATGCTGGGGCCGCCGCTTTCGGTTTCCGCCTGGGCGGCGGAGGCGGCGGAGGCAGCTCCGGCGGTTTGGGCGGCTTGATCGCAGCCAGCCAGGGCGGTTAGGCAGGCGGCCGCCAGGATAGCACTGAGGAAGGAACGGACCGTTTGACGCTTCATGGTAAATTCTCCTTTTCCGTAGGTTGTTTTTTTGCCTTCTGTCCTAAAGACACAGGGGAGGGGGAAAAGGTTTTAGGCCCCGGAAAAATTTTTGAAAAAATTTTTCCCGGACCTAAAGAGGACAACCGGAACTATAAAATTGCAGCAGCTGGGGGACGATTGGGCAGGGGCTGCTCCGCCAGTTATCCGCCAGTGGGCACCGACACCTCGAACTGCCAGAGGATCTGCCCGTCGCTGCGCGTGTCAAAGCCGATCCCCATCACCGCAGGGGTGTCCAGATAGAGGTTGGGGGAATCGTACTCCAAAATCAGCTCCATCGCCTCCTGGGCGGTGGAGGCGGTCCCCACAAACTGTTGGAGGTGGTTGGAGGAGTAGGGAGCGCTGGGGCAATCCGCCGGGACATTCAAAATCCTTCCCGTGCCGATCTGCGCCCCATACCCGGCGATGATCATCATATCTTCGGAGATCTCATAGGGCTCCATGCCCTGTTCCTGCCGGTAGCCGTTGATCAGATCCGCCAGGGCGTAAGCCTCCGCCGGGACTTCGAAGGGCGACGGGGCAGCCCTTAGCCCCACGGCGACGTCGATCGTCCACAGCGCCGGGGATTGCCCATTGCCGGCGGCCATGCCGATCCCGATGGCGCCGCCCTCCGGGTCGGACAGCACGGAGTCCTCGCTTCGGAGCAGCATATCCATCGCCTCCGCGGCGGTTGTGGGGCCGGAGAGGCTGCTGCCCCGGATGTGGTCGTATTCATACCCCAGTTCCGCCATAAATTCCCGGGAGGTGAGGGTGAAGGGCTGGTTCCCCACACCGGTGTTGGAGGAATAGTCGGACAAGGCCATCAGGTCTGCGTTGACGGTGTAGGCGGGCAGGCCGCGCTGTTGGCGGTAGGCGTTAATGGCCTCCACCAGCCCCTCCGGGCCCTCCCCCACCACCAGGGGCGCTTCCTCCTCCGAGGATGCCCGGCTGGACGCCTCCTCCACCTGGGAGACCACCGCCGGAGCGGAGGAAGGAGCGGCGGCGGTTTCCTCCGCGGGCTGGTGGGTGAGCACTGCCACACCCCCCACCGCCACTGCGGCGGCGGCGATCCCCGCCACGATCTTTACATTGAGGGCGGCCAGCAGGCCGCCTTTTGCCGCCGCCCCGGCGGTTCCGGCTGTGGCAGTGGCGGCCCCACCGGCCGCCGCCCCGGCGGCGGACCCCACCGAGGCGGTGATAGCGGGCAGCAGCCTGGCGGAGCTGCTGGCAGCCAATTCCGCGGTGCTCTGCTCCATCGCCCAATGCAGGAAGGGGAAGAAGGGGAACACATACAGCTTGGTGCCCCTGCGCTCCAGCTCCCGTACCTGCTTTTCAATCTTCCCTTTGGCGTAGTGGAGGCGGCTCTTTACGGTGTTTTCCGGCACCTCCAGCGTCTGGGCGATCTCGGCAAGCTTCATCCCCTGGAAAAAGTGCAGGAGGATACAGACCCGCTGCTCATCCGGCAGGCCGTCCACAATCTCCCGCACCAGCCGCTGGCTCTCCGCATAGTCCAGGGACTCGTCCGGCCGGAACTGGATGTTCTCGTCCTCCTGCTCCCAGTCCTCCCCGTCCTCGCCGGTGAGGGAGGTCTCAAACCGCAGTGCTTTGGAGCGGGCGAGCAGGTTTTTGCAGCGGTTGGTGACAATGCGGTTGAGCCAGGGCTGGAAGCTCTCGGGCTTTTCCAGCCGGTCCAGGGAGCGGAACGCCTGGATATAGCTGTCCTGGACGACATCCAGCGCGTCCTGCTCGGAGCGCACCAGGGAGCGGGCGCGCCCCAATGCGCCTTCGATGGAAAGCTGATAGAGCTGGGTATAGGCGTCGCTGTCTCCCCGGCGCGCCGCCTCCACCAGTTGTCTCATTTCTGCGGACATCAAAATCTCTCCTTCTGTCGGTTGTTTTGGAAACTGCGGGATCTGTGGGCCGCTTCGGCCCGGGGGCCATTTGGGAAGCATCTCCCGTCCTCCTTTCGGTATCAAGACACCGAAAAGGGGAAAAAGGTTTTCCATTTTGGGGAAACCGGAAAAATTTTGCACTGCATTTGTACCGATTATAGAGCCGGGGCGGGGAAATTACAATCCCCAAGCGCCCCGCGGCCAGCAAAGTTGCCCGCGCCCTTCGGGCTGGTGGGGCGGGAGGTGCAGGGCAGTAATACAAGCACTTGTATTAACTATGTTGGATATAAGACATCTACCTTCTCTTTTATGAAATTTCTATGAATATTTGGGGCTGTTTTTTCCCAAAAAGTAGAAATTAAGAGGTTTTGTTTAAAAAATGGCAAAGAAGCTTGACAGCTAAAAATACAAGATGTATTATTTAGATACAGATCAGAACCGTTCCCTACCAGCAGAGAGGGGAGGAACGCATATGGCGGAAAACATGAAAAAACTGGTCCCCAGCTGCCTCTACGACCAGGTTTTTGAAAATATCAAGCGGATGATCCGTTCGGGGGAGTTTAAGCCCGGCGACCTGCTTCCCGGTGAAAATGCTCTGGCGGAGATGATGGGGGTGAGCCGGGTCACCATCCGGCAGGCCCTCAAGCGCCTGAGCGAAGCGGGGGTCATCCGCACCTACCGGGGCAAGGGCAGCGTGGTGGCGGTGGACTGGAAGGGGCTCTTGGATGAAGGGGAGTTCCATGACCAGATCCAGCAGTTCCAGGAGGTCTTTTTTACCTCCACCCAGGCCCGGCGGCTGATCGAGCCCATGGTGTCCCGGCAGGCGGCGCTGTCCGCCTCCGAGGAGGACATCGCCCGCATGGAGCGGGCGATGCAAAACAAGGAGGAGCAGCTGGTGATGGTACCCCTCACCGGCCGCAGCTCCGAGCTGGTGGACTTCCACACCGCGCTCTGGATGTCGCTGCACAACGACGTCCTGATGAAGATCTGGGAGCATCTGGCGGAGACCTCCGCCACCTTCCGCAGCCTGCCCCTGGCGGCCCCCGTCCACCGGGCGGCCCAAAAGGAGGAGGCCCAGCGGCAGCACGAGGCGATCTTTTGCGCCGTCCGGGATCACAACCAGGAATACGCCTATATCCATATGCTCTACCACTGCGATTGGATCAAAGAGGTCTATGGGCAATATTTCAACGACTTCTTGAAGTGAGGGGCGCAGCCCCCCCTCAGAGGTCCCCAAAACGCCAACTATTTCCCTCGGGGCGGCCTTTTCGCCCCAGGGAGCTTTAGGATAGCTGGAAAAGGCCGCAGACGGCCGAATTTGGAGGTGTGCAAATGGAGTACAACTTTGACAAGGTCTACGATCGTATGGGCTCCGACAGCATCAAATGGGAAAAACAGCTGAAATTCGGCGTTCCCAGCGGGCTGACCCCCTTCTGGATCGCGGACACCGACTTCGCAACGCTTCCCCAGGCGGTAGAAGCGATGCGCGCCCGCCTGGAGCACCCGATCTTCGGGTACACCTTCACTCCGGAAAAGGTTCTGGAGGCGGTCCAGGGCTGGTACAAGCGCCGCCACGGCGTGGATCTGCCGGTCTCCGCCTACGCGGCCGCCCACGGCGTGGTCACATCCATCTGGTTCTCCATCCGGGCGTTTACCCAGGAGGGGGACGGCGTGCTGGTCTCCACCCCGGTGTATGACCCCTTCTTTGTGGTCATCGAGGACCAGAACCGCAAAAAGGTGGACTGCCCGCTGGTCTATGAGGACGGCGCCTACCACATCGACTGGGAGCAGCTGGACGCCAAGCTGGCCACCGTGAAGGCGATGATCTTCTGCAACCCCCACAACCCCACCGGCAACGTGTGGACCGCGCAGGAAGTGGAGCGGGTGGTCCAGCTCTGCAAGAAGCACGATGTGTGGCTGTTCTCGGATGAGATCCACGGGGACGTGGCCCTCTACGGCAACCGCTGCACCTCCGCCGCCCAGTTCGCGGCCGAATATGACAAGATGGTGGTCTACACCGCCATCAGCAAGACCTTCAATATGGCGGGCCTGGAGTCCTCCTGCAACATCATCCCCAACCCCGACTACAAGGCCGCTTTGGTCAACTGCATGCACGGCGCCTGGCTGATGGGCCCCAACTGCATGGCCAACCCCGCCATCGCCGCCTGCTACACCTATGGCGACGAGTGGGTGGACCAGATGAACGCCTACCTCACCGAAAATGCCGAATATGTGATCCATACGCTGGCCGAGAAGGCCCCCGCCATCAAGGTGGTGAAGCCCCAGGGCACCTACCTGATGTGGCTGGATTTCAACGCCTTCGGCATGACCAGCAAGCAGATCACCGACGAGCTGGTGAAGGAGTATGGCGTGGCGGTGGGCGACGGCTCCGGCTACGGCAATGCGGAAGGGTTCATCCGTTTCAATATCGGCTGCCCCCGCGCGACTTTGGAGAAAGGCGTCGAAGCGCTCTGCCGCTTTGCCGCTTCTAAGAAAGAGAGGTAAAAAAGAATGGGAAACAAACTGAACTTTACAGACTGCCTAGGCTTCTGTATCGGCCAGATCGTCGGCTCCGGCATCTTCGTGCTCACCGGCATCGTCATGGGCCTCACCGGCCATGGTATGCCCTACGCCTTCATCCTGGCCGCTATCATCTCCCTGCTCCAGCTGATCCCCATGGCCATCATGGGCTCCGCAATGCCCGCCACCGGCGGCAGCTATGTGTATGCCAAGCGGCTGATCGGGCCCCGGGCCGGCTTTGTCTACCTGATGATCTTCGTGCTCTCCCAGGTGCTGATCGCCACCTTTGCGCTGGGCTTTGCTGACTATGTGCAGGTGATCTTCCCCGGCGTCTCCACGAAGGTGGTCGCCACCCTGGCCATCCTGGCCGCGGCCGGCGTCAACATCATCGGCCTGAAGACCTCCGCGGTGGTCCAGAAGGGCATGGTGGCCCTGCTGCTGATCTCCCTGGGCGTCTACATCGTCTTCGGCCTGCCCCGGGTCAGCTGGGAGATGCTGACCCCCACCATCGACAACCTGATGCCCAACGGGTTCCTCTCCTTCCTGCAGGGCGCGACCATGCTCTCCTTCGCCTGCGGCGGCGCCAAGTTCCTGGCTGAGAACGGCGGCGAGGTGGAGAACCCCGGCAAGACCATCCCCCGCGCCATGGTGGTCTCCACACTGATTGTGGCCGTCTTCTATGCCCTGGTGGGCGTTGTGGCCGCCGGCGTGCTGCCCCTGGACCAGGTGGCCGGCCAGAACATCTCCGTGGTTGCCAAGGACGTGTTCCCCGCCCCCGTCTATCTGTTCTTTGTCATCGGCGGCGCCTGGTTCGCCCTGCTGACCACCCTGAACGGCACCCTCTCCTGGGTCACCCGCGGCCTGCAGCGCGCCTCCTTCGACGGCTGGCTGCCCAAGTCCTGGGGCAAGGAGACCAAGAGCGGAGCCCCCATCTATCTGCTGGGCTTCTTCGTTGTGGTGGGCCTGATCCCGGTGCTCACCGGCATGGACACCACCGATATCGCCAACATGGGCACCGGCTGCTCCAAGCTGTCCGACCTGCTGATGGTGTACGCCTGCTTCCGCCTGCCTGACGTGCTGCCCGAGGTGTATGAGAAGTCCACCTTGAAGATGGCCCCCGGCAAGCTGAAGGCGGTCATGGTCCTGGTGTTCCTGGTCCTGGGCGGCACCTCCGCGGTGAGCCTGTCCAGCCTGACCGGCGGCCAGTTCCTGGGCATGGGCGTGTTCATCGTCATCGCCATCATCGTGATGCTGCTGCGGCAGAAGCACTTCAAGGATGCGGACAACTTCAAGGCCAACAGCAAGGCCTAAGCGGTCCTCTATCCGGCAATTTTAAGCAATCCATATTTTCCGAAATCGTTGCCGGCTCTTTTGCCGGCAACGATTTCGCGCAATAAAAAGGAGGCGATGAGATGCGCTACGCCATTGTGGGCTTCGGCACCGCCGGCTATCACGCCGCAAAGGCGATCCGTGCCGGGGACCCGGCCGGGGAGCTCCATGTCTATGGGGACACCGGCCTGGCGCCCTACAACCCCATGCTCACCACCTATTATGTCTATGGCAAGCTGGACCGGAAGGGGCTCTTCCCCTTTGGGGAGCTGGCCCAGCTCCAGGAGCAGCTGGGCTTTACCTACCACCACGAGCGTGTGATAAAGGTCCACGCCCAGGAGAGGACGGTGGAGACCGCCTCGGGGACCGAGCCGTATGACAGGATCCTGGTCGCCACCGGCGCCACCGCCTTTGCCCCGCCGGTAAAGGGCCTGGAGCCGGAGGACTCCTTCCTGATGCGCACCGTGGAGGATGCTCAGCGGCTCAAAGACCGCCTGGACCGGGGGGACGTAAAGACCGCCGTGGTGGTGGGCGCCTCCATGGCCGGGATCAAGGTGGTGGAGGTGCTGGCCAAGTACGGCGTCCAGGTGGTGCTGGCCGACCTGGCCAAGACCATCTTCCCGCTGGCAGCCTACCCGGAGGTGGCCGCCATGATCGAGGGGCGGGTGGCCAAGCGGGGGATCGACCTGCGCTTTGGCGTCACCATCGACCATATGGAGACGGTAGACGGCCAGAAGACCGCCTTTCTCACCGACGGCACCGCAGTCCCCGCCGATCTGGTCTCCCTGTGCATCGGTACCCGGGCGGCCACAGCGGTGGTCCAGGGGGAGGTGGAGATCAACCGGGGGATTGTGGTCAACGATCGGATGGAGACCTCTGTCCCGGGCATCTATGCCGCCGGCGACTGCTGTGAGGGCAACAACCTGGAGAGCGGCCAGCACCAGATCATCGGCCTGTGGGCCAATGCCAACCGCCAGGGGCGGACGGCCGGCGCCAACATGGCCGGCTGCGAGGCCGCCTTCGAGGGCAATATCCTCCACAACATCACCCACTTTATGGATATGGACTTCATTGGCTTTGGGGATAACCGCATCCAAGGGGAGGTCCTGGAGACCGGTTCCCCCGACCACGGCCTCTATATCCGGGTGGTCCTCCAGGAGGGGAAGATTGTGGGGGCCAATATTCTGGATGACTACCGCATCAGCGGCATTGTAAAAAACTATATGCTCCGCCTGTTCGCCGGGGAGCAGGGGAAGCTGCCCGACTACCAGAAGGCCATGCTCCTGCGCTCAGGGGTGCCGGAGAAATTTATCGACAAATTGGAGGGGAAGCTGCATGGATGACCTGAACGCACTGCTGAAGGCCAAGATCCCCTGCCCCCAGACGGGGATTGAGGTCAAACACACCGTGTGCGCCATCTGCTCTCCCGCCTACAACTGCGGCATTGACGCCTATGTGAAGGACGGCAAGCTGCTGAAGGTGGAGGGGATGGACAGCCACCCCCGCAGCAAGGGCGGCCTTTGCACCAAAGGCCTGGCCAACCGGGAGTTTGTCTATCGATCCGACCGGATTTTGACCCCCCTCAAGCGGGTGGGGGAACGGGGGGAGGGGAAGTTTTGCCCCATCACCTGGGAGGAGGCCTACACGGAGATTGCCCAGAAGCTGCTGGCTATCCGGGCCCAGGACGGCCCGGACGCGGTGGCCTTCTTTGGCGGCTACAACAAGTGGTACCGCCCCTGGCTGCGCCGGTTTGCCCATTCGTTTGGCACCTATAATTATGGCACCGAGTCCTCCACCTGCATGACCGCCGGTTGGATGGCCTGGAAGGTGGCCGCCGGGCAGCTGGCCCGGCCGGATATGGCCCACTGCGACCTCTATCTGGGCTGGGCGTTTAACCCCTACTACTCCGGCTACCTCAACGCCCAAGCCGCTGAGAAGCGCAAGGCGGAAGGGGTCAAATTCATTGTGGTGGACCCACGGATTACCCCCACCACCGAAAAGTTGGCCGACCTGCACCTGCGGCCCCGGCCGGGCACCGACGGCGCTTTGGCCCTGTGCATCGGCAACACCCTGATCCAGCGGGGCTGGATCGACCGGGAATTTATCCAGCAGCATGTCCATGGCTTTGCAGAGTACGCTGAATATGCGAAGGATTTCAACGAGACCAATGTGGAGGCGCTCACCGGGGTGCCCTACAGCCAGGTGCTCCAAGCCTGCGAAATGATCCGGGACAGCAAGGCCATGGCCATTCAGGAGAACAGCGCCCCCATTCCCCACCACAAAAACGGCCTGCAAAACTACCGGGCGATCATGGCCCTCTCCGCCCTCACCGGCAACTTTGACCGGGTGGGCGGTCAGGTTCCCGCCCACCACAGCTTTACCCACCAGATCGCGGGGTTTGAGACCCGGGAGGAGGAGTGGCAGGACGCCACCGCCCCCGCCCATCAAAAGCCCGCGGTGGGGGAGGAGCGGTTCCCCCTGTGGTTCCACACCGAGCGGGAGATGCAGGTGGTGGACCTGGCCCGCCAGATCAATGAGGGCACCCCCTACCCGGTGAAAGCGATCTTTGGTATGGGGGTCAACTTCCGGATGCTCCCCCAGGATGGGGAACTGGTGAAGGCCATCAAAAAGCTGGACTTTTTTGTCAATACCGACCTGTTCCTCACCGATACCTGCAAGCTGGCGGATATCGTCCTGCCGGTCTGTTCCTCTCTGGAGCGGGGGGAACTGGAGACCTACCCCGGCGGTTGGGCTTGGTTCACCAAGCCGGCCATCAAACGGGTGGGGGAGAGCAGGAGCGATGTGGAGATCATCCGGGATCTGGCCCAGCGGATGGAGTTGGGGGACCGGGAGCTGGAAGCCGGTTATGAGGCCAATGTGGACTTTATGCTCTCCAACCTGGGGCTCACCGTGGCAGAGCTGAAACAGTCGGAGGTACCAGTGAAGGTGGACTTCACCCCCTATCAGCCGGGCACCCGCCGGCGGGAGGGCCTGCCCACCGCCACCGGCAAATTCGAGCTCTATTCGGAGATGATTGCCAGCCATCCCCAGTGGGGACTGGACCCGCTGCCCACCTACTGCCCGCCGTTGGACGATGCGGATGAAAAGGAATATCCCTATGCCCTCTGCTCCGGCGGCCGCCTGCCCAATGCCCTGCACTCCCGGCTGCACAAGGTGCCCTGGCTGCGCAGCCTGCGCCCCGACCCCACCGCAGAAATTTCCTTGGAGGATGCCCAGGCCTTGGAGATCTCGGACGGGGATGGGATCGAGCTCTATACCGCCCGGGGGAGCATCTCGGTGAAGGCCCATCCCTCCCGCCGGGTACAGCCGGGCGTGGTGTTCTTCTACCACGGCTACAGCCAGGCGGATGTGAATGCCCTTATGTCCGACCAGCATGTGGACCCCTATTCCGGTTTCCCGGCCTATAACGCCACCCGCTGTGGCATGAGAAAGAAGGTGGAGCAATGAGCCGCCTGGCAATCGACCTGGATATGAGCAAATGCGTCTCCTGCGGCGCCTGCGCCATAGCCTGTATGGACCAAAACGATATCGAGCTGGATGCCGGCAAAGGCCCCTTCCGCTGTGTCTTCGACATGGAGGAGCGGGAAGGGTTCAGCCACCTCTCCCTGGCCTGTATGCACTGTGTGGACGCCCCCTGCATTGTGGGCTGCCCCAGCGCCTGCATCCACAAGGACCCCGAGACCAACCTGACGGTCTTTGACACCACCAACTGTATCGGCTGCCACTCCTGCGCCATGGCCTGTCCCTACGGTGTGCCCTCCTTTGGGCCGGATGGGAAGATGGTCAAGTGCGATGGCTGTTATGTCCGCGTACACCATGGGCTGCTGCCCGCCTGTGTCAAGGTCTGCCCCACCAAGGCGCTGCGCCTGATCGACCTGGATGCCCCTGCAGAGATCCCGCCGGAGCATTCCCTACGCCAGCGCAGCCTCGCCCTGCTGGAACGCCAAGTGTGATTTCCCTCCTAACCATATCGCGTTCTCCTAAAACGGCTTGCCGCCTGCATTTTGCAGGCGGTAAGCCGTTTTTACAGGGAAACACGTTTTTTGCCAATCCAGTTGGGAAAATGAAAATGTAAAAAGCGGCTGCCCCGCCGCATAGCGGAGCAGCCGCTTCCATCCATTCTTAGCCCTGCCGGTAGTCATAGACAGCGTCATAGACCTCCGCGGCGGCCTGGATCAGGGCGGCATTGCCGACGGTCACCAGCCGCATATCCTCCCACAGGGTACGCATGGCCTCTACAGCAGCTTCCCTGTCCGCCGGGGTGGCTTCCAGCATCTCTCTGGCCAGACGCTGTTGGAGGCCGGTGTCAAATCCAGACAGCGTATATTGCATGGCTATCATCATCCGTTCCAGCTTGCCGGTGGGCCTGGTGACGAGGGAATAGGCGCTGAGGATGTAGCCATCCAATTCCTCCTGGGTGAGCTCCAGCTCCGCCAGAACATCGGGAATCTGCGCAATCGCCGCAACACTGGCAGCGGGGTTGGGGTCGCTGTAGCTATAGACGGACAGCTGATTCAACTGGGAGGACACCAGGACGCCAGCACTGTAGGCCAGCCCCTGGAAGCGGATGGTGGGGACCAGATATTGGTTCTCCAGGGCATAGAGGAAGGGGAATAGGGTTCCGGAGAGATTCTCCAGTTTTTTTGCATCAAGGACGGCCGCGGTGGTGGTGGTGCTCCCCTCGGTGACCACTGCAAATTGGTCCGGATACTGTGGGAAGGCATGGGCAGCCTGGGCCTTGGGCAGGGAGGGCAGGGCCCCCAACTTCTCCCCAGCCAGAGCACAGAACCCATCCAGCGTGTCGGCGGGGGCGGCAGCCATCACCACCAAATTGTCCCGGTGGAGGATATGTCCCGAGATCTCCTGCAGCTTGGCGGTCAGGGTGTCCATAGCGGCGGGATCGGCATCCAGCTGTGCCCGCTGCTGGGCGAGGAACTCATAGAACCCTTGGCCGGAGAGCATCTCAGCGTATTGGTAGCTGGCACCGGACACTGTTTGGGCAAGGAGTAGGGCCAAATCCATTTCATCCGCCCGGGAGAGGTCGCTCTGCGGAAGAATCTGGTCGATGGCGTACAACACCTCCTCCGGGTTCAGATCCAACTGCCCAAACAGTTCCAAAAGCAGATCCAGGCTGTCCTCGGTATCCTGGGGCAGGGCGTACCATTGGAGGTATACAAAGGGATTGGCAAATGCCCCGGAATCGGGATATTTCGTGCCGAGGGTGTAGCCGTAGAGATACTGCATGGCCAGCTGGTTCATCTCGGTGGCTGTGTGGGTTTTTGTGCCCAGCTGGTCTGCAAGCAGCAGGTAGAGGCGCAGATAGTACAGGTCCTCCTGGGGGATTGTGCTGGTGTCGAAGTAGACGGCATAGGACCCAATGCCCTCCATGCCGGAGGGGACGGTGAGGTAGGTGATGCCCTCCTCCTGCCGCTGTGTGACCTGGGGCAGCGGCTCCTCCAAAGGCAGGTCGGCCACCGGGATGGACAGGTCCTCATTCTGCATCTGGAGGGCGTTCCATTCATCGAAGGCCAAGGTATCGGCCACCAGCTGCTCCAGCTCCGCCTGGGTCATGCCCGCCTTTTTCTCGGCCAGATAGTCGGCCTGCTCCTGGAGAATCTGCTCAGCCAGGCCGGGCTGGGGGGTGGAGGTGACCAGGGCGCTGCGCTGGGCATTTTGCAGGTTGGCGGTCAGCTGCCGGATGAGCTGTTGGTCGGTGTCCTGGCGCAGGGTGTCAAAGGCGGCGTTCTGATCCAAAAGGCTGTCGGTCTCCCCGGTCTGCACCCACTTGTAGGCCACATAGGGGAAGATGTTTTCGATGATCACATCGGCCTGTTCCAGGGTGGTATAGTCGCCGATCTCCTTGGCCTTCAGGATGGACTCCACCAGGGCGGGGTCCAGCCCCTCCTCTGCCACCTGGGCTAGCGTCTGTTCCACCACCGCCTTGAAGGGGGCGGCGTCCTCCGGGTTGGCGCTTTGCAGCATGAAGGCAAAGAACGGCTTGGCTGAATCGATCCCCACCCCGGCGGACCCCAGGGAGGTAATACCGGCGTTATACAGATTTTCCCGGAAGGGGGAGCCCACCATATTGAATGCGGAGGACAGCAGGTCATACTCGGCCAGCTGGGTCCAGTCGGCGCCGTCCAGGTCCATGGCATAGAAGATATAGCTGACATCCCGGGTGGCGCTGCCCTCATAGGCAGGGATGGGCAGGGCAACTTCCACATAGCCGGACTGGGTGGGCGGATCGTCATAGGCGCTCAAGTCGGTGCCCTGGGCAGGGTAATGAGAGAGGTACTCCCCATCCAAAAATGCCAGGAAACTTTGGTAATCCAGGTCGCCATAGAGCAGCAGCAGGGAATTGTCGAAGTGATAGGCTCGGTCGTAGGTGGCCACCGTATGTTCATAGGTGAGGCCCTCATAGTTCTCAAACGCCCAGCCCAGCATATTGGCGGCATACTCCCCGGGATAGAGGGCCTGCAGGAGGTTGCGCATCGCATTGAGGGAGATGTCGGTCATCCGGCCGGTATCCTCGCTGAAGACGGTCCCCCCCATCTGAATGGGGTCGTCCACATCATAAAGCATATACCGCAGGGCTTCCCGTTGGAAGAACCGCTCATCCTTCAAAAAGCTGGGGTCTACCATACAGCTCAAGTAGGCGTCTGCCATCTTTTGCAGCTGTTCTTCGCTCTGGCTGGCCACAGGGTAGATGGTGAATGTCAGGTTGGTAAAGGCGTTGAGATAGGTGTTGTAGGTCTTGCCCATCAGGTCAAAGAACAGGTCGTGGCTGGGGTATTTTCCAGAGGAGGCGAGCACCGCATGTTCAAACACATGGTTGGTGTCGGTCTCGTCCACCTGGGGGGTGCGGTAGGCCACAGCGAACGCCCGGTTGGTGTCGTCATTTTGAATATAGAGCAGCTGGGCTCCGCTCACCGTATGGGTGAACGAGAGCAGGTTGGCGTCCAGTGGCGCAAAGGGTTCCACTGAGGTGAGGGTGAATCCGGCAATCTCCTCCCCTATTTGGGGCGCAGCTTCGGGGCCTGCCGGCTGCTCCTGGGCAGGCTGGGAGGCGGCAGGCTGGCTGGAGGCTGCCTGGGAGGCCTCGCCGCCGGGGGCTACACAGGCGGTCAGCTGTACCAATAGGGATGCCGCTAGAAAGAGGGAAAGAAATTTCTTTTTCATGGCTCCTCTTTTTGAGCTGCCAGCGCCCTTTGGGGCAGCACTGGGCAGACGAACGCCAAGGTTTTTGCAGGCCATCCGGCCCTTCCACCATCATACCTCCGGGGGTCCTCCCCCGTCAAGGGCTCCTGCCGGATATCCGGCAGGAAATGAGATGTTTTTATCAGAAGGCTGGCTTTTTCTTCCTATATCCCTATACCTCCCATGCCAGTGGAAGGAGGGAATTCACAGGCCAGAAACGGTATGGGCTTATGGCGCTGCTTTATAAATAGATGGGAAATAGCTATTAGGAAACGGTTATAGTGAATTTCACCCGGGATATGGACAAAATGCAGCGAGCGTTATATAATTGGCCCATAGCGCGGCCCTGGGCCAACGGCGAGAAAACAGAAAGGGGATATGAGAAGGATGATTCTGTCGATTGCAGAGATCCCGGAAAACCTGTTGGAAATGGTAAAGGAACGCACCGGGGAGTCGATTACCGTGTGTGAATACCGGGCCAACACCGAAAAGGCGCTGCAGCTGGTGCAGGAGGCAGAGATCCTGCTCACCTGGGCGTTCCCTGTCAACGAGGGCCTGTTTGATAAGATTGACGATTTCAAGCTGGGCTGGATCTTCGCTTTAAGCGTCGGGGTGGATCACATGCCCTTCCAGCGGCTGAAGGAGCATGGCACCGTTGTTTCCACCATCCGCGGCCTGTCCAATTCCAATGTCTCCGAGCATATCCTGAGCCTGATGCTCTCCTTTAGCCGCCGCCTGCCGCTCCTATTTGAAAACCAGAAAAAGAAGCTGTGGGATACCAGCTTCCCCATGGATGAGCTGTATAGCCGGACGCTCTGTATTGTAGGGGCGGGCAACATCGGTGTAGAGGTGGCGAAGAAGGCCAAGGCCTTTGGCATGCGGGTGATCGGCGTGGATCTCTTCCCCCGGGAGCTGCCGGAGTTTGACGCCATGTATGGCCTGGAGGGCAAACATACCGCCCTGGCCCAGGCGGACTATGTGGTGACGGTGGTGCCGCTGACGCCGGATACCTACCATCTGATCGGCGCAGAGGACTTTGCCGTTATGAAAGAGACCGCCATTTTCCTCAACACCTCCCGGGGCGATGTGATCGACGAGGAGGCCTTGATCCGGGCCCTGGAGCAGAAACAGATCGCAGGCGCGGGCCTGGATGTGTTCCACACAGAGCCGCTGGGGCCTGAAAGCCCGCTGTGGGGGATGAAAAATGTGATCCTCACCCCGCACCGCGCCGGGGACAGCTGCCTGATGCTGGACCGGGCGATGGAACTGTTTGCCAAGAGCCTGCTCCTCTACCGCAAGGGAGAGAAGCTGCCCAACCAGCTGAACCTGGACAAGGGCTATTGATCCTTTTGGGACCCTGCCAGCCGAAGGCGGCCGGGGGGCGCCACAGCCGTGGCGCCCCCGGCCGCTTTTCCAATTTTGGGAATACAGGCCGGGGGCAGCTGCCGTTTTCGCGCGGAGTGGGGCGGAAAATGGCAGTCCTTCCCAATTCAGAAAGGTTCTATTCAAAAAATATTCACCAAACCGCCTGCCTTGCCCGGTATAATAAAATAGGATTTCCTACTGGGCTTTGGATAAAAAACTGCCGTTGGGCGGATTGCGCCGGCCGGGCGGATGTGGTATGATATAGGTGGAGACATGGAATTTTCGGCGGGCGCTCCGCCCGCTTTGCAGCCGGGCCCCCGAGGCCCTAAAATGAAAAAATTGGAGGGATGCGGAGATGTCCATGGGAAAGATTATGGTTGTGGATGACGACCAGAACATCTGTGAGCTGCTGCGGCTCTATTTGGAAAAGGATGGCTACACGGTGGTGATTGCCAACGACGGGGAGGAGGCCCTGGCCAAATTCCCTGCCGAAAACCCGGACCTGATGCTGCTGGATATTATGATGCCCAAGCTGGACGGCTGGCAGGTCTGCCGGGAGATCCGCAAGAAATCCAATGTGCCCATCATTATGATCACCGCCAAGGGCGAGACGTTTGACAAGGTGCTGGGGCTGGAGTTGGGCAGCGATGACTATGTGGTCAAGCCCTTCGACCCCAAGGAAATTGTGGCCCGGATCAAGGCGATCATGCGCCGCACCGGCAAGTCCGCCTCCGACAACGATGTCAAGGAGGTCAGCTACGACAAGCTGGTGGTGAACATGACCAAATATGAGCTGAAGGTGGACGGCAAGGTGGTGGATACCCCGCCCAAGGAGCTGGAGCTGCTGTACCACCTGGCCAGCAACCCCAACCGGGTCTATACCCGGGATCAGCTGCTGGATGAGGTGTGGGGGTTTGAATACTATGGCGACAGCCGCACGGTGGATGTCCACATCAAACGCCTGCGGGAGAAGCTGGAAGGGGTCTCCGACCAGTGGTGCCTCAAGACGGTGTGGGGCGTGGGCTACAAATTTGAAGTGAAGGAATAATTGCCGCGCCAAAGCTGGGGGCGGGCCGGGCGCCCGCCCCTTTGTGCGGTCCAGCCCGTGGGAAGGAGGGGGCGAAGGATGCGAAAAACCCTGTTCAGCAAACATTTTATCACTGTGGCGGCCATCATCCTGCTGTCCATCACCATCCTGGGCGCGGTGCTGTTGGCCTTTGCCTCCCAATATTTTAAGGAGGAGCGGTACACGCTCCTGGAGCACAACGCTCGCCAGGCGGCCGAATTGACCTATGTGAACATCAGCTGGAATGAGTTCGAGCGGGTAAACCCCTCCCAGGTGCTGCCCCTCTACGGGGTGCTGGCGGATGCCATCGAGGGGGATATCTACCTGTGCAACGCCAAGGGGGAGATTTTGCTCTTCTCCAGCGGCTCCGGCGAGGAACACAAGAGCGCCCCTATCTCCGCCCAGGTGCTCAATACGGTGGCGGCCAAGGGCCGCTACCGGGAGGTGGGCCGGATGAACGGCCTTTACACCGACCCCTGCTACACGGTGGGCATCCCCATCCTCAACGATGCGGACAAGCTGGCGGCGGTGGTATTTGCCTCCGCTTCGGCGGACATGCTCACCACCTTTTTGGTGGAGATCCTAAAGATGTTTATCATCAGCTCCCTGGCGGTGCTGATCCTGGCGTTTGCGGCGGTCTATTTTATCACTGCCGACCTGGTACGGCCGCTGCGCAAGATGGTCAGCGCCACCCAGGCGTTCTCCAAGGGGGATTTCACCGTGCGGGTGCCGGTAGAGAGCTATGACGAGCTGGGGCAGCTGGCCATCTCCTTTAATAATATGGCCTCCTCCCTGGCCACCACAGAGCTGACCCGCCGGTCGTTCACCGCCAACGTCTCCCACGAGCTGCGTACCCCCATGACCACCATCGCCGGCTTTATCGACGGCATCCTGGATGGCACCATCCCTGAGGAGAAGCGGGACTACTACCTGCGCATCGTCTCGGATGAGACCAAGCGCCTCTCCCGCCTGGTGCGCTCCATGCTGAACATCGCCCGGATCGAGGCGGGGGAACTGGAGATCAAGCCCGACCTGTTCGATGTGCGGGATACGGTGATCAAGACGGTCTTCTCCTTTGAAAAGCCCCTGGAGGAGAAACAGATTGAAGTGCGGGGGCTGGACGGGGAGAAGGTGATGGTGGAGGCCGATCCCGACCTGATCCACCAGGTGGTCTATAACCTGCTGGAAAATGCGGTGAAGTTCTGCAATGAGGGCGGCTATATCGAGGTGGGCTACCACCAGGATGACAAGGCCACCTCGGTGAGCATCCGCAATTCGGGGGACGGCATCGCCAAAGACGAGCTGCCCCATGTGTTCGACCGGTTCTATAAGACCGATAAATCCCGCAGCCGGGATAAGGGCGGCGCCGGCCTGGGGCTGCACATCGTGCGTTCGATCATCAACCTCCATGGCGGCGAGATCGTGGTCCGTTCGGTGGAGGGGGAGTACTGCGAATTTGTGTTCACCCTGCCCCGCCAGAGCCACAAGGGCAAAAAGGCCTGACCGGCGGGATTTGGAATCTATTTAAATCTGCTTCAACGAATCTTCACATTTTTTGCGGATTCTTCAGGTATACTAAACCCTAGAGCGGCCCCGGCGGGCCGGCGGGAAACGGAAATTTTGAACCGGAAAGGTATGACGGAAGATGGATCAACGGGACCAGAACTACAATACGGACAATACGGGTGCAACCCCTCCGGAGCAGCCCAGCCAGGAGCAGCAGCCCCATGTCTGGCGGGTGCCCCCCCAGCAGGAGGGCGGCTACCAGCCCCCCTTCCAGAGCCAGCAGGAAACCCCGTCCCAGGGCCAGCAGCCCTCTGGCGAGCCGGTGCATAACGGCTGGCAGGGCGCTCCCCAGCAGCCCCGCCCGGAAAAGCCCCCCTACCAGTGGGACTTTGACCAGTATGAGCAGGCCCGCGCCGCCCGCCCCAAGCATAAAAAGCGGGGCTTGGTGGTATTTGCGGGGATCCTGGGGGTCATCCTGGCGGTCTCGCTGGTCTCCATGGCCAGCATCGCCGTCTATACCAGCCTGGTAGCGGCTCCAGCCGCCCCGGCGGAGCCCCAAGCTGCGGCCTCCTCCCAGGAGCAGCCCGCGGCCTCTTCGGAACCCCAGGAGTGGATGGAGCTGCAGGACCAGCCCCAGGAGCAGGAGGAGGTCCTGCCCGACGGCAAGCTCACCAACCAGCAGATCATCCGCCAGGTCTCCCCGTCGGTGGTGGCCATCACCTCCTATGTCCAGAGCCAGGGCTACCAGGCCACCGGCATGGGCAGCGGCATCATCCTGCGGGAGGATGGCTATATCGTCACCAACGCCCATGTGGTGGAGGGGGCGATGGGCATCTCGGTGCAGCTCTCGGACGGCAAGACCTCCTATGAGGCCCGGGTGATCGGCGCGGATACCCAGACCGATTTGGCGGTGATCAAGGTGGACGCCACCGGCTTGCCCGCCGCCTCCTTCGGCAACTCCGACCAGGTGGAGATGGGGGACAAGGTGCTGGCCATCGGCAACCCCCAGTCGATGGCGTTTGCCGGCAGTGTCACCGAGGGGATTGTCTCCGGCCTGAACCGGCAGGTCTCTGCCACCGACCAGTCCACCGGCCAGGTGACCCACTATAAGAACCTGATCCAGACCGACGCGGCCATCAACCCAGGCAACTCGGGCGGCGCCCTGGTGAATGAATACGGCCAGGTGATCGGCATCAACTCCGCCAAGGTGATCGCCACCGGCGCCGAGGGGATCGGCTTTGCGATCCCCTCCAATATGGCCCAGCCGATTGTGGATGACCTGATCAACTACGGCCGGGTTACCGGCCGGGTGATGCTGGGCATCACCGCCCAGGAGATCAATGAGGTCCAGGCCCGCCTGAACCAGGTGCCCACCGGCCTGTTGGTGATCTCCACCCAGGAGGGCAGCGACATCTCCCAGAAGGGGATCATCCCCGGGGATATCATCACCAAGGTCAATGACAAGGAGATCACCGTCCTGCAGGATCTGACCGATGAGCTGGAGGGCAAGAAGCCGGGCGACCAGGTGAAGCTGGAGGTCTACCGCCCCAGCAACCTGCCGGGGTCCCAGGGCAGCTTCTTCGAGGTGGAGATTGCCCTGATGGAGGACACCGGCGAGGAGCTGCAGCCCCAGCAGGAACAGTCCCAGCAGGAGCAGCCCCAGCAGGAACAGCCCCGGGCCCAGCAGGATCCCTACGGCTGGTACCGCAGCCCCTTCTTCTGGGATTTCTTCGGCTGAGCCGCCCCGGACGGCCAAATCCGGCAAATTTCCCGCCGCGTTGGCGGTATCCTAAACCAGTTGGGCGCCCCGAAAGCTGTTTAGAGGGCCGGCTGCCCGGCCCGCAACCCCAAGGAGTCTGCCATGAATGAAAAAATGCCAGTTTATAACACATTGGTGCTGGTGACCGACCAGTTCGCCTGCGAGCGGATCATCAAAGCCGCCCGGGTGATCGCGGACCTTTCCAACACCCCCCTGCAGGTGCTCAGCGTCATGCGGCCGGGCGTCCCTGCCAACCCCCAGGCGCTGGAGCACCTGTTTGGGGTGGCCAAGGAGTACGGGGCCCGGATGACGGTGGAGTTTTCCGACAACCCCCAGAGCGCCATTGTCCACTTTATCCGGGATAACCGGGTGGTCAACGCCATCACCGGTATGCCGGATGGGGAGGACTCGATCCTGGTGCGGATGTGGAAGACCCTGCTCAACGTCCAGTTCTTCACCGTCAGCCCCAATGGGGAGCTGCATGAGGTGTTGGAGCGGGAGTACCGCCGGGAACTGCTGGGCACACCGGGCTGACCGGCCCGCGCCAGGGAGGAGTTGGCAAGCGGATGAATATCACCATTAAACAGATCGAGTTTAAAAGCTCCAACGGCCAGGCCCAGATATTCGGCTGGATCTACCAGCCGGAGCGGGCCCGGGCCGCGGTGCAGATCGTCCACGGCATGTCCGAGCACATGGGCCGCTACCATGAGTTTATGCGGATGCTGGCCCAAAACGGCTATGTGGCCTGCGGCATCGACCAGCTGGGCCACGGGCGCTCGGCCGGGGAGGGCCCCAAGGGCTTTTTTGCCGAACAGGACGGTTGGAAACGCCTTTTGGACGACCAGGCCCGGTTTGGCAAGATCGTCTCCAGCGAGCTGCCCGGGCTGGAGTGCTTCCTTTTGGGCCACAGCATGGGGTCGTTTATCGCCCGGCTGTATGCCGCCCGCTACCCCAAGGCGCTGGCGGGCCTGATCCTCATGGGCACCGCCCGGGCGGGCCTGCGCACCGAGATGGCCATGCGGATGGCCGCTGCCGCCGCCAAAAAGCATGGCCCCTACTTTGTGGACCACAGCTTTGATAAATACCTGTTTATCCCCTTCAACCAGCATTTTTCCCCCAAGGTCACCGATTTCGACTGGCTCAGCCGGGACGCCCAGGCGGTGCAGCAGTATGTAAACGATCCCGCCTGCGGCTTTACCTTCACCACCTCCGGCCTGCGGGATCTGTTCACCCTGCTCAACAGCTGCAACCAGCCCAAATGCTTTGCCGCCCTGGAAAAATCCATGCCGTTGCTGCTGGTCTCCGGGGAGCAGGACCCGGTGGGGGAGTTTGGCATGGGGGTCACCCGGGTGTACGACCGGTATTTGAAGGCGGGCATGCAGGATGTGGAGCTGGTGCTCTACGACGGCGCCCGCCACGAGCTGCTCCACGAGACCAACCGCCAGCAGGTCTTTCAGGACCTATTGGACTGGCTGGACGCCCACGGCCCCGCTGGGGCCGCGCCCCTGGGCCCGGAGGAGCCGGAGGAGGGCTTTTTCGATTCCGACTACCTCTAAAGAAGCCATAAAAAATCCCGCCTGCGGGCTCCCCGCAGGCGGGATTTTTGCTGCCTATTCCCCGTAGAGGCCGGAGGAGAGATACCGGTCCCCCGAGTCGGGGGCCAGGGCCACAATCAGCTTTCCGGCGTTTTCCGGCCGCTGGGCCAGCCGGGCGGCAGCGCAGATGGCCGCCCCTGCCGAGTACCCGGCCAAAATCCCGTCGGTGCGGGCGATCTGGCGGCAGGTGTCCCGGGCATCCTGGGTGGAGACGGTGAGGAACAGGTCCACCGCCGAGCGGTCCAGGTTGCCGGGCAGGAAGTTGGCCCCGATCCCTTGGATGCCGTGGGGGCCGGCGTGGCCGGCGGTGACCAGGGGGGATTCAGCCGGCTCCACAGCGGCCACCTGGATGGCGGGGTTGTGGCGCTTGAGGGCCCGCCCCACCCCGGAGACGGTACCGCCGGTGCCGAAGCAGGCCACAAATACTGCCACCTGCCCATCGGTATCCCGGAGGATCTCCTGGGCGGTGGAGGTCTCGTGGGCGGCGGGGTTGGCGGGGTTGTCAAACTGCCGGGTCAAAAAGGCGCCGGGGGTCCGGGCAGCCAGCCGGTCGGCCTCCTCCACAGCCCCCTGCATCCCCGCTGCGGCGGGGGTGAGCACCAATTCGGCCCCCAGGGCGGCCAGCAGCTGCCGCCGCTCCAAGCTCATGTTCTCCGGCATGGTGAGCACCAGCCGGTACCCCCGGATGGCGCAGACGAACGCCAGGCCGATGCCGGTGTTCCCGGAGGTGGGTTCGATCACCACGCCGCCGGGGCCCAGCGCCCCCCGGGCCTCCGCGTCCAAAATCATGGCGTAGGCCGCCCGGTCCTTCACCGAGCCCAGGGGGTTGCGGGATTCCAGCTTCACCACCAGCCGGGCGGGCAGCTGGTGCAGGGCGTTGTAGCGGGTGAGCTCCACCAGCGGGGTGGAGCCGATGAGCTGTGTGAGGTCGTGCTTGATATACATGGCGCGCTCCTTTCCAGAGGGGGGAGGCCGCAGGCCCGGGCGCGGCAGCGTTTTGCAGGCCCGGCGCGGCCGGTTGATAATTTCATTGTAGCACGCCAACTGGAAAAAACAAGGGAACTGGGCGGCCGGAAAAAAATTTCCCATATGTAAAGAAACCCACTTGACAGCCAGCCCCCAATCCGGTATAATACCACAAGAGCATATGTGTAAAGCGAAAAACTTTACATAAAGGTGGTGCGGAGGATGGCCAAAGACCTGCGGATCTCCCTGCTGTTGGACTTTTACGGGGACATGCTCACCGAAAAGCAGCGGGATGTGGTGGAGCTCTACTACAACGAGGACCTCTCCCTGGCGGAGATCGCCGCCCACAGCCAGATCACCCGCCAGGGCGTGCGGGACTCCATCAAGCGGGCGGAGGGGATCCTGTTGGACCTGGAGGAGCGGCTGGGCCTGGCCAAAAAGTTCCGCCAGATCCAGGACGGCCTGGACGAGATGGCCGCCTGCGCCCGCCAGATCCAGGCCTTTAACGCCCGCCACGGGAACTTCCAGGAGGTTTCCGCCCCGGCTGCCCGGATTGTGGAGCTGGCCGGGAAACTCAACGACTGACAGGCCGCCGCCGCGCGCGGCGGAAAACTTCTAAGACCGAATTGGAAAGGGGGACGGACACCATGGCGTTTGAGGGGCTTTCCGAAAAGCTCGGCGCGGTTTTCAAAAAGATGCGCGGCCGGGGGAAGCTCAAGGAGAGCGACATCAAGGAGGCCATGCGGGAGGTCCGGCTGGCCCTGCTGGAGGCGGACGTCAACTACAAGGTGGCCAAGGAGTTTGTGGCCAACGTCACCGCCAAGGCGGTGGGCGACGAGGTGCTGGAGAGCCTGACCCCCGCCCAGATGGTCATCAAGATCGTCAACGACGAGCTGACCACCCTCATGGGTTCGGAGAACGAGCGGCTGCACTTTGCCAGCAAGCCCCCCACCATCGTCATGATGTGCGGCCTGCAGGGCTCCGGTAAGACCACCCACTCGGCCAAGCTGGCCCTCCACTTTAAAAGCCAGGGGCACCGCCCCCTGCTGGTGGCCTGCGACGTCTACCGCCCGGCGGCCATTGAGCAGCTGCAGGTGGTGGGGGCCAAGGCGGAGGTCCCCGTCTTTGAGATGGGGCAGGGGGACCCGGTGCAGATCGCCAAAAAGGCGGTCTCCCACGCCAAGGACTACGGCAACGACCTGGTGATCCTGGATACCGCCGGCCGCCTGCACATCGACGAGACCCTCATGGGGGAGCTGCAGAACATCAAAGCGGCGGTATCCCCCCAGGAGATCCTGCTGGTGGTGGACGCCATGGTGGGCCAGGACGCGGTGAATGTGGCGGAGAAGTTTAACGAGGCCCTGGGCATCGACGGCGTCATCCTCACCAAGCTGGACGGCGACACCCGGGGCGGCGCCGCCCTCTCGGTGCGGGCGGTCACCGGCAAGCCGATCAAATTTGTGGGCACCGGCGAGAAGCTCCAGGACCTGGAGCCCTTCTACCCCGACCGCATGGCCTCCCGCATCCTGGGGATGGGGGATGTGCTCACCCTGATTGAAAAGGCCCAGGGGGAGCTGGACGCCCGCAAGGCCCAGGAGATGGCCCAAAAGCTCCGCCGCAGCACCTTTGATTTCAACGACATGCTGGAGCAGATGCAGCAGATCAAAAAGATGGGCCCCCTCTCCAACGTCATCAATATGCTGCCCGGCGTTTCGGGCAAGGTGAAGGACGAGGATGCCGAGAAGGGGGAGCAGGAGCTGCGCCGCACCGAGGCGATCATCCAGTCGATGACCCCCCAGGAGCGGGCGAAGCCCTCCCTGATCAACCCCTCCCGCAAGCGCCGGATTGCCGCTGGCAGCGGCACCCGGGTGGAGGATGTGAACCGGCTGCTGCGCCAGAATGAGCAGATGCAGAAGCTGTTCCGCCAGGTGGCGGCGGTGGGCAAAAAGGGCAAGCGCCGCCGCAACCCCTTCGGCGGGATGCCCCCGGGGATGCTGGGGGGCGGCGGGATGCCGCCGGGCGGCCTGCCGTTTTAAATTGGTTCCTGCCGGGTTTCCGGTGGACATAGATGTTCTTGCAAAATGATTAGGAGGTGACATACATGGCAGTTAAGATCAGACTCAGAAGAATGGGTGCGAAAAAGGCTCCCTTCTACCGCATCGTGGTGGCGGATTCCCGCTATCCCCGGGACGGCCGTTTCATCGAGGAGATCGGTTACTACGACCCCACCAAGGACCCCTCGGTGATCAAGGTGGACGGCGAGAAGGCGAAGAAGTGGCTCTCCAACGGCGCGCAGCCCACCGATACCGTCAAGGCGCTGCTGAAGATCGAAGGTGTGCTCTAATGCACGCCGGGGAGGGAGATCATCTTGGATAAGCTGATCATTGCCATTGCCCAGGGCCTTGTAGAGGAGAAGGACGCCGTCCGTGTGACGGTGGACGAACCCGACGAGGAGGGCACCGTGGTCTACCATCTCCATGTTGCCTCCGGCGACATGGGCCGGGTGATTGGAAAACAGGGCCGGATCGCCAAGGCGATCCGCACGGTGGTCCGTGCGGCGGCCAACCGGGCTGAGATGAAGGTCGCGGTGGAGATCGACTGAAAAATGGGAAGGTGCGAGCCTTCCCATTTTTTGCAGGCGGATTTGCAGACACAGCCCCCGCCAGGCGGGGACATAGGAGGCGCGGATGAAAAAGGAATTTTTGGAGTGCGGCAAGATCGTCAGCACCCACGGCGTCCGGGGAGAGGTGCGGGTCCAGCCCTGGTGCGATACGCCGGACTTTTTGGAACAGTTCGACACCCTCTGGACCGGCCGGGGCCGCGCCCCTGTCCATGTCCAGCGGGCCCGGGCCCACGGCAACATCGTCATCCTCAAGCTGGAGGGGGTGGATACGGTGGAGCAGGCGGCGGCCTGCCGCGGCCAGGTGCTCTACCTGCGCCGGGACCAGATCCCCCTGGAGGAGGGGGAATACCTGGTCCAGGACCTGTTGGGCTGCCGGGTGGTGGATGCGGATACCGGCGCCGACTACGGCCAGGTGTATGACGTGCGCCCCACCGGCGCCAACGACGTCTACTACCTGCGGGACGCCCAGGGCCGGGAGCGGCTGGTGCCCGCCATCCCCCAGGTGGTGCTGGAGCGGGATATCGATGGGGGGGTCATCACCATCCGCCCGCTGGAGGGGCTGTTCGATGATTAAGATGGATATCGCCACCCTGTTCCCGGAGATGTGCGAGGCGGTGCTCTCCGCCAGCATCATCGGCCGGGCCAGGAAGGCGGGGCTTTTGGATATCCGCTGCTGGCAGATCCGCAATTACACGGTGGATAAGCACCGGAATGTGGACGACACCCCCTATGGGCCGGGCAAGGGGATGCTTTTGCAGGCGGACCCCCTCTACCGGGCCTGGAAGGCGGTCTGCGCCTACCGGGCCAGCCGCCCCCATGTGATCTACCTGACCCCCCAGGGCCGGACGCTGACCCAGCAGCGGGCCAAGGAGCTGGCCCAGATGGACCACCTCTACCTGATGTGCGGCCACTATGAGGGGGTGGACCAGCGGGTGCTGGATGAGATTGTGGATGAGGAGCTGTCCATCGGGGACTATGTGCTCACCGGCGGGGAGCTGGGGGCGCTGGTGGTCTGCGACTGCGTGGGCCGGCTCTGCCCCGGCGTGCTGGCGGACGAGAGCTGCTTTACCGAGGAGAGCCATTGGAATGGCCTGCTGGAGTACCCCCAGTACACCAAACCGGCGGTGTGGCATGGGGTAGCGGTGCCGCAGGTGATCACCAACGGCAACCACGCCGCCATCGCCCGCTGGCGGCGGGAGATGTCCCTAAAGGCCACCTATGAGAAGCGCCCGGAGCTGCTGCGGACCGCCCCTTTGAATGAGAAGGACCGGTGGTATCTGCGCACGTTGGGCTGGACGGAGGAGGCGTAGGCCATGGGGACGATTGTAAATAGCGCCGCAGTCCTGGTGGGCGGCCTGCTGGGGCTGCTGCTCCGGCAGGGCCTGTCCAAGCGGATCGAGGAGATCGCCATGAAGCTATTGGGCCTCTCGGTCTTTTTGGTGGGGCTGGAGGGGACGCTCTCGGCCATGATGACGGTGGACGGGGAAGGGAGGCTGGCCGCCTCCGGGTCGCTGCTTTTGATCGTGAGCCTGCTGGTGGGCGGCGTGCTGGGCACCGGACTGGACATCGACGGGGTGCTCCAACGGGGCGGCCGCCTGGTGGAGCAGCGGCTGGGCCGGGAGGGGTTTGCCCGGGGGTTTGTGAACACCTCCCTGATCGTCTGCGTGGGGGCGATGGCGGTGATCGGGGCCCTCAACGACGGCCTCACCGGGGACAGCAGCGTGCTGTTCGTCAAGGCGGCCATGGACTTTGTGATCGCGGTGGTGCTGGCCTCCACACTGGGGTTCGGGGTGCCCTTCGCCTTTTTGCCGGTGCTGGTCTACCAAGGGGCGATCACGCTGGCGGCCGGCTGGCTGGCTCCGGTGGTCACAGGGACGCTGCTGGACGGCATCTGCATGGTGGGGTATGCCATTGTGGTGCTCATCGGGACCAACTTTTTGGGCTGGACCGACATCCCCACCGCCAACCTGCTGCCCGCCCTGGCCGGGCCGGTGCTCTACGAGGTGGTTTTGCGCCTGATTCCGGGCTGATCCGACGTCCTTTTCCGCCCCCGGCGGAAAAGGACAGGCGAACTGCTGTAATTGTTGAAAACTTTGTAGCGGATTTGCACAAATACGCCGGAAGCGTTTTGGGGCGGAACTGGAAAACTGAGAGAAAAAGCGCGGACCCCAGGAAAACTATGACAAAAGTGATTGACGCTTTCCCGCAATCCGCTTATAATAATAACATCCTGCGAACTGCGCCCACATACTTATGCAATAGGAGAGTAGCGAAATGTTTGTGAAAGAAGTTGCTGTTCAGAACCAGGTCGGCCTCCATGCCCGCCCTGCCACTTTCTTTATCCAGAAGGCCAACGAGTACAAATCCTCCATCTGGGTGGAGAAGGAGGAGCGCCGGGTGAATGCCAAGAGCCTGCTGGGCGTCCTCTCCCTGGGGATCGTCGGCGGCACCACCATCCGGATCATTGCGGACGGCTCCGACGAGCAGGCCGCGGTGGAGGGCCTGGTGAAACTGGTGGAGTCCGGCTTTACCGAGTAAGTTTGTGTGTGAAACCAGAAAAAACGCCGTCCGGCTTTCGGCGGCGTTTTTTGTTTCCCCCAAAAATCCGCCGCCCGCCGGGCGGGAAAGGAGCGCCGTATGATGGAGAACCCCCGCCTCCCCTATCTGGCCCAAAAGGCCCACAAGCTCCCCCTGCTGCCGGGGGTGTACATCATGCGCAACAAGGCCGGGGAGATCATCTACATCGGCAAGGCCAAGGCGCTGAAAAACCGGGTGAGCAGCTACTTCCGCTCGGTGGAAAAGCACCTGCCCAAGGTCTACAAGATGGTCAGCCAGGTGGAGGACTTCGACTATATCCTCTGCGACAGCGAGTTTGAGGCTCTGGTGCTGGAGTGCAGCCTGATCAAGCAGCACACCCCCAAATACAACATCCTGCTCAAGGATGACAAGGGCTACAGCTATATCAAGGTGGCCCCCAAGCAGTGGAGCCGCATCCGCCAGGCGTTCCAGAAGGACGACCCCGAGGCGGAGTATATCGGCCCCTACATCTCCTCCTTTGTGGTCACCGAGACGGTGGACGAGGCCAACCGGGCGTTTCTGCTGCCCACCTGCAACCGCAGGTTCCCTCAGGAGTTCGGCAAGGGCCGTCCCTGCCTCAACTTTTACATCAAGCGGTGCATGGGGGTCTGCCGGGGGAAAATCTCCCTGGAGGAGTATAACGAGATCCTCGCCCAGGCCCTGGACTACATCCGGGGGGGCAGCAGCCAGAGCATCCAGACCCTCACCCGCCGGATGGAGGAGTGCGCCGAAAATATGCAGTTTGAGAAGGCCGCCCAGCTGCGGGACCGGATCCGGGCGATCCAGAGGATCGGGGAGTCCCAGAAGGTGGTGGAGGCCAAGGGGGCGGTGGACCAGGATGTGATCGCCCTGGCCCGCACCGAGGACAACGCCTGCGCGGTGGTGCTCAAGTTCCGGGGGGAGCGGCTGGTGGATAAGCAGGACTTCCTGCTGGGGCCGGTGGACGACCTGGCGGAAGCCCGGCTGGAGTTTCTGTTGCGCTACTACACCACCCGCACCGATTTTCCCCGCCGGGTCCAGCTGGACGGGGAGATCGAGGACATGGAGATCGCCCAGCAGCTTTTGAGCCAGGAGGCCGGCCGCCGGGTGGAGCTGCATGTGCCCCAGCGGGGGGAGCAGCTGCGGCTGGTGGAGATGGCCAAGCAGAACGCCGCCGAAAAGCTCTCCCAGCGGATGCAGCGCACCGGCCGGGAGGTGGCCGCCCTGGATGAGCTGGCCCGCCTGCTGGGGCTGGAGAAGCCCCCCGCCTATATCGAGTCGTACGACATCTCCAACATCGGCTCGGATACAGTGGTCGCGGGGATGGTGGTATTTGAAAACGGCCGCCCCCTGCGCAAATGCTACCGCAAGTTCACCATCAAGACGGTGGAGGGCACCGATGACTACGCCAGCATGCGGGAGGTGCTCTCCCGCCGGTTTGCCCGCTACCTGGACCCGGCGCAGCAGGACGAGGCGTTCGACCGGCTGCCCGACCTGATCCTGCTGGACGGGGGCAAGGGGCATGTGGCGGCGGTGGCCCCGGTGCTGGCCGGGATGGGCATCCAGGTGCCCCTCTTCGGCATGGTGAAGGATGACCGCCACCGCACCCGGGCGATTGCCCAGTCGGGCGGGGAGATCGCCATCGCCAGCCACCGCAGCGCCTTTACGCTGGTCTCCGCCATCCAGGAGGAGGTCCACCGGTATTCCATCTCCTTTTCCCGCCAAAAGCACCAGAAGAACGCCTTCGCCTCCACCCTCACCCGGTGCGAAGGGATTGGGGAGAAGCGGGCGGCCCAGCTGCTGCGCCAGTTCAAGACGATGAAGGCCCTGCGGGCCGCCTCGCCGGAGGAGCTGGCCCAGGTCAAGGGGCTGGGGAAGGGGGCCGCCCAGCGGCTCTACGACTTTTTGCATGGGGAAGATTGACAAACGGCGGAAAATTGCGGATAATAGAGAGGACCTGGACAAGAAGGGGGAGGCTACATGAGAGTTATCACCGGATCGGCGCGGGGCACCCGCCTGGAGGCCCCGCCCGGCCTTTCCACCCGCCCCACCTCCGAGATGTGCAAGGAGGCGGTGTTCAGCATCCTGCACTTCGAGCTGGCGGAGGCCCGGGTGCTGGACCTGTTTGCCGGCAGCGGCCAGATGGGGATCGAGGCCCTCTCCCGGGGGGCGAAGAGCTGCGTCTTTGTGGATAGCGCCCGCCCGGCCCAGACCGCCATCCGCCGCAACCTGGCCGCCGCCAAGCTGGCCGGCCGGGCCCAGGTGGTGGGGATGGAGGCGGAGGCGTTTTTGCGGACCAACCCCGGCCCCTTTGAGATCGCCCTGCTGGACCCGCCCTATGGGCAGCAGCTCTGCCAGGCGCTGCTGCCGCTGGTGGCCGCCCGGATGAGCGATGGGGGCGTCATCGTCTGCGAGACCGGCCGGGAGGAGGAGCTGCCCGGCCAGGCGGGGGAGTTCTCCCTCAGCCGCACCTATCGCTATGGCAGGGCCAAGGTGAGCGTCTATCGAAAACAGCAGGAGGAGGAGGAACGCGATGCCGCGCATGGTGATCTGCCCCGGCAGCTTTGACCCCATCACCAAGGGGCATGAAGATATCATCCGCCGGGCGGCGGCACTGTTCGACCAGGTGCGGGTGCTGGTGAGCACCAACCCGGAGAAGAGCCCCATCTTCTCCGTCCAGGAGCGGATGGAGCTGATCCGGGATGTCTGCAAGGACCTGCCCAATGTGGAGGTGGACTCCTTCAACGGCCTTTTGGTGGACTACCTGGCCCAGTCGGGGGCGGTGGCCATCGTCAAGGGCCTGCGGGCGGTCTCCGACTTTGACTACGAGTTCCAGCAGGCGATGGCCAACCGGGCCATGCAGCCCCAGGCGGAGACCATCTTCCTCACCCCCAATGTGAAGAACATGTTCCTCTCTTCCAGCGTGGTGCGCCAGATCGCCCGCTTTGGCGGGGATATCAGCCAATTTGTCCCCGCCTGTGTGGTGGACCGGGTGGTGGCCCGCATGACCGAAGCCAACCGCAAGTATTTGGAGAAGGAGTGATCCTGGATGAATATTGACGAGATCTTGGACAACATCGAGGAGCTGCTGGACCGTTCCTGGAGCCTGCCCCTCTCGGGGGGCCGCTGCGTGGTGGATGCGGACAAGGTGCGGGACCTGGTGGACGATATCCGGCTGAACCTCCCCTCGGAGATCAAGCAGGCCAGGGGGATCGTGGCCGACCGCAGCGAGATCATCGACAACGCCAAGCGGGAGGCGGAGCAGATCGTCCGCAAGGCGGAGGACCGGGCCCGGGCGCTGGTGTCGGAGGAAGAGGTGGTCAAGGCTGCCCAGGCCAAGGCCACCGAGGTGCTCTCCCAGGCCCAGATGAAATCCCGGGAGATCCGCCAGGCTGCCCAGGAGTTTTCCGACAACTGCCTGCTCAAGACCGAGGAGGCGCTGATGAAGTCCCTCACCGAGGTGAAGGCCACCCGCCAGGCGTTCCGCAACGCCACCGCGAAGGCCGCCCCCGCCCACCCGCCCAAACAGGGCTGAGCCCATCCCCAGCGCCCCACCTGCCGGCGGGGCGCTTTTGCGGAAAAAGAGGAGAACATTTGTTCTATTTTGCTTGCTTTTTCCTCCGCAATCGTGTATAATAACCCCAGAAGAGCGAATCCCGCCGCGGCGCGGCGGAAAACCCAGATAGAGACGGAGGACGCAGCATGGCGGAGAAAAAGGCAATGCCGGTGAGCGGGCGGCGCTCCAGCGTTTCGGCGGAGGACCGGAAAAAGGCGCTGGAGACGGCCCTGGGCCAGATTGAAAAGCAGTTCGGCAAGGGCGCGGTGATGAAGCTGGGCCAGAATAGCACCCTGAATGTGGAGGCGATCTCCACCGGGAGCCTCTCCCTGGACCTGGCGCTGGGCATCGGCGGCCTGCCCCGGGGGCGGATCGTGGAGATCTACGGGCCGGAGAGCTCGGGCAAGACCACCGTGGCCCTCCATGTGGTGGCGGAGGCCCAGAAGGCGGGCGGCGAAGCGGTGTTCATCGATGTGGAGCACGCCCTGGACCCGGTCTACGCCCAGGCGCTGGGGGTGGATATCGACTCCCTATTGGTGAGCCAGCCGGACACCGGCGAGCAGGCGCTGGAGATCTGCGAGGCGCTGGTGCGCTCGGGCGCGGTGGACGTGGTGGTGGTGGACTCGGTGGCCGCCATGGTCACCAAGGCGGAGATCGAGGGGGAGATGGGCGAGAGCCATGTGGGCCTGCAGGCCCGGCTGATGAGCCAGGCCCTGCGCAAGCTCACCGGCGCCATCGGCAAATCCAACTGCGTGGTCATCTTCATCAACCAGCTGCGGGAGAAGATCGGCGTCATGTACGGCAACCCGGAGACCACCCCCGGCGGCCGGGCGCTGAAGTTCTACGCCTCGGTGCGCCTGGATGTGCGCCGGATCGAGCAGCTCAAGAGCGGCAGCGAGGTGATCGGCAACCGCACCCGGGTGAAAACGGTGAAAAATAAGGTGGCGCCCCCCTTCAAGGAGGCGGAGTTCGACATCATGTACGGCGAGGGCATCTCCAAGGTGGGGGAGATCCTGGACCTGGGGGTCCGGCTGGAGATTGTCAGCCGCAGCGGCACCTGGTTCAACTATGGGGATGTGCGCCTGGGCCAGGGCCGGGACAACGCCAAGGAATTTTTGAAGGCCAACCCCGAGGTGGCCGCCGAGATCGAGGCCAAGATCCGGGAGAACGCCGACAAGCTGCAAAAGTCCTCCCGCACCGCCGGCAAAAAGCCGGTGAAGGTGGGCAAGCCCCTGGAGGAGGCCCCGGCGGCCGCCCCCGCCCCGGCCGCGCCCCCGGTGAACATCGACGTTGAGGTGGACGGGTGATGGAGATCACCGCCCTGAAACCCACCAAACAGGGCCGGATGGCCCTGTTTGTGGATGGGCAGTTCCTCTTCTCCCTGGCGCCGGAGCTGTGTGCCGCCGAGGGCCTAAAGGTGGGCCGGCAGGTGGAGATCGGGCAGCTGGAGGCGCTGCGGGCCCAATCGGACCTGAAGAAGGCCAAGGAGAAGGCGCTGCAGCTGCTCTCCCGCCAGGCATATACCGCCGGCCAGCTGCGGCAAAAGCTGGCCCAGCATACCGATGGGGACACCGCCGCCCAGGCGGTGGAGCGGATGGAGCAGCTGGGGCTGGTGGATGATGCCGCCTACGCCCGCCAGTTTGCCCAGGAGCTGGCCCAGCGCAAGCGGTTCGGGCCCCTGCGCATCCGCCGGGAGCTCTGCCGCCGGGGGATCGACCCCCAGCTGGCCCAGCAGGCCCTGGAGGAGCTGGAGCTGGACCCGGAGGGGGCGATGGGGGAGATTTTGGCCCGGAAATACGCCGCCGCCCCCCAGGACCCGGCGGTCCGCCGCCGGGCATACGGGGCGCTGCTGCGGATGGGCTACCAGCCCGCCCAGGCCCGCCGGGCACTGGACGATTTCTGCGGCGGGGGCTGGGCGGATTAAAAACGGAAAAGCGGTTCCACCGCCCCTCTTGGGGGCGGCGGAACTTTTGCGCGTCTATACAGTCTTTCAAAAACAGTGGAATGGAGCGATCGTATGTCGGTAAAGGTGGGAATGGTCTCCCTGGGATGTTCCAAAAACCAGGTGGACGCGGAGCTGCTGCTGGCCATGCTGGCGGACGGCGGCTATGAGATCTGTGCGGATGCCGCCCAGTGCGATGTGGTGGTGGTCAACACCTGCGGGTTTATTGAGGACGCCAAGCGGGAGAGCATCGAGAATATCCTGGAGTTCGCCCAGATGAAAAACGAGGGGAAGATCAAGGCGGTGGTGGTCACCGGCTGCCTGGCCGAGCGGTACCGGGAGGAGCTGGCCCGGGAGATCCCCGAGGCGGATGTGGTGCTGGGCATCGGCAGCAACGGCGGCCTGCTCCCGGCGATCCAAGCCGCCCTGGCGGGCAGACGGACGGTGGCCTTTGGCGCCAAGGAGGACCTGCCCCTGGAGGGCCGGCGGATCTTGGCCAACGACCCCTACTACGCCTACCTGAAGGTGGGGGATGGGTGCGACAACCGGTGTACCTACTGCGCCATCCCCCTGATCCGCGGCCCCATGCGCAGCCGCCCGATGGAGAAGATTGTGGAGGAGGCCAGGCAGCTGGCCGCCAATGGGGTCACCGAGCTCAATGTGGTGGCCCAGGACACCACCCGCTATGGGGAGGACCTCTACGGCAAACTGATGCTGCCCCAGCTGCTCACCCAGCTCTGCCGCATCGATGGGGTGCGCTGGGTACGCATCCTCTACTGCTACCCCGACCGGGTGACCGACGAGCTGCTGGAGGTGATGGCCCGGGAGGAGAAGGTGGTCAAATATATGGACCTGCCTCTGCAGCACTGCAACGGCCGGATCCTGCGGGCAATGAACCGCCGGGGGGACGCCGACAGCCTGAAGGCCCTGCTCCAAAAGGTGCGGGACCGGGTGCCAGGGGTGGTGCTGCGCACCACTATGATCGCCGGCTTCCCCACCGAGACGGAGGAGGAGTTCGGAGAGCTCTGCCAGTTCATCCAGGAGGTGCAGTTCGAGCGGCTGGGCTGCTTTGCCTATTCCGCCGAGGAGGACACCCCCGCCTATGGGATGGAGCAGGTGGACGAGGAGGTCCGCCGCCGCCGGGCGGACCAGGTGATGGAGGTCCAGTACGGCGTTATGGAGCAGGTGAACCGGGCCCAGCTGGGCCGCCGGCTGACTGTGCTGGTGGAGGGCCGCCAGGGCCGCCTGTGGTACGGCCGCAGCTACATGGATGCCCCGGACATCGACACCAAGGTCTACTTCACCGCCCGCCGGGCCCACCGCCCCGGGGAGTACATCCAGGTGGAGATCGACGGCGTGGAGGGATACGACCTGCGGGGCAAGGAGGTGGAGGCATGAATCTGCCCAACAAGCTGACGGT
>DXES01000081.1 GCA_019114825.1 Candidatus Anaerotruncus excrementipullorum
GGAGACCGCCAAGTTCGACGGCATGCCCAAGAGCGTCATCAACACCGGCCTGGCCGACTTCGTCCTCTCCCCGGAGGAGATCGCCGAGGAGATCCTCAACTTCTCCAACACCCCGGTGCTGCTGCGGGGCCCCCGCAGCGACGGCCCCTTCTTCGATGAGGAGGAGATCTTCTCGGAGGAGGAGACCCTCTCCCACATCTACACCATCCTGAAAAACGCCAGCGGCATCGACTTCACCTACTACAAGCGTTCCACCATCCTGCGGCGGATCGAGCGGCGGATGCTGGTGACCCACACCGCCACCCTCTCGGAGTTCGCCCGCCTGCTGGGGGACAGCGCCGAGGAGGTGAACACCCTGGTGAAGGAGATCCTCATCGGGGTGACCAACTTCTTTCGAGACCCGGCCTTTTTTGAAAAGCTCAAGTACAACGCCATCTACAAGATTGTGGAGCGGGCCAACGAGAACGAGCCCATCCGGGTCTGGAGCGCCGGCTGTTCCACCGGCGAGGAGGCCTACTCCCTGGCCATCCTCTTCCAGGAGGTGATGGAGGAGCTGCAGGTCAAGCGGGATGTGAAGATCTTCGCCACCGATGTGGACAGCCGCGCCATCGAGCAGGCGGGCAAGGGGGTCTATTCGGAGAACATCATCGACGACGTCACCCCCGACCGGCTGGCCAAATTCTTCCTCAAGCAGAACGACCAGTACCACATCTCCAAAGACCTGCGGCGGATGATCGTCTTTGCCACCCACAACATGTTCTCCGACCCGCCCTTTGGAAAATTGGACCTGATCTGCTGCCGCAACGTGATGATCTACTTCCAGCCGGTGCTGCGCCGGGGGCTGTTCGCCATCTTCCACTCGGCCCTCAAGAAGGGGGGCTTCCTCTTCCTGGGCAAGAGCGAGACCGCCGGGGAGTATGTGAGCCTGTTTAAGCCGGTCTGCTCGGCGGAAAAGATCTACCTGCACAAGGGGGAGGGCCGCATGGAGGACCTGACGCCCCCCACCTTCAACCTGCCCAACATCCAGGCGATCACCACCAGCGCCATCCGCGCCAGCGGCGGCCAGAGCGACCCCAACGGCTCGGAGCAGCTGTACAGCCGGTTCTTGGAGCGGTTTTTGCCCGCCTCGGTGGTGCTGGATAAGGACGACACCATCCTCCACTTCTTCGGCAGCTACGGGGACTACCTCTCCCTGGCCCCCGGCAAGGCCACCCTCAACTTCTTCACCATGCTCAACCCCGACCTGAAGCTGGTGGCGGCCACCGCCCTGAGCCGCTGCCGCACCGAGCACGAGCCGGTGACCTATACCGGCGTGGCGGTGGATTGCCCCAGCGGCCGCCGGGTGATCGACCTGTCGGTCCAGCCGGTGCCCGGCCCCGCCGGGAAGGAGAGCGAGCTGGCGGCGGTGCTGTTTTTGGAAAACCGCCCCGCCCAGATGGCCGGCGCGGTGGAAAAATACGACCTGGACGCCACCGCCGCCCGGCGGATTGCCGACCTGGAGCGGGAGTTCCAGGTCTCCCAGAGCGACCTGCGCTCCACCATCCAGCGGCTGGAGACGGTGAACGGCGAGCTGCAGGCGGCCAACGAGGAGCTGCTCACCGCCAATGAGGAGCTGCAGAGCTCCACCGAGGAGCTCCAGTCGGTGAACGAGGAGCTGTACACGGTGAACACCGAGCACCAGCTGAAGCTGGACGAGCTGACCATGATGACCAACGACCTGTCCAACTTCCTCTCCTCCACCATGATCGGCATCCTGTTTGTGGACAGCAACCTGAACATCCGCAAGTTCACCGAGTATGTGGGCCGGGAGTTCCAGCTGATGGAGCACGACATCGGCCGCCCCATCCAGATCTTCGCCCACAGCTTCCCCGACGAGGCCATCGAGAAGGACTGCAAGACGGTGCTCAAGGACCTGGTCTCCATCGACCGGGAGGTGACCGCCATGAACGGCCGCCACTACACCCTGCGCATCGCCCCCGACCGCACCACCGAAAACAGCATCCGCGGCCTGGTGATCACCATCATCGACAGCCTGGGCGCCGGCCCCGCCGCCTCCCGGGAGGGGTGAGCCCCCAAAAAAAAACCCGCCCCCAACGCCTGCGCGTTGGGGGCGGGGTTTTCCGTCCTTTTTAGGGGGTCAGGGGGCGGTGGAAGTCTCCGCCTCCCCGGGGGCCATAGAGGCCTCCGCCTCCCCCACCACATAGCGGGCCCGGCCCTGCTCCTTGGCCAGGTAGAGCAGCCGGTCGGCCTCCTCGTAGAGGGCCTCCACCGGCTGGGGGGCGGCGATGGGGTAGGCCCCCACGCTGCAGCTGATCCGGCTGCCGTCCTCCAGGGTGATCTGGGCCGCCCGGTCCAAAAAGTGGCGCAGCCGCCGCTCCAGCTCCTGGCGGGTGAGGGGGATGTAGTACAGCAGGGCGAACTCATCCCCACCGATCCGGCCCAGCAGCCGGTCCCGGCCGAAGGCGTCCCCCAGGGCCTGGGCCGCCTCCTGCAGCACCCGGTCCCCCTCCGGGTGGCCGTAGCGGTCGTTCACCTGCTTAAACCGGTCGATGTCCGCCATGATGAAGTAGCACTGGGCCCCCACCCGGGGCTCCAGCCCCCGCAGCGCCTTGGCGCAGGCCTGGAAGAAGGCCTTGCGGTTCAAAGCGCCGGTGAGGGGATCGGTGCGGGCCTGGCGGTCCATATAGGTGTTGTACCGCCGGTTGAAGATCAAAAACACGATCACCAGGGCCATCATGGCCAAAATGCCGATCAAAAACTGGATCTGCAGGTGGAGCAGGTCCCCGTATTCGGCGGCGGTCAGGTCGATGCCCTGCTGCCCCAGGACCAGCTCCATCCGGTTCACAAAGTAGATGGCCACCGCCACCGAGGACCCCAGCGCCACCAGGATGATGCACAGCAGCGAGAGGGTGTGGTAGTGCTCCCCCATGCGCAGCTCCTGGACCGCCTGCACCCGGCTGAAAAACTGCTGGATGGCCCGGCGGTGGAACAGCAGCCAGACCGCCACCACCAGCGCCGCCGTCACCAGGTCGGGCAGCAGCTTGTTGGGGTCGGCCAGGGCGGTCAAAGCGTGCAGCGGGGTGTAGCCGGTGTGGGGGAAAAACGCCCACAGGGCGGCATACACCAGCGCGGAATGGACTACCGGCCCCAAAAACGACACCGCCCCCACCCAGAGGGCCGGCCGCCGGGACCGGCGGGCGGGCAGGTAGCACAGCCCGATCACCGCCCCGAACAGCGCCCGGGCCCCCACGCTGAGCAGCAGGCTTTTCACCGGATAGCCGCTCAAAAGGGGGGAGAACAGCTGGTCGAAGGGCATCACATAGCTGGCGGAGGCCTTCCACATGCTGGCAATGCCGAACACCGCCCCCAGCAGCGTGGAATCCACCGGTCCCAAAAGCGCCCCGGCCAGCAGCACCGGGATATAGGCGGTGGTGATCGAAATGGGCTCCACATGGATGTACCCCAAAAACGAGAAGGACATCAGCAGCTCCAAGGCCACCAGCGTCCCCAGGATATATAGCCGGGTGCTGCCGTTCCACCGTTGCTCCATGCCATCCCCTTCCTCTGTACTGCCCGGTGGTTGATAAACTAGCGATGATTCCTAAGCAACCTAAATAAAGTCCTGGTAAACTAGCAATGATTCCTAAGTAAAATTATAGTATATTTTCCCGCCGGTTACAAGGTGCAAACCGGCAAGGTGGGAAATTTTCCCTCCGCACCCGGGGGAAGGGGGAGGGCGGGCACGCAAAGAGGGGGCGGACGGCCATGCCGTCCGCCCCCTCCGGGCGCTTACTCCACCGTCTTGCCCATCGTCTTCAGGGGGTCGGCCCACTGGCCGTCCACCTTGATGGCGAAGTGCAGGTGGGGGTCCAGGGCGATCTCGCTGGGTACCTCCCCCACCGTGCCGATGGGCTGGGTGACCTTCACCGCATCCCCCTCGGCCACCTGGACCTGGTCCAGGCCGCAGTAGACCGAGGTGATCCCGTCCTGGTGCAGGATCTCCACCGTCCGGCCCATGAGGGGGTCGTCGGTGACGGCGGTGACCTGGCCGTCACACACCGCCTTCACCGGGGTGCCCGGCTCGGCCTTGATGTCGATGCCGTCATGGGTGCGCCACTCGTTGAGGGTGGGGTCCTTCACCAGCTCGCCGCCGCTATAGGGCACGAAGATCTCCCCGGAGATGGGCAAGACGAAGGAGGAGGGTTCCAGCTCGGGCTGCGCTTTGGCCTCGACGGAGGGCGCTTCGGGTGCGGAGGAAGCCGCCGAGGAGGACGCTGCCGCAGTAGAGGAGGAAGAGGAGCTGGAGGGCTCTTTCTCCCGCTGGACGCCGACCCCGCTCTGGGCCTTGCCGGCCTCCTCCAGATCGGGGAAACCGTAGCTGGGCTCCGGCGCGCTGGAGGCGGCCTGGCTGCCCGGCTGGGCCGCCCGGCGGTTGCTCTCGTCGATCCGGTCCACCGTCTTATCCACCGCCACCCAGGCGGCCGCCCCCGCCCCGATCACACAGACGGCCAGGGCGGCATAGAATCCCTTCCCGGCCAAAAACCGGCTCAGTTTGCCTTTGGAATGGAAAAAGTCGCTCATGTTCGGTTGCACCTCCACAGTTATTCTGGGGTTATTCTGGGCCCGCCCCCGGGGAATTATGCGGCCCCGGGGCGGGATTTTGCGGCTCTTTTTGGCAAAATTCCCGCACCCCCGCCGCCAGCAGCACCAGGGCGAACCCTTTGGAGAGCCATGCCCCGCCCGCCAGCCGCCCCAGCCACACCCCGGCGGCCGCCGCCGGCAGCCCCGCGGCCAGGCAGAGCCCGGCGCTGCGCCAGTCCACCAGCCCGCCCCGGGCGTGGGCGGCCAGGGCCAGCCCCCCGGTGGGCAAAAAGAACAGCAGGTTCACCCCCTGGGCGGCCAGCTGGTCCAGCCCGGCGGCCAGCCGCAGGTAGACCATCAGCAGGGTGCCCGCCCCCATGCCCAGCGCCCCCAATAGGCCGCTCAGCAGGCTTACCCCCGCCACCGCCAGCCAGCTCATGCCAGCAGCAGCCGCCCGGCGGCGTAGAGCAGCACCCCGCCGAACATCCGGTGCAGCCAGACCGCCCGCAGCCGGGGCAGCAGCCGCCCGCCCAGCCAGGCCCCCGCCAGCCCCAGGGGCAGGTAGGGCAGCGCCTGCCCCGGCTCCACCGCCCCCAGGGAGAGGTAGAAGAGGCCGCTGGCCGCCGCCAGCGGCAGCGTCACCGCCAGGGAGGTGGCGTGGGCCCGCCGGGCCTCCAGCCCCGCCCGGCCCAAAAGCGGCACCACCGCCAGCCCGCCCCCGGCGCCGAATAGGCCGCTGAGCAGCCCGCCCGCCAGCCCGGTGGCCAGCAGGGGCAGCCGTTTTCCCGCCATAGGCCTTCCCCTCCCTTCCTTGCCCGGCGGCTGGGGGAACCAAAAAGCGCCGCCGTTTGGCATTAGCATGCCAAACGGCGGCGCAATTATACGCAGGTTTATTTGGTGCCGAAGATCCGGTCCCCGGCGTCCCCCAGCCCGGGGACGATGTACTTGTGCTCGTTCAGGTGGTCATCCAGCTCGCCGATATACACCTGCACGTCCGGATGGGCCTTGGTGAGGGCCTCCACCCCTTCGGGGGCGGCGATGATGCACATGAACTTGATGTTGGAGCAGCCGTGCTTTTTCAGCTGGTCGATGGCGTCCACCGCGGAGCCGCCGGTGGCCAGCATGGGGTCCAGCACGATGATGTCCCGCTCCTGGATGTCCGCGGGCAGCTTGCAGTAGTACTCCACCGGCAGGTGGTTCACCGGGTCCCGGTACATGCCGATGTGCCCCACCTTGGCGGCGGGCACCAACGAGAGCAGCCCGTCCACCATGCCCAGGCCCGCCCGCAGGATGGGCACGAAGGCGACTTTGCGGCCGGAGATCACTTTGGCCTTGCAGATGCAGATGGGGGTCTCGATCTCCACCTCCTTCATGGGCATATCCCGGGTGGCCTCGTAGCACATGAGGGTGGCGATCTCGTTGGTCAGCTCCCGGAACTCCTTAGCGCCGGTGTTTTTGTCCCGCAGCAGGGTGATCTTGTGGTGGATCAGCGGGTGATCCATAATAAACGGCTTCGACATTTTTTGCACGTCCCCAATCTAAATCAGTATTTTGGAATCAGCGGGAGCCCTCCCGCTCGATTGCAGAGAGTTTGTCCACCCGGCGCTGGTGGCGCCCGCCCTCAAAGGCGGTGTGTAGGAACACGTCCACCAGCTCCACCGCCAGCCCGGGCCCCACCACCCGGCCCCCCAGGCAGAGGGCGTTGGCGTCGTTGTGCAGGCGGGTGTATTTGGCGGAAAAGTGGTCGGAGCAGCAGGCCGCCCGGATGCCGTGGACCTTGTTGGCGGCCATGGAGATGCCCACGCCGGTGCCGCAGAAGAGCAGCGCCTTTTCGCACCTGCCCTCCACCACCGCCCGGCAGGCGGGCAGCGCCATATCCGGATAGTCGCAGGAGGCCTCGCTGTGGGTGCCGAAGTCCTCGTAGGGGATCTTTTGCTCCTCCAGCCAGGCCTTCACCGCCTCCTTCAGCTGGAAACCGCCGTGGTCCGCGGCCAATGCGATCATCGCAACCTCAACTCCTTTGTCCCAGTGGGTTCAATCTTTTTTGGCGGCCGCCTGGCGGGCCAGCAGCTCCCGCTCGGCCTGGGGCAGCCGCAGGTAGGCGGGGGCCAGCGCCGCCGGGTCCGCCGGGGCATGGCCGGGCAGGCCGGCGGCCAGCGCCACCGAGGCCGCCCGGGTATACCGCAGGGCGGGGGCGGGCAGCCGCAGCCCGGGCAGCTCCTCTTTCCATCTATTATAGCACATTTCAGCCCCATCTCCAACCAAAAAAATGGGGGTTCCGGCATTTTTCAGCCGGTTTTTCGCCTCCTCCAGGCTGAGGGCCGCGTCCCCGGCCAGCCGCCGGGCCCCAAAGGGGCCGCACTGGAAGAGGGCGGTATACACCTGGGCGCACCGGGCGTCCAGCACCGGGGCGGCCAGGCAGTCCTGGCCCCAGAGGTTCAGGGCCAGCGCCTCCAGGGTGGAGACGGCCACACAGGGCTTGCCCAGGGCGTGGGCCATCCCCTTCACCGCCGCCAGCCCGATGCGCAGCCCGGTGAACGACCCCGGCCCGCCGGTGGCGGCAAACAGGTCCACCTGCTCCAGGGGGACCCGCACCGTCTTTAAGAGCTCCTGGACCATGGGCAGGATGGTCTGGGAGTGGGTGAGCTTCACATTTTCATAGAACTCCCCCAGCAGCTTGCCCTCCTGGGTGAGGGCGCAGGAGGCCGACTGGGAGGAGGTGTCGATGGCCAGAATCTTCAAAACCGGTCCCCCTCGATGGTGATTTTCCGGGTGTCCTCGTCCACCCGCTGGATGGTCAGGGTGATGGCCCCCGGGGGCAGCGCCCCCTGGATGTTCTCGCTCCATTCGATGTAGAGCACCCCATCCCCCTCCAGGTAGTCGAAAAAGCCGGTGGAGTAGAGGGCGTCGAACCCATCGATCCGATACATATCGAAATGATAGAGCGGAATATTACCGTGGGTATATTCCTGCACCAGGGCGAAGGTGGGGCTGGAGACCCGGTCCCGGAGCCCCAGCCCGGCGGCTAGCCCCCGGGCGAAGGCGGTCTTGCCCGCCCCCATGCCCCCCCGGCAGGCGATCACATCCCCCGGGCGCAGCCGGGCAGCCACCTCCCGGGCAAACTGCTCGGTCTCCTGGGTGCTGTGGCTGAGATATTCGGTCAAAACGAACGCCCCCTTGCGTTTTCTAGCTGAACAGCCGCTTGTTGCTGTGCATATATACCGACAGGGCCAGCCCCATGCCCATATAGGTGGCCAGCACCGAGGACCCCCCATAGGAGAGGAAGGGCAGGGTGATGCCGATCACCGGCAGCACCATGATGCACATGCCGATGTTCACCAGGCACTGGCAGGCCAGCATCCCAAACAGCCCCGCGCAGATATACCGCCCCAGCGGGTCCTCCGAAAGGCTGCCCGCGTGGAGCAGCTTGGCCCCCAGGGCCACGAACACCGCGATCACCGCCAGGCACCCCACAAACCCCAGGGACTCCCCGATGAAGGCGAAGATGAAGTCGTTGTAGATTTCGGGCACATACAGGTGCTCCACCCCAAAGATCCCCTTGCCCCACACCTGGCCGGAGCCGATGGCCAGCCGGGCGTTGTTCTGCTGGTAGAGGATGCCCGCCAGCTGGCTGGGGGTGGGGTCAAACAGCCCCAGGATCCGCTGCTTCTGGTCGTCGTTGATGATGCCGGTAAACCAGGCCACCGGCGCGGCGGCCAGCGCCAGCCCCCCCGCGGCCAGGATGTATTTCCAGTGGACCCCCGCGGCGAACACCATGAACAGGAAGATGGCCGCAAAGACGATGGCGGTGCCGTCGTCCCCCTGGAAGTGGATGAGCACCACCGGCGCCGCCCCGTGCAGGCAGACCAGGGCCAGGTTGGCCGGGCGGTTGAGGTTGTCCTTGAGCAGGCTCAGGTGGTAGGCCAGGGCCAGGATGAACGACAGCTTGAGGAATTCGGTGGGCTGCAGGGTCATCCCCCCGGGCAGCACCAGCCAGGACTTGTCCCCCGGCCGGCTGGCGGTGCCCACCCCGATGAAGAAGGTGAGCAGCACCAGCCCGTAGGCCGCCGGCACATGCAGCTTCCACAGCTTGGCCAGCGTGTGGTAGTCGAATTTGGAGAGCACCACCGCCGCCGCCATCCCCAATAGGGAGGCGCCCGCCTGGACCAGCAGCTTGCGGATGCCGGAGCCGTCGTCCGCCAGGTCGCTGGAGATGCCCGCCTTCCAGATGCCGCAGAGCATCACCACGCTGCAGACCGAAAGCCCGATACAGAATAGCCAGAGCCAGCGGTCGGTGCCCCGCAGGTAGCCGCCGATGGCGCGAAGAAGTTTTTTCATGGGACCCTCCGCTTGTGAAGGTGGCGCGGGGGCCTGGGCCCAGGCGCTCCCCCTATTATATAGAAATCCGCCGGGCAATGCAAGGCGAAACCGGTAAACATTTTGCGCCCGGCCCCGCCGGGGTTGACAGGGGCGGCCAATCGGGTTATCGTAGAAGGCAGGCCGCCCCCGGCGGCAAAATCCAAAGGGAAAAGGACTGCGATATGGAACAGATTTTATTTCTCAACGCCTGCGCCCGGGAGGACTCCTCCTGCACCCTCTGGCTGGCCCGGCAGCTGCTGGACCGGCTGGAGGGGCAGCTGACCCAGCTGGACCTCTACCAGGAGCCGCTGGCCCCCCTGGACCGGGACGGCCTGGAGGAGCGCAGCCAGCTGCTGGCCCTGGGGGACCTGGCCGCCCCCCAGTTCCGCTATGCCCGCCAGTTTGCCGGGGCGGATACGGTGGTCATCGCCGCCCCCTACTGGGATTTGACCTTCCCGGCGGTGCTGCGGCTCTACCTGGAGCAGGTCTCGGTGGCGGGCATCGCCTTCCGCTACACCCACCTGGGCCGCCCCATCGGCCTCTGCCGGGCCCGGCGGCTCTACTATGTGACCACGGCGGGGGGGCCCATTGGGGCCCGGAACCTGGGGTTCCAGTATGTGCAGGAGCTGGCCGGCAGCTTCTTCGGCATCCCCCGGCTGACCTGTTTTTCGGCGGAAAAGCTGGACATGCTGGACACGGACGTGCCGGCCATCCTCCAGCAGGCGGTGGCGGAGATGGAAAAGGCCCTCCCCCCGGCCGTCAAACGCCCCCAGGCGCCTTGACAGGGGGGCGCCCTTCCGGTAGAATAGAGGGCAAAGGAGGGAGCGTCTATGTACTGTAAAAATTGCGGCAGGGAGATCGACAGCGCCGCCAACGTCTGCCCCTACTGCGGCACCCCCCAAAACGCCGCCGCCGTCAACGACAACGACGGCATCCTGTGGGGGCTTTTGGGCTGCTGCATCCCCGTAGTGGGCCTGGTGCTGTTTTTGGTCTGGAAGGACACCAAGCCCCGCACCGCCAAGGCCGCCGGCATCGGCGCGCTGGTGTCGGTGGGGCTGGGCATCCTCTACTATGTGGCCGTGTTTGCCTTCGGGGTGGGGCTGTATGCCTTTGCCTGAGCGGCCCGGCTTTTTCTCCCGCTGGCTGCCCCGGGTGTTTGGCTGCCACTGCCGGCCCGACCGGTCGTTTTTCTTCCGGGGCAGGCAGCTGCCCCTCTGCGCCCGGTGTACCGGCCAGCTGGCGGGCATCCTATTGGCCGTCCCCTGGGGGGCGGCCTTTGGCTTTCCCCCCGCCTGGGCCTGCGGGGCGCTGCTGTTGCCGCTGGCGGCGGACGGGTTTTTGCAGGCGCTGACCCCCTACGAGAGCACCAACCCCCGCCGCCTGGCCACGGGGGTGCTGTTCGGCTTTGGGCTGGCGGCCCTGTTCGCCCTGTCCACCCGGTGGGTGTTTTTGCGGGGGGCGGCCTGGGGCGCGGCCCTGGCCGGCCGGGGGGCGCTTTAGGGCGGGCCCCCCTTTTTCCGTATACGGGGAAAACCCTGCTTTTCACGGGGCGCTTCTTGCGCGGGCGGGGGCGGCGGGGTATCCTGGGGATGAGGCCCGTTGGGAGCGGGTTTTCTATTGCACATATGGTGAACATATGGTAAGATAAAAGTAACAGTTCCTATTTCCCCATCCGTCCGGCCCTCTGCCCGGCCGGGTGGGCGAAAGCGCGAGTTTTCCAGGGGGGAGGGGAGCCGGATGGCGGGGAAGCTGGGGCAGGCGCAGGTGTGGGTGATCGTGCCGGTCTACAACGGGGAGGACACCCTCCCCAAGTGCCTGGATAGCCTGCTGGCCCAGACCTACCCCCACTGGACCGCCTGCCTGATCGACGACTGCTCCACCGACGGCAGCCGCCAGGTGATGGAGGCCTACGCCGCCCGGGACCCCCGGTTTTGCTGCCTGGAAAACCCCAAAAATACCGGCCCCGCCGGCACCCGCAACCGGGGGCTGGCGGCGGCTTCGGGGGAGTATGTGGCCTTTTTGGACAGCGACGACTGGTGGAGCGCCGACTTTTTGGCCCGGATGGTGGAGGCGGCCGGGCGGTTTGGGGCGGACTTTGTCCAGTGCGCCTGGACGCTGGAGTGGCCGGACGGCAGCAGCCTGGTCCAGGCCAACACCTACCCCGGCCAGCGGGTGTTCGACCGGGCGGGGTTTGGCGAGCCGCTGAAGCAGATGCTCCGGGGGATCTCCATGAACCATGTGGCCCGCAAGCTGGTGCGGCGGCCGCTGTTGGAGGAGCTCAGCTTCCCCGAGGGGCTCTCCACCGCCGAGGACCTGGCCATGTGCTTCTCCCTGCTGCTGCGGGCCCGGCGGATCGCCTTCATCCCCCAGCCCCTCTACCACTACTACCGCCACGGCGGGGGCCTCACCGGCAGCGCCCTGGGGTTCCGGCAGAAGTGGGAGGCCAACCGGGCGGTGAGCCGGATGATGGCCGGGCAGCTGCGGGGCACCGAATTTGACACCGCCTACTTCCGGTTTTTGGCCTGGGCGCGGCCCTGGCGGCTGGTGTTCTCCAAGGCGGTGCGCCTGGTACGGGATAAACGGAATCAATAGGATGGAGGCCGGAGTATGGGACAGGGCGGGGTGCAAAAGAGGAACCTGCGGGCGGAAAAGACCAAGCGGTTCCGGATCGACTGCGGGATCACCGCCCTGGCCTGCGCCGGCATCCTGGCCGGGGCGGGGCGGCTGGGGTGGCTGGGGTGCGCCCTGCTGCTGGTCCAGCTGCTGCTGGCGCTGCTGTTCATGTGCTGGCTGGAGGCCTACGACCACTTCACCGCCCAGGCCCAGGAGCTGCGGATCTGCATCCTGCTGGCCAACCTGTACGCCTGGGGGTGCGGGTGCTTTTTGAGCCTGGTCTGCGGCCGGTGGCGGCTGCTGGGCTGGCACACCGCCCTCCTGCTGGCGCTGGCGGGGGTGATGCTGGCCTGCGGGCTGCTGCTCTACCGGCGGTTTCACAACCGGGCGGTCTACCGCAACCCCGCCCTGCTGGTGGTGGCGGCCAAGGGCAACAACGCCCGGCTGCGGCGGCTCAAATATGGGGTGCTGGCCGATTTCGATGCCTGGTACACCGAGATCGAGGGGAGCGGGGCCACCCCGCCGGACCAGTGGGCCCAGCTGGAGGAGCGGCTGGCGGCGTCGGATGTGCTCTGCGTCTTTGATAACGTGCGGGGGGCGGACTACGACCGGCTGATCCATGCGGCCATGACCCTGCGCAAGGAGATCTACGTGGTGCCCCGGATCATCGGGGTCAATGTGGACCACGCCGGGCTGACCCACTTCGACGACATCCCCGTGCTCTACCTGGGGGACTTCCAGCTGGGGCTGTGGAGCCGGTTTTGGAAGCGGGCGCTGGACCTGGCGGTGGCGGTGGCGGCGCTGGCGGTGGCGGCCCTGCCCATGGCGGCCATCGCCCTGTGGGTCAAGGCGGACTCCCCCGGCCCGGTGCTCTATACCCAGGAGCGGTATACCAAGGATAAGCGGGTGTTCCGGATCATGAAGTTCCGCACGATGGTGCCCGACGCGGAGAAGCTCACCGGCCCGGTCTTCGCCCAAAAGGACGACCCCCGGATCACCCGCAGCGGCCGGGTGCTGCGCCGGTTCCGGCTGGATGAGCTGCCCCAGATCTTCAACATCCTCAGGGGGGACATGAGCCTGGTGGGCCCCCGGCCGGAGCGGCCGTTTTTCGCCCAGCAGTTTGAGCGGGAGATCCCCCAGTACGCCTACCGGTTCCGGGTGAAGGCGGGCTTGGCGGCCCTCTCCCACGTCTATGGGCGGTATTCCACCTTTATCTGCGACCGCACCTACTACGACCTGCGGTATATCGCGGGCTACTCCTTCCTTTGGGACATCCGGATTTTGCTGCTCACCGGCAAGACCCTCTTTTTGCCCAACGCCGCGGAGGGGGAGGACGAATACAAGCGCGGCGGAAATACCCAGACGGAAAGCAGGTGACTTTTATGGGAGGACGCGGCATCAACACCAAAGCGGCGGCCCGGGCGCGCCGGCGGGGGGCCTCCCGCGCC
>DXES01000082.1 GCA_019114825.1 Candidatus Anaerotruncus excrementipullorum
CCCTTTGGAATCCTGCCGCCTTTTGAAAAAGGCGGGCGAAAACTTTGCTTGGGCGAAGCCCCGCGGGCGGGCGCGCCGCCGCAAGGGCCAGCCCAACGGGCGCGAGTGGCCGCGGGGCCTGCCCCGCCGCAAGGGCCGTTACGGCTTTTCCCCCACCAGCCGGTAGCCCGCCCGCTCCACCTTCTGACGGATCAGCTGGTCGTCCACCGGCTGGGCATAGGAGACGGTGAGCTCCCCCTTTTTCAGGTTCACCCGCCCGGACACCCCGTGCAGGTCGTTCACCGCCTCCTCCACCCGGTTTTTACAGTGTTCGCAGGTCATCCCCTCCACCAGGAAGGTCTTTTCGGCCACCACATGGTCCAGCTTTTTGCGCCGGGGCCGGTAGCCCCCACCTCCACAGCAGCCGCCCCCCTTCCCACGGAAGTGGTTCCAGGTGGACACAGCCGCAATCCCCGCGACCACTAGGACGATGACAAGGATGATGGCGTTTTCCATAGCGCTCCCTCCCAAAGAATGCCGCCCCTTTGGCGGCAAGGAAGGGGACATGGGCCCCGCAACCCACATCCCCTTCCGTTTTTTTGTTCATTCCCCTGTGTGGTTGTGGCAGCCGCAGCCCCCCTGGGGGTGCTTGCCGGTGCACTGCCGCCCATAGGGGCAGCCGATGCACACCTCCCCGCGCTTCTTTGCCCGGTAGAGGTAGCGGACGATGGCGCCGATCACGCACAGGATGATGAGAATCACAATGACGTTTTCCATAGCCTTATTTGCTCATGGCAACCCCTTTGGGGCCGCCGCTGTGCAGGGAGTATTCCTCCCGCACCTTCTGGGTGGACCGGCGGGCGGCGGTGGCCACCAGGGTAATCATCACCACAATCGCCACAGCCCCAGCCAGGGCAGGCCCCATGGCCAGCGTCTCCGGCGCGGTGACCAGCGTACCCACCGTATAGACCAGATAGCCCACCGTATAGCCGGTACACAGCTGCAGCCCGATGCCGCCCCAGACCCATTTGGTGCTCTTCATCTCGGAATTCATGGCGCCGATGGCCGCAAAGCAGGGCGGGGTGTACAGGTTAAACATCAGATAGGCCAGGGCAGCCACCTTGGTGATGGCCATGACGCCGGCCACCTCCGCGCCCGCGCCCTCCAGCAGGGCCAGCTCCTCGGTGTCAATCAGGTTATCCAACCCCACAAAGCAGACCGCCAGGGTACCCACCACATTCTCTTTGGCAATAAAGCCGGTGACTGCGGCGGCAGCCAGCTGCCAGCTGAGCACCCCCACAATGGGCACCAGCAGATAGGCAAACGGGCTGGCAATGGAGGCCAGGATGGAGGCATCCGCCGTCTCCGCCACCTGGAAGCTCCAGGTAAACGTCTGCATGATCTGTACCACCGTATTGCACAGCAGGATGATGGTGGCCGCCTTTTTGATGTAGGCCTGGCCCCGGCTGCACATGGATTTGAAGGCAAACCAAGGGGAAGGGACTTTATATTCCGGCAGCTCGATGATAAAGAAGGATTTCCGGGGCTTATAGCCGGTGACCTTGTTCACAATCATCGCCCCCACAAAGATCAGGACGATGCCGGTGAGGTACATGGTGGCGCTCACCCAGCCTGCGCCGTCAAAGAAGGCGCCGGCAAATAGGGCGATCACCGGGATCTTGGCGCCGCAGGGCATACAGGGGGCCAGCATGGCGGTGGCCCGGCGCTCCCGCTCGTTGCGGATGGTGCGGCTGGCCATGATGCCCGGCACCCCACAGCCGATGGTGATGACAAAGGGGATCACCGACTTGCCGGAGAGGCCCACCTTCTTAAAGATGGGGTCCAGCACCACCGCCACACGGGACATGTAGCCGCAGTCCTCCAACAGGGCGATGAGGAAATACATGACCATAACCAGGGGCAAAAAGCCCACCACGGCGATGACGCCGCCGATCATGCCATCCACCACCAGGGCATAGAGCAGCGGGCTGGCGTTCTCCATGAGGCCGCCCACCCAGCCCTGGAACCCCTCCAGGATGGCCACCAGCCAGTCGGCAATGGGGGTGCCGATCCACACCTGGGAGATCTCAAACACCAGCCACATGACCACCGCAAAGATGGGGATCCCCAGCCATTTGTTGGTGAGCACCGCATCGATCTTGTCCCCGAAACCCCGTTCCCGGGTGAGCACCTTGCGGGTCTCCACCGCCTGGACAATCTGGTTGACAAAGTCAAACCGGCGGCGGTCGGCGGCCTCTACGGCATTTTTATCGCTCAGGTCGATCTCCTCCTGGAGATAGGGGGCGGGCTGGAGATGGCCGGCGGCGGCCACCGCCGCCTCCACCACCGCCTGGAGCCCCTCGCCGTCGGTGGAGACGGTGTCGATCACCGGGCAGCCCAGTTTTTTGGAGAGGGCGGCGGTGTCAATCTTGGTCTGCTTTTTCTCGTTCACGTCGTGCTTATTCAGCGCCACCACCACCGGGATGCCCAATTCCAACAGCTGGGTGGTGAAAAATAGGCTGCGGCTCAGGTTGGTGGCATCCACAATGTTGATGATCACATCCGGGTTTTCCTGCTTCACATAGGAGCTGGTAATGCTCTCCTCACTGGTGAAGGGGGACATGGAATAGGCCCCCGGCAGGTCCACCGCAATCAGCTGCTGCTCCCCGCTGTAATAGGCCTTTTTGATGGGGTGTTCCTTCCGCTCCACCGTGACCCCCGCCCAGTTGCCGACCCTCTCATTGCGGCCGGTCAGGGCGTTGTACATGGTGGTCTTGCCGGAGTTTGGATTTCCTGTGAGCGCGATGCGCATGGTGCAAGTTCCCTCCTCGTCGAATTCACTCTATCTCGCGCCGGGCCGCACCCCCGGGCAGGGGGACGGGCGGCGGGGAAAACGGGTTAGTTTTGGGTAACCTATGGGCGGAGCGGCCTGCCGCTCCCGGCCCCGGGGCGGGGGGATTAGATCAGGATGGCCCTCGCCAGGTGGTTATCGATGTTGTAGCGGGCGTCCTTGATGGCGACCACACAGCCGCCCTTCAGCCGGGAGACCACGGTAATGGCCTCGCCGCTATAGCAGCCCAGGGAGAAGAGGAAGGCGTCCAGCTCCTCGTCATCGGTTTCGATGCCGCGGATGATGTACTCCTTGCCCTCCTGGGCCTCCAGCAAAGTTCTCTGCATCACCAAGACTCTCCTTTACAGATGGGGTGGCGGTTTGCGGGTGCAAACTTTGGTTAGCTATCCCTAATCGCTTGTTATTATACTGGCAGCCGGCGGGTTTGTCAACTGGTTTTGGGGGAGAAAAAGGGGGAGGGGGAAAATTTTTTTGCATCTTGAAGGGTGGGCGGGAA
>DXES01000083.1 GCA_019114825.1 Candidatus Anaerotruncus excrementipullorum
CGATGACAAAGCGGTAGTTGTTCTGGATGCGGTTCATCAGGGCCATGGCCAGCTGCCGCAGGCGCACCAGCTCCCACAGGCTGTCGGCGGCGATGGTGATGTCGGCGATCTCCCGGGCGATGGCCGCCCCATCGCTGATGGCGATGCCCGCGTCCGCCTCGGAGAGGGCTGGGGAGTCGTTGATGCCGTCCCCCACCATGAGGACGGTGTGCCCCTCCCGCCGCAGGGCGGCCACATACGCCGCTTTCTCCGCCGGGAGCACCCCCGCCCGGAAGTCGTCCACCCCCAGCTGGGCCGCAATGGCGGCGGCGGTGCGGGGGCTGTCCCCGGTGAGCATGACGGCGTTTTTCACGCCAAGGCTTCGCAGGGCGGATAGCACGTCCTTCGCCTCCGCCCGCAGGGGGTCGGAGATGCAGAGCACAGCGGCGAGCACCCCGTCGATGGCCAGATACAGCTGGGAGTACTCCGCCGGCAGGGCGTCGAACTTGGCTTGCTCCCCCTGGGGGATGGCCACCTTCTCATCCTCGAAGATGAAATGGGCGCTGCCGATGCGCACCTGCTCCCCCTCCACCGAGCTGGCGATGCCGTGGGCCACCAGATACTCCACCTTGGCATGGCGCTCCTCATGGGTGAGCCCCCGGCGGCGGGCCTCCTCCACCACGGCATTGGCCATGGAGTGGGGGAAGTGCTCTTCCAGGCAGGCGGCCAGGCGGAGCATCTCCGCCTCCTCCTTGCCGCCAAAGGGGATGACCTTTGCCACCCGGGGGCAGGCGTGGGTGAGGGTGCCGGTCTTGTCAAAGACGATGGTGTCCGCCTTGGCCACCGCCTCCAGGAACCTGCCGCCTTTCACCGTGATGTGCTCCCGCCCGGCCTCCCGCATGGCGGAGAGCACCGCCAGGGGCATGGCCAGCTTCAGGGCGCAGGAGAAGTCCACCATCAGCACCGACAGCGCCCGGGACACCTTCCGGGTGAGGGCCAGGCTCAGCAGGCTCCCGGCGAAGGTGTAGGGCACCAGCTTGTCCGCCAGATGGGAGGCCTTGGCCTCGGCGGCGGACTTCAGCTGCTCGGACCGCTGGATCATCTCCACAATCTGGTCGTACCGGCCCTGGCCGGAGGCCTGTTTTACCTCCAGGACGCATTCGCCCTCCTCCACCACGGTGCCGGCATACACCGCGCCGCCGGGCCGCTTGGCCACCGGGACCGGCTCCCCGGTGAGGGAGGCCTGGTTGACGGTGACCTCCCCCTGGGCCACCACGCCGTCCAGGGGGATAACCCCCCCGGCCCGGACCACCACCCGGTCGCCAGGCCTCACCTGGCCGATGGGGACCAGCACCTCCCCGGTCCCGGTTTGCAGCCAAACCCGGTCCACATGGAGGGATAGGCTCTCCGCCAGGTCGGCCACCGACTTTTTCCGTGTCCAGTCCTCCAACAGCTCCCCGATCTCCAACAGGAACATCACCATACTGGCGGTGCCGAAATCCCGGCGGCCCACCGAGATGCCGATGGACAGGGCGTCCAGCAGCTCCACCTGGATTTTCCGCCGGCCCAGGCACCCAAGGCCCTTGCGGAGGAAGGGCACCATATGCCAGAGTACCCGGGCTACCCGCAGGGGGGTGGGCAAAAACAGGGCGGCCGCCCCCTTCATCAGCACCTTGCCCGCCAGCTTCTCCTGGAACTCCCGGTTCAGCGCCCGGGTGCTGTGGCCGGGCAGGGTGACCGCCTTTTCCGCCCCGGCCCAGGTGAAGCCGCCCAGGGCGGAGAGCACCGCCTGCCGGTCCCCCGTATAGGTCACAATGACACAGCCGGTGCGCTCGTGGACTACAGCCTCCTTTGTCCAGGGCTGGCCCTTCAGCCAGGCCTCCAGCAGGTCCGCCTGGCGGAGGGTGAGGGTTTTCTGCCGGAGCCGCAGGCGCATCCGGCCCCGGCTCTCGTGTACGATGGTCGCTCTCATAGCAATTCTCTCCTCATGGAAAAAGGGAGCCGCTCTCCGGCTCCCTTCCGTGGCTTTTTTAGGCCTCCTGGCCCTCCACCTGGGCCTCGGCCTCCTGGGCGGCGTGGGCCTCGTTGATCTCTTTGGCGGAGGCCAGGATGTCGGCGGCGTTCTCCTGAAGGCCGGTGACGGTTCCCATCACGCTGTCCTTCATCCGCAGGCCGGCGGCGGTGATATGGGTATAGGCCTTCTTGGCATCCTTGCTGGTGAGCAGCTTTACGCCGGCGGAGCCGAACAGGGCGCCGCCCACAAAGCAGGCCAGTCTGACATAGTGCTTCAACATAGGGATTCTTCCTTTCTGCTATCGCATGCTCATTTGTGTTGGTAGCCTGTAATCATCACCATGACCATGCAGATCACGGCGCCCCAGGCCCAGAAGCGATGTTGTTTCATTGAGATCTCCTCCTATACGGAAACAAGCTCGTCTCTTTGCGTATTGAAAAATTATACCAGAGGAAGCCCCCCTATGTATCACCAAACCGGACGGGGTTGTGCCGGTTCAGACATTTTTTCGGTATTGGGCCGGCGTTACGCCATACTGCCGCCGGAAGGCTGCGGTGAACTGGCTGGCGCTGCCGTATCCCACCGACTGGGCCACCCCCAGCACACTGAGGGAGGAACCCCGCAGCAGCTCCGCCGCCCGCTCCATCCGCCGCTGCCGCAGCCAGGCGTGGACCGGCAGGCGGTACAGGCGGCGGAAGCCCTCCTTGAAGGTGGTGGCGGAGAGGCAGGCCCGGCGGCTCAGGGCCGGGATGGTGAGGGGCTCGTCCAAATGCTCCTCCATATACCGCCGGGTCTCCGCCAGCGCCCGGGCGACCTCCCAGTCCAGCGCCGGGGCCGTGTCCGCCGGCTGCCCCTCCGGGGCGGAGAGCAGGTAGAGCAGTTCCACCGACTTCCACACGCACCAGCGGGCCCGTTCGCCGGGGGGCAGGCGGTCCAGGTCGGCAAAGGCCGCTCGGCTCCAGTGGGTGGGGCCCTCCACAGCGCAGCCGCCCCGGCTGGCCATCCAGCGCCGCACCCGTCCTGTGTCCAGGGAGAGGTTCCCCAGCAGGCCGCAGATGGTTTTCAGGCTCTCCCGGGCGTTTTGGGCGTCCACCGCCACCAGGACCCCCTCCAGGGGGCCGTCCGCGCTGGCCCCGGCCACGCCGGAGAGGTCGGTGAGGAGGAGCACCTGCCGGGGGCCCAGCCGCAAAACCGAACCGTCCCGCCGGGTCAGGGCCACCGTCCCGGCCAGGCAGAACAGGGCTTCAAAGTGGAGGGACTCCAGCCGGAGGGGCAGGGAAACCGGCCCTTCGCGCAGGGAGAACAGGCAGGTCCGTGCGCCGGGCATTACCTGGGCCCACTCCCCCCGGCCCGCCAAAAATTCCGCCAGCATTCGTCCGCCTCCTCCCCCTAGTTCCAGGTTTCATTAGACATTGCTAACCGATGGATACACTGCCCTGCGCGAAAACATGCCCTACACAGGGGGATTTCCCCGCCGCCCCCGGCCCTTTTGCTGGAAAAAGGCAAGGGCGCGCCCCGGGGGGCGCCAGCGGGGAGCGACAGGCCATCGGTTCCGGGGCAGCCATCCGTCAGACCGGCTTATGGCTCCGTCTGCTCCGGCCTGTGGCTGTGCCGCCCGCAGCAGTGCCCGCCGCGATGCCCCCCGCAGCAGCAGCCCCCGTCCGGGTCGCTGGGGTCCAGGTGCAGAAGATCCACCCGAACCGTGCGCTCCTCCCAATCCATCCCATCCATCTGCTCCAGATGTTCCAGCATAACGTGTCCTCCTCTGCGTTTTTGTGTTGTATGAAAATGAGGGATCACCAAGGGTTAGCAGTAACTAACCACAAGGGAATTATAACGCCTGCCGCGCCCCTTGTCAAGGAACAACCTGCCGCAAGGCATCCGGCCATTCCCGCGGCGCTAGTTCCTCTTTGCATTTTTGGGAAACCACCCACGCGCCACCCGCTTGGCCTGCTCCTTCAGTTCCCGGATGCTCCACAGGCAGCCGGCGCCCAGCAGCCCCAAGAGGATGGATAGCAGCCCCTGGGTTAGCAGGGCCGCCAACAGGCAGAGCAGGCCGGCGGTTAGAAATACCGGCCAGACCCGCTGGGTGAAGTGGTACTCGCACCAGATGACCAGGGGATGGAAGGCCCCAATCACCATCAGCGACGCGGTGCTTACAAAAATCCCTTCCCAGTTCAGCTCCACAGCCCTCACCTCTCTGTATCTCAGTGGAATGGCAGACCGCCAAAAGTTAGTGGCAACTAATCACAAGAAAATAATAGCCCATCCCGCGCCCATTGTCAAGGAAAACCCTGTTGCGGGAGGGCGGCCGCTTCTGTGGTGGGGCGCGATTTTCCTTTTGGCGGGCAGGGCCTCTCCTGCGGTTTTATCAAAAAGGCCTGCTGGAGCGATCCAAAAGGGGATCCTCGCGGGAGAGGGGTTTATCAAAAAAAGAAGAAACCCGTTTTTCGGTAAAAATGTCCGAAAAACGGGTCTCATGCGGCTGGGCCGGGTGTAATTATAGGACTCGTAAAAATCCAGTCATATCAATGGTTTGCAGGCCGTCCGCAAGAGGTTTTATCTCATACAGTACGAGAAATCACTTTTACCTTCGTGATCACATCCCGCAGACGATCTTCTCCAACCATATACTCTAGTGCATCATCTGCAGTTTCACAGACTTTCTCGGTTTCAGGTCTGTTCGCCACATAAATGGTAATTTTGTTATTCGTGCCATACCGAATTACGCCGTAAGTGATACCATTCCAGACAAACTCAATTTCGCCGCCCCAATGTAAACTGCGCTTAAACTCACTGATCGTTTCAAAATTCAAACTTTCATCTGGAATGACGATCATTTTTTCCATAGAAAACAGCCTCCGGTATTGTTTGAACGCGGGAGCACCATTAGGATAATTGATGGGAGGTCCCGGCTCTGGATGTTCATCGGGATTATTCCAATGGATTCTATGGTCGTGTGGATTTGAATGCTTATCGCTCCGACCATGATCTGTTTCGTGACGCTCTATTTCTGCTCTGCCGCTATCACCGATTTTTGTTTTGAATGTTTCACCATTCTTCATTACAGTCGTTTTGATTTCACCAGGACTGCCTAAAAATCGTTGGTCCTGTGGCTTATTCGGGTTTGGTCTCCATTTCCCACCATAGGCGCTTCCTCCGCCTTTTCCAATTCGGTACGGCTCTATTGTATCACAATTATTACTGGATGTGCCGCCAATTTTAAAGGCATCCAAATCTTCACGATGGAAGCTTTGTTCATCGTTCATGTGCCGCCAGGAGCTACGCTTATAGTCTACATAAATTAGATTTCCCCGCATCTCGGGGAACGGCGTGTTATAGCAGATGATCTTCTCCGACTCGATGCGCCGCAGCATTTCGTTGTAGCCAGCCATGAACCACTCTTTTTGATCCTGACGGTTGTCATGTTTGGTAATAAAAATCGGAGTACCCCGAAGGATACTCCGATGGTCGAGGTGACAGGATTCGAACCCGCGGCATCTTGGTCCCAAACCTATGTCTGAACCTTCAGGAAGCCCTGTTGCGCCCTCTTTGGTGCTTTCCAGCACTCCTGCGGTTCCTCTTTGAAACTCTTTTGCCCTGTTTGTTTCAGACACCGCTTTCGTCTTTTGGGATTTGTGTGGGATGGAATTCTGTATATTAAAAGTGCTTCCGACC
>DXES01000009.1 GCA_019114825.1 Candidatus Anaerotruncus excrementipullorum
CCTGAAGTATGGAGTGTTCCGCCATCTGCGGATGGCGGCCAAAGGCGCTGCCTTTGGAATCCGCCACCTTTTGAAAAAGGTGGACGAAAACTTTACTAACGCAGCATTGCGGGCGACAGCGCCGCCGCAAGGGCCCGCCGCGAGTGCCAGCGGGGGCTACCCCGCCGCCGCAAAACGAGCCCTACCGGCGACCACCCGCAAAATGCCTGTGGGATCAGCGAAAAGCTGGATCTGCGCAAATCCCGCTGCCTCCAAAAGCGCCCCCACCGCCTGGGCCTGGTCATATCCCACCTCAAACGCCATCCAACCCCCCGGTTTCAGCCGCGGCCTCCAAATTCCCGGCAGCGCCCGGTAAAAATCCAACCCATCTGTGCCCCCGTCCAGCGCCATTCTGGGTTCCCATTGCACCTGCCGCTCCAATCCCTCCAGCTCCCCCCGCCGGATATAGGGCGGGTTGGAGACCACCAGGTCCAGCGGCTCCAGCTCCGGCGGCCGCAGCACATCCGCCGCCACCGCCCGCACATTGTTCACCCCATTGCGGGCGATGTTTTCCTCCAAATAGGGGAACGCCTGTTCCGAAAGTTCCAGCGCCCACACCTGGGCGTCCGGGCGGCTGTGCCCCACCGCCACCGCAATGGCGCCGCTGCCGGCGCATAGGTCGGCCACCCGGGGGGCCGCCGTCCCTGCCAAAAGCGAAAGCGCACATTCCACCAACGTCTCCGTGTCCGGCCGGGGAATCAATACCCCCGGCCCCACCCGGAAGGGCAGCCCATAAAACTCCCACTCCTCCACCAGATATTGTAAAGGTTCCCCCATTGCCAGCCGGGCCCGCAACCGGGAAAACGCCTCCGTCTGGGCGGGGGAGGGGACCTGCCCGCCGCAGAGGGGCAGCCGTGCCCGCTCCACACCGAACGCCTTTTGGAATAGGCAGGCCAGGGCGAAGGGGTCCTCCTCCGGGCCGGGCTGGGCCAGCGCCTCCCGCCAGATCTCCTGTAAAGTCATGGGGTTTCACAGCTCCTTTCGGGGATAAAAAAGGGGCGCGGCGGTTTTGCTGCCGCGCCCCTGGGGCCGTTTTAGGTCCCATAGAGGTCGTCGTTTTGGTTTTCGGGGATACAGGGCTGCATGGCGGCGATGGCCACCTCCAGCTGGGTCAGGTCGGGCTCGAAGGTGGTGAGCCGCTGGAGCCACAGCCCCGGCGCAGAGACCACCCGGGTGATGCAGTTGTCATTGCGCCCGGCGAACCGGATCACCTCATAGGAGATGCCCACCACCAGCGGCAGCATCAGCAGCTTGAGCACCACCCGCATCCACAGGCTGTCCCAGGTGAGCACCGAGTTGACCAGGATCGAGACGATCAGCACGATCAGCAAAAAGCTGGTGCCGCACCGGGGGTGGAACCGGACATACTTTTTGGCGTTTTCCGGGGTGAGCAGATCCCCCGCCTCATAGCAGGCGATCGTCTTGTGCTCCGCCCCGTGGTACTCAAACACCCGGTGGATATCCTGCATCCGGGTGACCAGGAACAGGTATCCCACAAAGATGACGATCTTCAGGATCCCCTCCGACAGGGTCATCACAAAGGAGGGCGGCGCCCAGGCCCCCTCCACCAGCTTGATTAGGGCGGCGGGCAGCAGCAAAAACAGCCCGATGGCCAGCGCCATGGCGATCACCGTCACCAGAAGGTTAAACACCCCCACCGCCTTGTCCCCCAGGTGCTCATCCACCCACTGGTCAAATTTGGAGGGTTCCTCCTCCTCGGCAATGCCGGAGAGCTCCGCCGAGCGCATCAGGCACCGGTAGCCGGTGACCAGCATCACCACGAAATTTACAATCCCCCGCACAATGGGCACCTGGTGGTACCACTTTTTCTCCCCGGTGTCCCAGGTCTCCACCGTGATCTGGCCGTCCGGCTTGCGGATGGCCATGGCGGAGGTGTGCGGCCCCCGCATCATGACCCCCTCGATCAGGGCCTGTCCGCCGATGGAGGTCTTTTTCTGCGGCTTTTTGGCGTCGTTAGACAAAATCCCATCAATTCCTTTCCATCCTCCGGCGGGCGGCCGGAGGCCCCGCGGCGGGGCTGCCCCCAGCCGCTGTCCTCACCACTATAGCGGAAAATTGTGAATAAATCAACCATCCCCCAGCGGCAGCCGGATGACCACCCGGGTGCCCACCTGCTCTTTGGAGTAGATCTCCAGCGTGCCCCCGTGCATGGCAATGATCTCATCCGCCACCGCCAGCCCGATGCCCGATCCCCGGCGGGTGGAGTTGGCCTTGAAAAACTTCTGCTTGATCCGGGGCAGGTCGGCCTCCCGGATGCCGCAGCCGGTGTCCTCCACCGAGATGACCGCCTGCTGGCCCAGGATGGCCGCCTGGACGGTGACCGTGTCCCCGGCGTCGGAATATTTGAGGGCGTTGTCGATGATGTTCACAAACACCTGCCGCAGCCGGTTGCGGTCCCCGTAGAAGGGGGCCACCATGTCCGGCTCCTGGTAGAGCAGCCGTTTCTGTTCCCGACGGGCCCGTTCCTCGAACATGAGCACCGCGTCCGACAGCTCGGCAATCAGGTCCATCCGTTCCTTCACCAGCTGCATCCGCCCGCTTTGGATCCGGCTGAAGTCCAGCAGCTCCTCCACCATCTGGGCCAGCCGCTCGGTCTCCCCGGTGATCACCTTCATCCCCTTGGCCAGCATCTGGGGGTCCACCTCGGTCCCCATATCCGCCAGCGTCTCCGACCAGCCCTTGATGGCGGTGAGGGGGGTGCGCAGCTCATGGGAGACCGAGGAGATGAAGTCGTTTTTCATCTTTTCGTTGGCGGAGAGCTCCTCCGCCATATAGTTGATGGTGTCGCACAGCTCCCCAATCTCATCGTCGTTGCGCTTTTTCAGCCGCACCCCAAAGTCCCCCTGGGCGATCCGCCGGGCAATCCGCCCCACCTCGCCCACCGGGTTGACGATCGAGCTGATGAAATAGGAGCCGGAGAAGATCACAAAACAGAGGATGGCGATACACACCGCCGTCACCGCCGCGATCAACAGGATGATCTGCTGGTCCACCAGGTCCAGGGAGACGGCGAACCGCATGGCGGCGATGCTGGCGTCCTCCACGGTGGAGGCCCGGGTGATGGCCATAATCTTTTCCCCGTTCCACATGCCGGTGAAGGAGCCCATCCCGTCGGGGGCCTTCATCGCCCGGCGGAAGTCGTCGGGCATGGCCGGGTCGTTGAGGTTTTCGGTGGGTTCAAAGCCGCTGGAGGTGAAGATGATGTTCCCATCCAGGTCCACCGCCATCAGTTCCATCCGGTCCCGGGCGTTGAACGTCTCCACCAGGCTGCGCACCTGGGCGGAAAAGTTGGAGGAGCTGTCCTCCGAATAGGCGGTGAGCTGGCTGGAGACAATATTTACCTGGGTGAGGATGGCGGACTGGACGTTGTTGTAATAAAACGCCTTGATCCCAAAGCCGAAGGCCACCTCCAGTGCCACCAGGATCACAAAGATCACGCCCAGGTTGTTAAACAGCCACCGCTTGGTGATTTTTTTCACCGCCATCCCGCTTCACCCCCTCTCCGTCGGCCGTACCGGCCGGGTTTACTCCCCCTGCTGCACCCACTTATAGCCGAACCCCCACACGGTGGTCAGGTACTGGGGGTGGGAGGGGTCGTCCTCCAGCTTCATCCGCAGCCGGCGCACGTTCACATCCACAATCTTCACATCCCCGAAGTACCCCTCCCCCCAAACCCGGTTGAGGATCTCCTGGCGGCCCAGGGCGGTGTTGGGGTTTTGGAAGAAGTACTCCAAAATCTGGTACTCCACCTGGGTCAGGTCCAAAAGCTTGCCGTTTTTGGTCACCGTGCGGCTCTTGGTGTTGAGCACAAACGGCCCGGAGGCAAGCTCGGTGACCACCTGGGGCTGGGCCCGCTCGGCGGCGATGGTCACCCGGCGGTGGAGGGCGTCCACCCGGGCCACCAGCTCGGAGGGGGAGAACGGCTTGGTCACATAGTCGTCGGCGCCGATCATCAGCCCGTTGACCTTGTCCATCTCCTGGCTGCGGGCGGTGAGCATGATGAT
>DXES01000084.1 GCA_019114825.1 Candidatus Anaerotruncus excrementipullorum
CTGGCCGCGGGTGAACAGGCCGGAACCATGGACCCGGGGCAGCAGGCCCACCTCGGCGGCCAGCGGCCGGATCTCATCCATCTTGCGGCCGTCCACCCGCTTCTGCTCGTCCAACAGCCACCGGCGGACCACAAACTTCTGCAGCTTGTACATGGCCTCGTCGATGATGGGGGCGTTGGATTTGTCCTCGTTGTCAAACTGCTCGTGGACCCGGTCGATGATGGGGGCCAGGCGCTCGTCCCGGACGGTCTTGTCGTTGGTGTCCATGGCGTACTTCACGTCGTCGATGGCGGCGGCCTTGATCTGCTCGAACAGCTCCTCGGGCACCTCCATCGACTGGAAGGAGAACTTGGGCTTGCCGATCTCGGCCTGGACCTCCTTGATGAACCGAACCATCTTCTTGATCTCCTGGTGGCCCTGGATGATCGCCTGGAGCATGGTGTCGTTGTCCACCTCGTTGGCGCCGGCCTCGATCATGCAGATGACGTCCTCATTGGCGGCCACCGTCAGGTTCAGGTCGCTGCGCTCCCGCTCCTCTGCGTTGGGGGCCACCACGATCTGGCCGTCCACCAGGCCCACGTTGATGCCGCCGATGGGGCCGTTCCAGGGGATATCCGAGATGGACAGGGCGAAGGAGACGCCGCACATGCCCGCAATCTCCGGCAGGCAGTCGGGGTCCACCGACATGACGGTCATCACCACGGCGCAGTCGTTGCGCATATCCTTGGGGAACAGCGGGCGGATGGGGCGGTCCACCAGCCGGGAGCAGAGGATCGCCTTATCGGAGGGGCGGGCCTCCCGCTTGATGAACGAGCCGGGGATCTTGCCCACCGAGTAGAGCTTCTCCTCGAAGTCCACCGACAGGGGGAAGAAGTCGATGCCCTCCCGGGGCTTGGGGGAGGCGGTGACGTTGCAGAGCACCACCGTCTCCCCCCAGCGCACCAGCACCGAGGCGTTGGACAGGCAGCACATCTTGCCGGTTTCGAAGGTCATCTTCTTGCCGCCGTATTCGATTTCGTAGACTTTGTAGTTTTCAAACATCGCAGTTCCTCCATTTTTGATAGATTCCCGGGGGCTGCGCCTGTTTAGCAATTATTTGAAGGCCGAAGGGGCTTCGGCCCTCAAATAAATGCTAACAGAGCGTAGGACACCCGCGGGTTGGGATTTTCTGGGGCGCCGGTTGGAAAATGCGCGGGAAGGCAGGCGGCCAGGGCCGTCTGCCTTCCCGGTCGGGTCCTATTACTTGCGCAGGCCCAATTTGGCGATCAGGGCGCGGTAGCGCTCGATGTCCTTCTTCTGCAGGTAGTTGAGCATGTTGCGGCGCTTACCAACCATCTGCAGCAGGCCGCGGCGGGAGTGGTGGTCCTTCTTGTGGACCTTCAGGTGCTCGGTCAGGTCGGCGATGCGGCGGGTGAGGATGGCAATCTGCACCTCGGGGGAGCCGGTATCGCCCTCGTGGGTGGCGTTCTGGAGGATGACCTCCTGTTTCTCTTCCTTACGGATCATGTCTTTTCACCTCATCAATAGATTCGACGCCTCAATCTCAGCGGCAGGCGGGTGACTCCCCTTGCCGTACGGCCGGGCCTATATCCTGCCTCCGTGAATGAGGTCATATCAAGCATTTATTATACCACGCCCTCCCCCGGCTGTAAAGGGGGAATCCACAACAATTCCGCGGATTTTTCCGCGATATACGCCCGGGCAATGGGCAGGCTGGCGGCCGCGTCCGCCTGGATCTGGGCCCGCAGCTGGTCCACCGAATCGAACTTCTGCTCATCCCGCAGGAAGCGCAGCAGCCGCACCGGCACCCGCTGGCCGTACAGGTCCCCGGAGAACCCCTGCAGGTAGGTCTCCGAATTGGCCGCCCGGCTGTCCTCCACCGTGGGCCGCAGCCCCACGTTGGTCACCGCCGGCCACAGCCGCCCCGCCGCCAGCGCCACCGAGGCGTAGACCCCGTGGCGCAGCCGCACAAACCCGGCGGGCATCCGCTGGTTGATGGTGGGGGAGTCGATGGTGCGGCCCAGGCGCTTGCCGTGGACCACCGCAAAGTCGTAGCCGAACGCCCGGCCCAGCAGGCGGTTGGCCTCCTCCACCCGGCCCTGGCCCAGCAGCGCCCGGATGCGGGTGCTGCTCACCCGCCGGCCGTCCAGGTCCACCTCCGGCACCACCGAGACCGCCACCCCCCGCCGGGCGCACAGCTGCCGCAGCAGGGCCACATCCCCCATGGCGTGGCTGCCGAATTTGAAGTCCCCCCCGCAGCAGACCACCGCCGCCCGCAGCCGCCGGCAGAGGATCTCCTCCACAAACGCCTCCGGGGACATGGACTGGAACTGGGAGAAATCGGGGCAGAGCACCCGGCGCACCCCCCAGTGCTCCAGGATGCGGTACTTCTCCTCCTCGGTGACCAGCTCGCACCCCTCGGGCTTGGCGGCGGGGTGGCCGCCGTGGAGGGTGAAGGTGAACACCCCCGGCTGGAGCCCCCGGGCCGCCGCCTGGGCCACCGCCTCCCCGATCACCGCCGCGTGGCCGATGTGCAGCCCGTCAAAATAGCCGCAGGCCACCGCGGAAGGGGTCTCGCAAACGGCCTCTTCCAGGCCGGTCCAGATCTGCATCGTCCTCAGTCCTCCAGCAAAAATCGTTTTACCAGCCGCAGCTGGCCCTCCGCCGCCTGGGCCACCGCCAAAAACCGGCCGTCCGGGCCGTAGGCGGCCAGGCGGGCGCCCTCCGGGGCCGAGACCCCCACCCGCCCCAGCTCCAGGCGCACCCCGTTTTGGAACAGGTGGGCCTCCTTGGCCGCCAGGCGCACCGGGGGCAGGCAATCGAAGACCCGCTCCACCGGCAGCAGCAGCTGTGCCAGGCGGCCGGCATCCGCCGCCTGCTGGACCTCCGCCAGCGTCACGCACTGGGCCAGCCCAAACCCCGCCGCCCAGGTGCGCCGCAGGGCGGCCAGCGTCCCGCCGCAGCCCAAGTCCCGGCCCAGGTCGTGGGCCAGCGAACGGATATAGGTCCCCTTGGAGCAGTCCACCTCCAGCGTGAGCCGGCCGGCAGCCTCCTCCCACTCCAGCAGCTCCAGCCGGTGGATGCACACCTGCCGGGGGGCCCGCTCCACCTCCAGCCCCTTGCGGGCCAGCTCGTAGAGTCGCTTGCCCCCCACCTGCACCGCCGAATACATGGGGGGCAGCTGGGCAAACTCCCCCCGGTACCGGGCCAGGGCCTCCTCCAGCTGCTGGCGGGTGACCGCCGCCGGCCGCCGGGAGAGGATCTGGCCGGTGACGTCCCAGGTGTCGGTCTCCAGCCCCAGCTGGATGGCCGCCGTATACCGCTTGCCCTGCTGGGGCAGCAGGTCCACCGCCTTGGTGGCCCGGCCCAAAAACAGGGGCAGCACCCCGGTGGCCATGGGGTCCAGCGTCCCCGCGTGGCCGATCCGGCGGGTCCGGGCAATCCCCCGCACCTTGGCCACCACGTCAAAGGAGGTGAACCCCTGGGGCTTGTCCACACAGAGCACCCCGCAATATCCCTCGTTCATGCCGTCGCCTCCTCCCACTCCCGCAGCGCCTGGCGGGCGGAGGCCTCCGCCCGGGCGCGCACCTGTTCCAGCGTCCCGGAGAGGACCGCCCCGGCCGCCCGGATATGGCCGCCGCCCCCCAGCCGGGCGCAGATGGCGCTGGCGTCCAGCGCCTGGCTGGTGCGGGCGGAGAGCCGCCACAGCCGCGGCCCCTTCTGCTGGAAGGTCAGCGCCGCCTGCACCCCCTCCACCTGCCGGGGGATGCCCGCCAGGCCGTCCAGCTCGTCCTCGGTGACGCCGGTGCGGGCCATCATCTGCTGGGTGATCACCAATACCGCCAGCCGCCCCCCGGCCAAAAATTCCAGGGAGTTGTAGACCAGCCGCTCCATCTCCACCCGGCCCCGGCTCTTCTGGGCGAACAGCCGCTGGCAGATTTGATAGCCCTGGGCCCCCGCCTCCAGCAGCCGCGCCCCCAGCCGCAGGGCCTCCGGGGTGGTGTTGGAATACCGGAACGCCCCGGTATCCGCCGCCAGCCCGGCATAGAGGCAGCTGGCGAGGGAGGGGGTGAGGGCCACCCCCAACCGGTCCAGCACCTGGGCCACCAGCTGGGTGGCGGAGGCGGCCTCCGGGTCCAAAAACAGCTGCCGGGCGTAGCCGGGGTTGGACAGGTGGTGGTCGATGCACAGGTCCACCCGGCCGCCCCAGGCCGCCTCCAGCGGCCCTAGCAGCGTAGGGGAGCCCACATCCACCGCCACCACCAGCTGGGGGCAGAACCCCGCCGGCGGCAGGGGCGAAAACCCCGCCGGCTGCAAAAAGGCATACCGCCGGGGGAACCCGTCCGGGGAGGCGACCGCCACCTGGGCGCCCCGGGCGGCCAGCGCCTCATAGAGGGCGAAGGCGCAGCCCAGGGTGTCCGCGTCCGGCTTCTGGTGGCAGAGCAGCAGCACCCGCCGGGCATCCGCCAGCAGGGCGGCGGCCCCGGCGGCGTCCACCCGGCGGCAGCCCCCCGCCCCCTCAGTCCTCCCCGCCGTCATGGCCGGGCCGGTCCAGCGCCCGGAGCATCTGGGAGATCTGGGCGCTGTGGGCGATGGAGTCGTCTGCCACAAAGGAAAACTCCGGCAGCTTGCGCAGCTTCATGCGGCGGTTGAGCTCCCGCTTGATAAAGCCGGCGGCGCTCTGCAGCCCCTTTACCGCGTTTTGGGCCGCCTGCAGCCCATCCATCGAGCTGATATACACCTTGCAGTGGGAGAGATCCCGGCTCAGGTCCAGTTTTACAATCGAGATGAGCCCGGTGATCCGGGGGTCCTTCAGGGAGCGCAGGATGTCGCTGAGCTCCCGCTTCATATCCTCCTCCGTCCGGGGGGCGCGATAGGATGCCATCTTGTATCTCCTTCCCAGTCCAGAAAGGGGCGCGCATAGCGCGCCCCTTGGGGTTTGTGGGTTTGGGCGGCGGGACTACTCCCGGTACTCCTCGATCTCGTAGGCCTCGAAGACGTCGCCCTCTTTGATATCGTTGAACTTTTGCAGGGCCATGCCGCACTCGTAGCCCTTGGCCACCTCTTTGACGTCGTCCTTGAACCGCTTGAGGGAGGCCAGCTTGTCGTCGGCCACGATGATGCCGTCCCGCACCACCCGGATCTCGGCGCTGCGGGTGATCTTGCCCTCCAGCACATAGCAGCCGGCCACCGCGCCCACGCCGGAGATCTTGTACACCTGGCGCACCTCGGCGCGGCCCAGGTCCACCTCCCGGGTCTTGGGGGCGAGCATCCCCTTCATGGCGGTCTCCACGTCGTTGATGGCGTCGTAGATCACCCGGTAGAGGCGGATCTCCACCCCATCCCGCTCGGCATTCTCCTTGGCCACCGGGTCGGGGCGCACATTGAAGCCCACGATGACCGCGCCGGAGGCCTGGGCCAGCATCACGTCGCTCTCGTTGACGGCGCCCACCGCCCCGTGGATCACCTTGACCCGCACCTCCTCGTTGGAGAGCTTCTCCAGCGACTGGGTCACCGCCTCCACCGAGCCCTGGACATCCGCCTTGACCACAATGGGCAGCTCCTTGATGTCCCCCTGGGCGATGTGGGAGAAGAGGTTATCCAGGGTGACCTTCTCGAAGGTCTTGAACTGGGCCTCCTTCTGCTCCTGCTTGCGCTGCTCCACCAGCTCCTTGGCCAGCCGCTCGTCCTCCACCGCGTTGAACACGTCGCCGGCGGCGGGGGCGTCGTCCAGGCCGGTGATCTCCACCGGGGTGGAGGGGCCGGCGGTATCCACCCGCTCGCCCTTGTCGTTGACCATCACCCGCACCCGGCCGAAGGTGGTCCCCGCGATCACCGCGTCGCCGGTGTGCAGGGTGCCCGCCTGGATCAGGATGGTGGCCACCGGGCCGCGGCCCTTGTCCAGCTTGGCCTCGATGACGGTGCCCTTGGCCTGGCGGTTGGGGTTGGCCTTCAGCTCGCTGGTGTCCGCCACCAGCTGGATCATCTCCAGCAGGTCGGCGATCCCTTCGCCGGTCTTGGCGGAGACCCGGATGCAGGGCACGTCGCCGCCCCACTCCTCCGGCACCAGGCCGTGCTCGGTGAGCTGCTGCATCACCTTGTCGGGGTTGGCGTGGGGCTTATCCATCTTATTGATGGCCACAATGATCGAAACCTCCGCCGCCTTGGCGTGGTTGATCGCCTCGATCGTCTGGGGCATGATGCCGTCGTCGGCAGCCACCACCAGCACCGCGATATCGGTGACCTGGGCGCCCCGGGCCCGCATGGCGGTGAAGGCCGCGTGGCCGGGGGTATCCAGGAAGGTGACCGGGCGGCCGTTGACCAGCACCTGGTAGGCGCCGATGTGCTGGGTGATGCCGCCCGCCTCCCCGGCGGTGACGTTGGCGTGGCGGATGGCGTCCAGGATGGAGGTCTTGCCGTGGTCCACGTGGCCCATGACCACCACCACCGGCGGGCGCTCCACCATATTGGCCTCCTCGTCCTGGGGCTCCTCGAACAGCCGGTCCTCGATGGAGAGGACCACTTCCTTCTCCACCTTGGCGCCGATCTCGATGGCCACCATGGCGCCGGTGTCGTAGTCGATGGTATCGTTCACCGCGGCCATGACCCCCAGGCTCATCAGCCGCTTGATCACCTCGCCCGCCTGGACATGCAGCCGGGCGGCCAGCTCGCCCACCGTGAACTCCTCCGGCAGGGTGATCTCCAGGTTCTTACGCCGCTGGCGCTCCAGCTCCAGTTTGCGGAGCTTGGCCTCCTCCTTCTCCTTGCGGGACATGGCGGGCTTGCCTGCGCGGCGCTGGGCGCTGCGCTGGGTGAGCTTCTGCTTCTGGGCGGCCACATCCCGGTTGCCCAGCTTGGACTGGGCCAGGGTGTCGTACTTCTCGTTGTAGCGGTCCAGCTCCACCTGGGTGGCCCCGGCGCGCATATCCACCATGGCCGAGCCCCGCTGGCGGGGCTTCTGGCCCTGCTGCTGGGCTGCCGGGCGCTGCTGCTGGGGCTGGGGGGCGGGCCGCTGCTGGGGCTGGGCCGCCGGGCGCTGGCCCTGCTGGGCGGGGCGCTGGCTGCCGGGCTGCCCCGGGCGGCCGCCGGGCTGCTGCGGCCGGTCGCCAAACCGGCCGCCCCGCTGCTGGCCCTGCTGCTGGCGGGCGGCGGCGGTGCGGGCCTGGGCGGCGGCCAGGCGCTCCCGCTCCCGGCGCAGGTTCTCCGCCTTCTGCTCGGGGGTCAGCTGGCTGCCGCCGGCGGGGCGGGGCTGCTGGGCCGGGCGCTGGCCCTGGGGCTGGGCGGGGCGCTGCTGGGGCTGGGCCGCCGGACGGGGCGGGGCCTGGGGCGCCCGCTGCTGGGCGGCCTTCTCCTGGGCCGCTTTCTCCTGGGCGGCCTTCTCTTGAGCGGCCTTCTCCTGCGCCGCCTTTTCCTGGGCAGCCTTCTCCTGCGCCGCCTTCTCCTGGGCGGCCTTGGCCTCCGCGTCCTTCTGGGCCATCACCTTGCGCATGGCCTCCTGGCGCTGGGCCGCAATCTGCTGGGCGGTGAGCTTCTTGGGCTTGGGCTGCTCCTCCGGCTTGGGGGCGGCGGCAGCCCGCTCCTTGCGGCGGCGCTCGCCGTCGGCGAAGTAGGCGTCGAAGTTCTCCACCTGGTTCTGGGCGGTGTAGTGGTTCAGCACCAGGCTCAGCTCCTGCTCGTTGAGGGCGGTCATGCTCTTGCGCTCCCCGTCCACCCGCTGGGCCAGCAGGTCCAAAATCTCCTTGCTGGAGACCCCCAGATCCCGGGCCACCTCATGCACACGGTACTTAGCGATCATAAAATCAAATCCTCCTCCTTGCGCGGTATCGCTGGGGCGTTCGCAAACCACAGGCAATGCCGCGAGGTTGGAACGCGAAATCTATGTTCTGTTTCTGCTCATGTGGGGTGATCCTGCAAAAGCCTCAGGACCATATCGGCAAACCCCCGGTCGCAGACGGCCAGGATGCCATAGGTCTTGCCGGTCACCTGGGAGAGCTGCTCCATGGTGAGCGGCAGCTGCCGCAGGGGCACACCCCCCGCCTGGCAGGCGGCCTGGGTCTGCCGGGCCGAGCGCCCGGCCACATCCGCGCTCAAAAGCACCAGGTCGGCCTGGCCGCTGGCTGCCGCCTGCCGGACCACATCCCCGCCGCACCGGAGCCTGCCCGCCTTGCGGCACAGGGAGATGGCGGCGCGCAGGCGCTCATCCGTCGTGGGGGCCATCCCGCATCTCCTCCTCCAGCCGGCTGTAGACCTCCTCGGGGATGGGGCAGTCCAGCGCCCGCTCCAGGCGCTTGGCCCGCCGGGCCTTCTTCAGGCACTCGGGGTTGGGGCAGAGATACGCCCCCCGGCCCGACTTCTTCCCGCTGGGGTCCAAAAGGATCTCGCCCTGGGGGGTGCGCACCACCCGGACCAGCTCCTTTTTGGGTTTGTGTTCGGCGCATCCGGCGCACATGCGCACCGGCAGCTTTTTTGGCATAGCGTTGCCTCCAAACGATAGATTCTCCCGGCGCAGGCCCGCCGGGTCGCGTTTTTTGGGGGGTTATTCCTCCCCGTAGAAGCCGCTCTCGGGCTTGATATCGATCTTCCAGCCGGTGAGTCGGGCGGCCAGGCGGGCGTTTTGGCCCTTGTTGCCGATGGCCAGGGAGAGCTGGTTGTCCGGCACGGTGACCCGGCAGCTGCGGGCCCCCTCCGGGTCCACCTCCACCGAGAGCACGTCGGCCGGGGAGAGGGCGGCGGCGATAAACTGGGCCGGGTCGCTGGAGTATTTCACCACGTCGATCTTCTCGCCCCCCAGCTCCTCCACAATGGCGGAGACCCGCTGGCCCTTGGGGCCGATGCAGGCGCCCACCGGGTCCACGTTCTCGTCGTTGGACCAGACGGCGATCTTGGTGCGGCTGCCCGCCTCCCGGGAGATCGCCTTCACCTCGATGGTGCCGTCGAAGATCTCCGGCACCTCCCGCTCGAACAGCCGCTTGACCAGCCCCGGGTGGGTGCGGGAGATCATGATCCGGGGGCCCTTCTCCCCGTTGACCACGTCCACCACATACACCTTGATGTGGGCGTTATCCGGGAAGCTCTCCCCGGGCACCTGCTCGCTCTTGGGCAAAATCGCCTCCGAGCGGCCGATCTCCAGGGTGATGTTGCCCTTTTTGGGGTCGGTGCGCAGCACGGTGGCGGAGACGATGTCGTGCTGGCGGGAGGAGTACTCGTCGAACAGCTGCCCCCGCTCCACCTCCCGGATGCCCTGGCGGATCACATGCTTGGCGGTCTGGGCGGCGATGCGGCCGAACTGCTTGGTGTCCAGGGGGATCTCCACCGTGTCCCCGAGGGTGGCGGCGCTGTCGTACTTGGCGGCCTCCTCCGGCAGGATCTCCTGGGCGGGGTCCAGCACCTCCTCCACCACCGTCTTGCGCATGGCCACATAGAACCGGCCGGTGTCCGGGTCGATGTCCACCACGCTGTCCTCCGAGGCGCCCATGTCCCGGCGGATGGCGTTGTCGATGGCGGTGGCGATCTTCTTGGCCAGCAGGCTGCGGGGGATCCCCTTCTCCTTTTCCAAAAGGGCCAGCGCCTCAAAAAACTCTGCATTGCTCGTATTCATCTTCCGGTAGCCTCCAAACGCTCGCGGCGGCCAGCGCCGCCCTCAAAATTCCTCATATACCCGCACATAGGCGATCTCCTCGGGGGAAAAGACCATCTCCAGCTGCTCGTCCTCCTGCTCCTCCCCCGCCCGCAGGGTGACCGTCCCGTCCTCATTGTATGCCCACAGGGTCCCCACGAATTCCCGCTCCCCCTCCACCGGGCGGATCAGCCGGACCACCACCGGGCGGCCCAGGTACCGCTGGAAGTGCCAGGGCTGGGTGAGCTTGCGCTCGATACCGGGGGAGCCCACCTCCAGCGTATAGCTCTGGGGGATGGGGTCGGCCTCGTCCAAAAGGTCGCTGACCTGGCGGGAGAACGCCTCGCACTGGTCGATGTCCACGCCCCCCTCCCGGTCGATCAGGTAGCGCAGGTACCAGCCGGCGCCCTCCTTCTCAAAGGTCACGTCCCACAGCTCCAGCCCCATCTGCTGGGCCACCGGGGCGGCCAGCTGGGCGCAGGCCGAGGCCGTATTCTGCCGTTTGCCGTTCGACTGGGCCAACCGAATCCCTCCATACACAAACGAAAGAGTGAGGCAGGCCTCACTCTTTCAACGTGGTTTCTATTCTTACAGTGATATAGTGTAACACAGTTCCCCGGGGATTGCAAGGGGATTCGGGCTGTTTTTTTGCGGAAAAGGCCGGTTTTGGCGGGTTTTTCCCCGCCTTTTTGCCAGATCGCTGGAAAAAGGCGGCCCCTCACCCGTTTTTGGCGTCCTCCAGGCGGATCTGCTTGCGCTTGATCTTGCCGCTGAGGGTCTTGGGCAGCTCCTCCACAAACTCCACGATCCGGGGGTATTTGTAGGGGGCGGTCTCCTTTTTCACGTGGTTTTGCAGCTCCTTTTTCAGGGCGTCGCCGGCGGTATACCCCCGGGCCAGCACCACCGTGGCCTTCACCACCTGGCCCCGCACCGGGTCGGGGGCGGCGGTGACCGCGCACTCCAGCACCGCCGGGTGGGTCATCAAGGCGCTCTCTACCTCGAAGGGGCCGATCCGGTAGCCGGAGCACTTGATCACGTCGTCGTTGCGGCCCACAAACCAGA
>DXES01000085.1 GCA_019114825.1 Candidatus Anaerotruncus excrementipullorum
CCATACCCTCCAAACCAGCGGCCATGGCGGCGTCTGGCAGGTGCAGGGGGAGGAGCTGGCCACCCTGGAGGCGCTGTTGGATACCTGCCAGCAGCAGGCCCCCGCCAATATGGAGTGGCTGGGGTATATGACCCCCCACCGGATCACCCAGCTAAGCGTGTTGCAGGAGTCCCAGGATGGGGAGCAGACAGTGACCCTGGAGAGCGCCTCCTCCGCCCAGGAGCGGGAGCAGATTTTGGCCACCGCCCAGGTCCTGCGGCAGCTGAAGGTGGGGTGGGTGCAGCGGATCACCAACTATGACACCCAGATCCCCAACCTGGGCGTAACGCTGCCCACCTACCGCCTGCGGATGGTCTTTGCGGATGGGCAGGAGGGCTACTCCCTCTGGCTGTTCAATAAAAATGTATTTTTGGAGGTGGACAGCATCGCCACCCCGCTGCTCTATAGACTCAATGACCCGGCCCTGACCCAGCAGGCCTATGACCACCTGGGCAGCCTGTTCGCCTGAAATGGAAAAAGCCCTCTCCGCCTGTGCGGGGAGGGCTTTCTGTCAGTTTGCAGGAATAAAATCCCCCAACTACCATACAAACTGCTGCTTGATTGCCGCGGCAATTTCCGGTAAGATAGTGCTATCCGCTAAAAATTTGCCGGAGGGGTGGGGACGGAATGAAACGTGTAATTGTCCTTTTGGGGGTGTTGGGCTGTTCCTTTTCAGCCATCTTTGTGCGGTATGCCAGCGCCCCCTCCATGGTGCTGGTCTTCTACCGGGTGCTGTTTGCCAGCCTGCTGCTCCTGCCGCTGGCGGTCAAAAGCTGCCGGGAGGAGCTGGCGGGGCTGGACCGGCGGGCGCTGGTGCTGCCCATGGCCAGCGGGGCGTTTTTGGCGCTGCATTTTACCACCTATTTCGAGAGCCTCAACCGCACCAGCATCGCCGCCAGCCTGGCCCTGGTGGATACCGAGGTGTTTTTCATCGCCCTGATCACCCTGCTGGTGCTGCGGGAGCGCCTCTCCAAAAAGGCCTGGACCGGCATCGGGATCACCTTTGTGGGCAGCCTGTTGGTGGCCATGGGGGATATGGGCGCAGGGGGCAACAACCTCTCCGGCGACCTGCTGGCTCTGGCGGGGGCGCTCTTTGTGGCCTGCTATACCATGATCGGCGCCCAGTGCCGCAAGCGGATCTCCACCACCCTGTATACGCTGGTGGTCTACCTGTCGGCGGCGGTGGTCACCGGCCTGGTGCTGCTGGCCGCCCGGGTCCCCCTCACCGGCTATACCCCCCGGGACTACCTGTGCGCCCTGGGGCTGGCGGCGGTCTGTACGCTGGGGGGCCACAGCGTCTTTAGCTGGGCGCTGAAGGATGTGCCCGCCGCCTTTGTCTCCACCGCCAAGCTGATGGAGCCGGTGTTCGCCACCTGCCTGGGGCTGCTGCTGTTTGGGGAGGTGCCCGCGCCGCTGGTGGTGGCGGGGGGCGTGGTGGTCATCCTGGGGGTGTTCTACTACCTGCGCCAGGAGCAGGCCGCCGCCCAAAAGGCCTCCCGGCCGGGGTAAATCGCCCACAGCGTCGTAAGCTGCACAAAAGTGCCCCGGGGCTGCTATCAGCAGCTCTGGGGCGCGACCGCTTTTGCCCTCCGCCCAGCGCCGCCGGGCCTGGGCCGCGCCTGCAAAGGCGGCGGGGGCGCCGCTCCGCCGCTTATCCCGGGGAAGGAACTTCCCCGCCCCAGCTGCACCCGTCAACCGACAGCCGGTAAGCAAAACAGCTCACCACGCTTCACATACGCCCACCGCCATGCGGTCCCGGTGGTATGCCTGTGGGCGGGCAGGGGAGGCCGGAGGGCAAAAAACGGACCCCACGCGCAGGCGGGGTCCGTTTTTATGTCTGCACGCCTCAGTGGCGCCGGTAGGTGGCGGGGGAGAAGAGCATGAGCAGCGGGAACAGTTCCAGCCGCCCGGCAAGCATATCGAAGCTGAGCACCCACTTGGACAGGTCGCTGAAGGGGGCGTAGCTGCCCATGGGGCCGCAGACCCCCAGGGCGGGGCCGATGTTGTTGAAGCAGGAGGCCACCGCCGTCACATTGGACACATGGTCGTACTGGTCCAGCGAGAGGATCAGCACGCTAAAGACGAACACCAGCATGTAGGCGGTGAAAAAGCAGTGGATCCCCTCCAGCGTCTGGCGCTCCAGCGGCTTGCCCTCAAATTTTAAGGAGCGGACGCTGCGGGGGGAGAGGATGGTGCGGATCCCCCGCACCGCGTCCTTAAAGAGGATGGCCACCCGGGAGACCTTGATGCCGCCGCCGGTGGAACCGGCCATCGCCCCCACAAACATAATCAGCACCAGGATCGTCTGGGAGAATACCGGCCACAGGCTGTAGTCGGCGGTGGTATAGCCGGTGGTGGTGATGATGCTGGAGACCTGGAAGAAGGCATAGCGGAAGCTGTGGAGCAGGTCGCCGCCGTACTGGGGCAGGATGTTCAGGGTAATCATCCCCACCGAGGCGGCGATGATCCCCAGATACCAGCGGAGCTCCTCGCTCTTGAGGGCGGCGGAGAGCCCGCCGGTGAGCAGCACCAGGTAGTAGAGGTTGAAGTTGGTGCCGAACAGGATCATAAAGACGCCGATCACCCCGTCCAGATAGGCGGAGTTGTAGTACCCCACACTGGTGGCCTTGATGCCGAAGCCGCCGGTACCGGCGGTGCCGAAGGCGTGTAGGGCGCTGTCAAAGAGGGGCATCCCCCCCAGCACCAGCAGCAGGATCAGCACCACCGTCATCACCAGGTAGATGGCGTAGAGGATCAGCGCGGTCTGGCGCACCTTGGAGACCAGCTTGCCGCAGGTGGGCCCGGGCACCTCCGCCTTCATGATGTAGAGGGTCTGGGCGTCGGTCTGGGGGAGGATGGCCAGCATAAACACCAGTACCCCCATGCCCCCCACCCAGTGGGTGAAGCTGCGCCAGAAGAGCATACTGTTGCACATGGCCTCCACATCGGTGAGGATGCTGGCGCCGGTGGTGGTGAAGCCGGAGGCGGTCTCAAAGAAGGCGTCCGCCAGCCGGGGGATCTCCCCGGAGAAGATAAACGGCAGCGCCCCGAAGAAGGAGAGCAGCAGCCAGGAGGTCCCCACGATGAAGAACCCCTCCCGCACATACATCCCCCGGTTTTTGGGGCATCTCCAGGAGAGGGGCACCCCCACCGCCAGCAGCAGCAGAATGGTGAGGGCGAAGTCGGGGATGGTGTCATCCCCATAGATCAGGGCGATGGGCATGGGCAGCAGCAGCAGCCCCGCCTCCACCTTCAGCAGCTTGCCGATGATGTAGGCGATCATTCGAAAGTTCATACTCCCTCAATCCTCCGCCAGAATGTCGTGCAGGTCCTGCAGCCCGTTGAGGGTGGTGACCACCACCACCAGATCCCCGGGCAGCATCACATCGCTGCCCTTGGGGTGGATCAGCCGGCCGCTGCGGACGATGCCCGCCAGCAGGATCCCCTTCTTCAGGGGCAGCTCCTCCAGCGTCTTTTCCACAAAGACGGCGTTTTTGCTCACAACGAACTCCAGCGCCTCCACCTGGCCGTCCAACAGCTTGTAGAGGGTTTGGACACTGCTGCCCTCGGAGTTGTGCAGCGCCCGCACATACCGCAGGATCAGCTCACCGGTGGCCACCCGGGGGGAGATCACGCTCTCGATCCCCAGTTTGTGGAGGATGGCCAGCAGGGGCAGGCGGTTGATCTTGGTGATCACCTTTTTCACCTTTTTCATGGAGGCGAACATGGAGATGATCACGTTTTCCTCATCGATGCCGGTGAGGGAGACGCAGGCGTCCACCGTGGCCAGCCCCTCCTCCAATAGCAGCTCCTGGTCGGTGCCGTCCCCGTGGAGGATGGTGGCCTTGGGCAGTGCTTCGCTCAGGTTCTGGCAGATGTCCGCATTCTGCTCCACAATCTCCACCCGCATCCCCAGGGGGATCAGCTGGCGGGCCAGATAGAAGGCCACCTTGCCGCCGCCCACCAACAGCACCGTTTTGATCCGGTCCTGGTAGATGCCCAAAATTTTAAAGAATTCATTCATGTTCCCGTGGGAGGCGGTGACGTTGATATAGTCCCCGGCCTGGAGCACGAAATCCCCGTCCGGGATGAATACCTCCTCCCCCCGGCGCACCGCGCAGATGAGCACCTGGGCCTGGCAGGCCTGGGGCAGCTTTTTCAGGGTCAGGTTTTCCAAAATGCTCCCCTCGGGGATGACGATCTCCGCCATCTCCAGGCGCCCCTTGCTGAACAGCTCCAGCTTGATGGCGCTGGGGAACCGGAGCATCCGGCTGATGGCGTTGGCGGCCTCCAGCTCGGGGTTCACAGCCATGGAGAGCCCCAGCTCCTGGCGCAAAAACGACATCTGGTGGAAGTAGTCCGGGTTGCGTACCCGGGCGATGGTGTGTTTGGCCCCCACCTTCCTGGCCAGGATGCAGCAGAGGATGTTGAACTCGTCGGAGGAGGTCATCGCCACCACCAAATCCGCCTTGTTCATCCCGGCCTCCTGCTGGATCTCGGGGGCGGCCCCGTTGCCGCAGAAGCCCAACACATCGTAGTTGTTGGCCATACGCTCCACGATGTCGGGGTTTTTATCCACCACCACGACCTCGTGTTCCCCCTCCCGGGAGAGGTAGGCCGCCACGGTGCTGCCCACCTTGCCGATGCCCACAATGACAATATACATCTCTTTCCCTTTCCTCTCTTGCGCAAACCG
>DXES01000086.1 GCA_019114825.1 Candidatus Anaerotruncus excrementipullorum
CCATACCCTCCAAACCAGCGGCCATGGCGGCGTCTGGCAGGTGCAGGGGGAGGAGCTGGCCACCCTGGAGGCGCTGTTGGATACCTGCCAGCAGCAGGCCCCCGCCAATATGGAGTGGCTGGGGTATATGAACCCCTACCGGATCACCCAGTTGAGCGTGTTGCAGGAGTCCCAGGATGGGGAGCGGACAGTGACCCTGGAGAGCGCCGCCTCCCCCCAGGAGCGGGAGCAGATTTTGGCCACCGCCCAGGTCCTGCGGCAGCTCAAAGTGGGGTGGGTGCAGCGGATCACCAACGATGAAATCCAGATCCCCAACCTGGGCGTGACGCTGCCCACCTACCGCCTGCGGATGGTCTTTGAGGATGGGCAGGAGGGCTACTCCCTCTGGCTGTTCAATAAAAATGTATTTTTGGAGGTGGACAGCATCGCCACCCCGCTGCTCTATGCCCTCAACGACCCGGATTTGACCCAGCAGGCCTATGACCACCTGGGCAGCTTGTTCGCCTGAGCTGCCCAATACCCCCCGGCCTCTGGCGTTGGATATCCGCCCCTATCAAAAATCCCCCGCGAAAAGCGGGGGATTTTTCTATGGCCCTGGCCGGTTCAGCTGACATAGTGGCGCACCCGCAGGGGCACCCCCAGCTTTTGGGACAGCCGGCGGCAGCCCTCGATGTCCTCCTTGGGGATCACATCCACCACCGAGAACTTCACCTCAGGCACATACTTTTTACAGTCCTGGGCAAATTGGAGCATCGCTCCGTAGGCCTTTTCCCCAAAGGAGGGGTGGCAGAGCCGCAGGTAGTAGTCCGGGTCGGAGGTGTTTAAGCTGATGGACACCGCGTCCACCAGCCCCTCCAGCAGAGGCGGGGTGTGGCTGCCCTGGATCAGGTCCCCCAGGCCGTTGGTGTTGATCCGGGTGCGCAGCCGGGTGTGCTCCCGCAGCCAGCGGCAGACCTCTAGCAGCACCTCCAGGGCGCAGAACGGCTCCCCATAGCCGCAGAACACCACCTCCTGGTAGCGGGCCAGCTCCCGCCCCTCCAGGGCGGCGATCACCTCCTGGGCGCTGGGGTCGTGGTCCAGCCAGAGGCTGTCCGCCGTGCCCAGGCCGTCGGTCTTGCCCCGGATACAGAAGTCGCACCGGCAGGGGCACCGGTTGGTCAGGTTCACATAGAGCTGGTCGCCGTATTCATAGAGGATCTCTTCCGCTTTCATCCTAAAAAACCTCCCGATTTTGATGTAAAGCCCCTTATAGCAGGGGGCTGAGGCGTTTTTTCAGCCCGGCCCGGTCCAGCGCCCCGGCCAGCAGCAGGTAGGCCGCGCAGCTGCCCACCGGCTGGAACAGCCCACTGGGGATGGCGGCCAGGGGGGCCACCCAGCTGCCCACCAAGAGCGCCTCCGCTAGGTAGTACCCCCCGATGGTGACCAGCCCGGAGGCCGCTGAGGCCGCTAGGTTGCGCCGGCAGAGCAGCCGTTCCCCCCGGCAGGTAAAGCAGAGGACGTTGAGGGGCTTGATGACCACCGTGGCAGGCAGCCAGATGGGGGAGCCGGAGAGCAGGTCGGCCAGGCTGCCCCCCAGCGCGGCGGCGGCACAGGCATAGGGCGCAGGCAGCAGGCTGCCCGCCAGATAGACGAAGGCGTCCCCAATGTGGATATACCCGCCGTTGCCCCCCACCGGGATGTGGAACAGGTAGGCGGTGGTCAGGGCGATGACCGCTGCAAGCATGGCGCCGGCGGTCATCCGGCGCAGGGTGTGGTCCTGGCGGGGAATGGTCCTGTTCATATGGTCTCCTCCTTCAGCAGTAGATGCAGGTGGTGTTCAAAGGCCACCCCCTCCCGGGGGTCGGTGCCTGCGGCGCAGCTCTCGGCGATGGAGGCCTCCAGCAGGGCGGCCGCCCGCTCCAGCGCCCGGCCGGGGGCCTCCCCCCGCACCAGCCCCCCGCAGAGCACCGAGGCCAAAATATCCCCGGTGCCCGAAAAGCCGCCCCCCATCCGGCGGGTGGAGGCGGAGAACCGCCGGCCGTCTTTGGCGCAGTACCCCAGGTTCCAGATCCGGTCCTGCCAGTGGACCCCGGTGACCACCACCGTATGGGGCCCCAGCCGGGTGAGCTGCTGGGCCAGCTCCCACACCGGCTCCAGCCCCTGGGGCGGGGTGGTGGGGTCGGGGGCCAGCCCGGCCAGCAGCCGGGCCTCGGTCAGGTTGGGGGTAATCACCCCCGCCCGGGCCGCCAGCCCCGTCAGCGCCGCCTGCATCCGGTGGTCAAAGAGGGGGTAGAACCGGCCGTCGTCCCCCAGCACCGGGTCCACCAGCACCACCGTCTCCGGCCGGGCGAAGGTGTCGATAAACCGCCCGGCCAGCGCCACCTGCTCCACGCTGCACAAAAAGCCGGTGTAGATGCCGTCGAACCGGACCCCCTGGCGGTCCCACAGGGCTGCGAACTCGGCCATGTGGCCGCTCAGGTCCACGCAGGCGTAGCTGGGGAAACCGGTCTGGTTGCTCAGCGCCGCCGTGGGCAGCGGGCAGGCCTGCACCCCCATCACCGACAGGATGGGGATGGCCGCGGTGAGGGAGCATTTCCCCAGCCCGGACAGGTCGTTGATGGCCGCCACCTTTGGAATCGCCATTTGGGTTCCCTCCTCTCAGTTTCTTCCATTTTACCGCCCTCCGCCCCAAAAGGGAAATGGCCCGGCCGCCCGCCAAAGCCGCAGGTTTTGCAGCATGTTATCCAGGGGCGGCGGTGATAGAATCCCCCTTTTTGGGAAAAATAGTGGAAACTGCCCCTGCCCTCCGGGTGTCCAGGCGGGGGATTGGTGAAATTGTCCGATATTTGGCGGTACTAAGCTTGATGAATAGGGCAAAAGGTAGAAATTTTGGGTGTCTTTCCCCACCCCGCCGGGTTTCCCCGTCCGGCGGGGTGGGGGCGGGCCCGCTCCCGGCCGGGACGGGGACGCAGGAACCGCGGCCGCCGCCTGCAAAATTCTCCGGAAACGCCGCCGGAACGCTTGACAGCCGCCGCTTTTGCACTATAATGCAAACAGTGACTTTTTGTCCGGAAAAACGCGGGGGATTTTTGAGGATTTTCCCGGTAAAACACGAGAGAATGGATGGTAGGGCCCATGTCTAAGGAAACCGAGCGGCTGGCGGCGCTGCTGCTCAAATGCGCCGACGGCGCAGCGGCAGTTTTCTGCATCTTTGCAGCCTATTGGCTGCGTTTTTCGGTGCTCCAAGGGCAGGCCGGCGCGCTGGGGCTGGGTCACTACCTGCGGCTGCTGGCGGTGGCCATCCCGGTGGAGCTGGTCCTCTACCACTGGCTGGACCTCTATGACCTCTTCCGCTACCGGCCGCTGGCGGCGGTGTGGGGGAAGGTGGCCGCCGCCGGCCTGTGCAATGTGGGGGTGCTGTTCCTGGTGAGCTTTCTCACCCACCAGGACGACATCTCCCGGCTGACGCTGGGGCTGTTTGGCCTGTGTACCGCCCTGGCCACCGGCGGGGTGCGCACCGGCATCCAGCTGGCCCTGCGCCGGCGGCGCCGCCGGGGCGCCCTGCGCACCCGGGTGCTCATCGCCGGCTGGAACGGCATGACCGCCGCCTATCTGGACAAGATCACCGAGGAGGCGGCCCTGGGCTACCAGGTGCTGGGCTACCTGCGGGACACCCCGGCGGACACCCAGGGCCGCCAGGTCCCCTGGCTGGGCAAGCTGGAGCGGGTGGCGGAGCTGCTGCGCCAGGGGGGCGTGGACGAGGTGGTCATCGCCCTGGACGGGGATGAATTCCGGCGGCTGGGCGGGCTGGCGGAGGCCTGCGCCTGGGAGGGGGTCCGGGCCAGCCTCCTGCCGTTTTACGCCCAGTACCTGCCCACCAACCTCTATGTGGAGGACCTGGACGGGCTGCCCCTTTTAAACCTCCACCGGATCCCCCTGGACAACCCCCTGAACGCCCTGGTCAAGCGGGCGTTCGACCTGGCGGGGGCGGCGGCGCTGCTGGTGCTCTGCTCCCCGGTGATGGCCGCCGCCGCTCTGGGCATCCGGCTCTCCTCCCCCGGGCCGGTGATCTACCGCCAGCAGCGGGTGGGCCGCAACCGCAAGCTGTTTACCATGTATAAATTCCGCTCCATGCGGGTGGAGGGCAACGCGGACGCCACCACCTGGGGCACCCGGCAGGACAGCCGCCGCACCCGGTTTGGGGCGCTGCTGCGCAAGCTCTCCATCGATGAGCTGCCCCAGTTGGTGAATGTGCTCAAGGGGGAGATGAGCCTGGTGGGGCCCCGGCCGGAGCGGCCCTACTTTGTGGAGAAATTCCGGGACGAGGTGCCCCTCTATATGCGCAAGCACCGGGTGCGGCCGGGGATCACCGGCTGGGCCCAGGTGAACGGCTGGCGGGGGGACACCTCGATTTTGGAGCGGATCAAATGCGACCTCTACTATATAGAGAACTGGTCGCTGGCCCTGGATATCAAGATCCTCTTCCTGACGCTGGTGCGGGGGGTGGTGAACCCCTCCGAGCAGCTCACGCCGGGGAAAGATTGACAGGGGCTGTCGAAACCAGTATAATCAAAACCGTTTCCGAGCGCCCGAAGGGCGCTCTCCCGCTGGATAGGAGGATTTAAAGGGCACAATGGAGCATGAGCATCAAAAGGGACGCCTGCGGCGCTGGTGGTGGCTGATCCCGCTGGGTTTGGCGGCGGTTTTGGCGCTGGCCGCCGGGGGCGGATGGCTTTACTTCCAGTCCAAGCTGGACCGCATCCAGTATGTGGAGGGGGCGCAGCCCCTCCAGGACGAGACTATCTCCGGCACCGAATCCGGCCGGGTATCCGACCTGACCTACTTCAATATCCTGCTGCTGGGCACCGACGAGCGGGCGGAGGGGGGCACCATCGAGGACTTCGGCGCCGAGCTGCGCTCGGGCGCCCGGGCGGACGCCTGTATGCTGCTGAGCCTGAACCTGCAGGAGCACACCGCCAAGCTGGTGAGCCTGGAGCGGGCGATCGGCGTGCCCATCGAGGGGTATGGGGAGGACTGGCTCACCCATACCTTCGCCTACGGGGGCGCCCAGATGACCCTGGAGGCGGTGCAGCAGCTCACCGGCATCGATGTGCGCCGGTACGCCCGGGTGAATGTGGGGGCGGCCGCGGAGCTGATCGACGCCATCGGCGGCGTGGATATCGAGCTTACCGAGGTGGAGGCCGCCGCCCTCAACGGGGAGATCTACACCAACTCCACCACCCGCCAGCGGGTCCACCCGGGGCTCAACCACCTGGATGGCCACGACGCCTTGGCCTACGCCCGCCAGCGGTTTATCGACGACGACTTCCACCGGGTGCAGCGCCAGCGCAATGTGCTCCAGGCGGCCATCGACCAGACCAAGGACCTGAGCCTGTTGGAGATCAACGACATGCTGGATATCGCCCTGCCCCTGGTGGAGACCAACCTGAGCCGCCAGGAGATCAGCGACCTGGTGCTGCGGGCGCCGGGCTTTTTGGGGGTCCAGCTGGAGCAGATGACCCTGCCCCTCAGCGGTATGTACGGCTCCAAGCTCACCCCCGACGGCCGCAGCATGATGATGCTGGACCCGGAGGAGACCTCCCGCATCCTCCATGAATTCTTTTACACCGATGATTTCGACCCGGCAACCTACGAGCCCTCCCAGGAGGTGACCGACCGGGTCTGGAAGGCTCAGCAGGAGGCCGCCTACCAGTGGTCGCTGGAGCACGCCCAGCCGGAGCAGCCCCAACAGGAGCCCCAGCCCCAGCAGGAGGAGGAGCCCCCCGCCCTCACCCGGGAGGAGCTGGAGAGCGGCTACCGGCGCTCCCAGTCGGGGCTGATGCTCCCGCTGAC